>JBHIWX010000029.1:0-42908 GCA_041987205.1 Rhizobiaceae bacterium | reverse complement strand
GTTCGCCTCTTTTATTCTAGTTGTGTACAACACCATGTTGATTTAGAGGATGTCAATGGGTCTTTCGGCTGGAAAAGGGCGTCATTCTCCCAATTCAACGCCTGAAAAACCATAGATGTGCACAATAAACGGGCTTCGTGCCACTCAGGGATCAAACGACCGCCATGTCCGCCGAGCATCTGCCATTCTCGAAAGCCGAATATGACCGCCGCCTCGCCAAGGTAAGGAAGGCAATGGCGACCCGCGAAATCGACGTCCTGTTCATCGAGGACCCGTCCAACATGGCCTGGCTGACGGGCTATGACGGCTGGTCTTTCTACGTCCATCAGGGCGTGCTGGTCTTCCACGACGCGGACCCGGTCTGGTGGGGCCGAATCCAGGATGCGAATGGCGCGGTGCGCACCGTATGGATGGCCGACGACCGCGTCGCCGGCTATGCCGACAATTACGTCCAGTCGACGGTGCGCCACCCGATGCAGGAACTCGCCGCGCGCCTGCGCGATTTCGGCTACGGATCGAAGCGCATCGGCGTCGAACTCGACAATTACTATTTCTCGGCCAAGGCCTATCTGGTGCTCCGCGAAGAATTACCCGATGCGGATTTCGTCGATGCGACCGCGCTGGTCAACTGGCAGCGTGCCGTCAAGTCGGACGAGGAGATCGCCTTCATGCGCAAGGCCGCGCGCATCTCCGAAAAGATCGTCGACGGCATCGTCGAGCGGGTCGAGCCGGGCCTGAACAAGAACGAGCTGGTCGCCGACATCCTGTCGGACGCTGTGCGAGGCGTGGGCGATGCCGGTGATCCGATCTGGGGCGACTACGCCGCGATCGTGCCGCTGCTGCCCTCCGGCACCGACGCGGCCGCCCCGCATCTGACCTGGGATGGCAGGCCCTTTTCGACGGGGGAGGCAACGTTCTTCGAGATCGCGGGCTGCTACCGGCGCTATCACACGCCGTTCTGCCGGACGGTGTTCCTCGGCAAGCCGCCCGCCGAGATGACCGACGCGGCAAAGGCCCTGGCCGAGGGACTGGAAGCGGGGCTCGAGGCGGCACGGCCCGGCAATCGCGCCGGCGACGTAGCCGACGCCCTGTACCGCTCGCTCGAAAGGGCGGGCATCGAAAAGGACGGGCGCTGCGGCTACCCGATCGGACTTTCCTACCCGCCCGACTGGGGCGAGCGGACGATATCCTTCCGCCGCGAGGACGATACGGTTCTTCAGGCCGGCATGACGTTTCACTTCATGCCCGGCCTGTGGATGACGGACTGGGGCCTGGAGATCACGGAGAGCATCCTGATCCGCGATACGGGCCCGGCCGAATGCCTGTGCGACCGCCCGCGCGAACTCTTCGTCAAGGATTGATGGGTTCGAATCGCGCGATGACCGACCTTGGCAAGACACGCGAAATCCTGGGCGATTTGATCGCTTTCCCGACCGTCTCCACCGATGGCAATCTCGAACTGATCGCCCACGCCGCCGACCTGCTCAGCAATGTCGAGGCAAGGATCTCGATCAACCTCGACGAAACCGGAAGCAAGGCGAACCTGTTCGCCACGCTGGGACCGGAAGGCGATGGCGGGATCGTGCTTTCTGGGCATACGGATGTGGTGCCCGTCGAGGGACAGGACTGGACCGGCGATCCCTTCGAGATGCGCGAGCACGAAGGCAGGCTTTATGGACGCGGCGCTTGCGACATGAAGGGCTTCATCGCCTGCTGTCTTGCCATGGCGCCGAAATTCGCGGCGGCCGAGCTGAAGCGGCCGCTGCACTTTGCCTTCACCTATGACGAGGAAATCGGCTGTTTCGGCGCACGTGCACTGATGGACGAGATTGAGCGCTCCGGCGTGCGCCCCGCCGTCACGATCATTGGCGAGCCGACCGGCATGCGGGTCATCGAAGGGCACAAGGGCTGCTACGAATACACCACCGAGTTCACCGGTCTGGAGGGCCACGGCTCGCAGCCCGATCTTGGCGTCAACGCCGTCGAGTATGCGGTGCGCTACGTGTCCCGCCTGCTGTCCATCGGCGAGGAATTGAAGCGGCGAGCCCCTGCGGACAGCCGCTTCGACCCGCCCTGGTCGACAGTGCAGGTCGGCTACATGAACGGTGGCTCGGCACGCAACATCATCGCCGGCCATTGCTCGGTCGAGTGGGAAATGCGTCCCGTCGAACCGGACGACGTAAGCTATCTCAAGCAGGACATCGGCGGCTATGTCGCGGATGAATTGCTGCCCGCGATGCGCGCGGTCTCGCCCGGAGCTGAAATCGTCACCCACACCATCGGCGAGATCGAGGGCCTGCGCGTCATGTCGGAATCGGAGGCGCGCGAAGTCGTCTGCGAGCTTACCGGCGACCGCAGCCCCCAAGTGGTGGCGTTCGGCACCGAGGCAGGCCTGTTCCAGCGCGCTGGCGTGTCTACGGTCGTCTGCGGGCCCGGTTTCATCGCCCAGGCCCACAAGCCGGACGAATATATCGAACTTGACCAATTGGCGGCCTGCATGGACATGCTGGACAAATTGCTGTCGAGAATGAGCCGATGAGTCTTGAGGAGATGCAAGGTACCGAACTGGCCGACGTCGCTGGCCCGGCCGACGGCGCTGCGCGCCAACGGTTCGATCGCATCTACCGCGTGCTTCGGGACCGGATATGCCTTCTCGACTATCCGCCAGGAGAACGGCTGCGCGAGGAAGACATTGCCGTCGAGTTCGGCGTCAGTCGCACGCCCGTGCGGCGCGTTCTGGTCAAGCTGGAAGCCGAGGGGCTGCTGCGCTCCGTCCATGGCGTCGGCACGATCGTCACCGATATCGATGTCGAGGAACTGTCGCAGGTCTACCAATTGCGCGTCGAACTGGCGGAGATGATCGGCAGGCTGTCACCCGTCCAGCCCGACGCCGGGAAGATCGAGGTCTTCCGCGCCATCCTCGCGCGCTGTGCATTGCTTGTCGATCGTCACGACGCCCGCGAGTTCGCGCGCATCAACATGGAGTTCTTTCATCTCCTGAATTCGCTGACGACCAACGAGCCGCTGCGCGAGATCAGCGAGCGGCTTTACTATCAGACGACGCGCATCTGGCTGAAGACGGCCTCACGCCTGAGCCAGTACGAGGAACTGCTGCACAACGAGATCGTGATCTTTCACCGCGAGGTCGCCGACATCGTCGACGCCATCGAGGTGGGCGATCTGGTGGCTGTCGGCCATATCAGGCGCTCGCACATTTCGATGAGCTTCCTGCGCCTGCGCGCCGAAGCCAGGCGGTAGCTGATCACCGATCGGCCAGTCTCGACGTTCGCCGATCAGCGATAGGGAACGACGGTCTGGCGCTGTTCGCCCAGCCCGGCAATTCCAAGATGCATCGTCTGACCCACTTCGATGAAGACAGGGGGATTCATGCCCATTCCGACACCGGGAGGTGTACCGGTAGCGATCACGTCTCCCGGCATCAGGGTCATGAACTCGCTGATGTGAGCGACGATGAACGGAACGGAAAAGATCATGGTCGAAGTGTTGCCGGTCTGACGGCGCACGCCATCCACGTCGAGGAACATGTCGAGCGCCTGGATATCGTCGATCTCGTCGCGGGTCACGAGCCAGGGACCGATCGGGCCGAAGGTGTCGGCGCTCTTGCCCTTGGTCCACTGCCCACCTCTTTCGGCCTGATAGGCTCGTTCCGAGACATCATTCACGACGCAGTAGCCGGCGATGCACGAGTTGGCTTCGGCTTCCGTGACATTTGAGGCACGCTTGCCGATCACGATGCCCAGTTCGACTTCCCAGTCCATCTTGGTCGCCGTTTTGGGGCGGATGACATCGTCATTCGGTCCGCAAATGGCCGAAACGGCTTTCTGGAACAGGATCGGCTGTTCCGGGATCGGCAGATTGCTCTCCTCGGCATGGTCCGCGTAGTTGAGTCCAACGCAGATGAATTTCGACACATTGGCGACACAGGGACCGATGCGGACCGAAGCGTCGACTTCGGGCAGGCCCGCGACATCCAGTTGCGCGAGCTTCGCCAGTGTCTCATCGTCGATCGTATCGCCGGAAATATCGGAAACGACGCTCGAGAGATCGCGGATCGTACCGGCGTGGTCCAGCATTCCGGGCCGCTCACGCCCCGGTTCTCCAAATCGAAGGAGTTTCATGTGATTTTCCTTTTTTGCTAACCGACCGCGCTGGCGGAAGTGTCCGACCAGAATGCGTAGCGGCGTGCGATGAGGCGAAGGACAAGGCTCATGAGGATGCCCATCGCCGAAAGATAGACCAGGACGGAGAACACTCCGGTCACATCGACGAATGCCTGGCGCTGGATGATCACGCTGCCCAGCCCCTGCGACGCACCGATGAACTCACCGACGACGGCACCAATGACCGAGAAGATCACGCCTACCTCCAGGCCCGCAAAGAGATATGGCAGCATGGCCGGCAGACGGACCTTGAAATAGGTCTTGACCGGACCGGCCCGCAGCGCCCGCATGAGCAGGATGCGACGGGTGTCACCAGTGCGCAGACCGGCGACCACGTTCACCAGGATCGGGAAGAACGCCAGCAGGGCCGCGGTGACGACCTTCGACTGCATGCCGTAGCCGAACCAGATGATCAACAGCGGCGCGACCGCGACCTTGGGAATGGTCTGCAAGGCCAGGACGAAGGGATAAACCGTCTTGTCCAGGATCCGGATCAGGGCGATGCCGGTGCCAAGGACGATGCCGAGCGCTGCCGCGACCAGAAAGCCGATGAGCACTTCCAGGAACGTCAGCCATAGATGCGGCAGGATGAACCCGGTGATCAGATCTTCCCATACGCGCATGATCACGGCGCTCGGCGGCGGGACGATGAAGGCGGGCAATTGCATCAGCCATACCAGCGCTTCCCAGATGAGGAGCAGCACGGCAGTGGTGAATGAGACGATGAGCCATTGCGGCATCTCGCCGGTCCGGACGCGTCCTGAAGGTTGCGTGTCGGGTGCGGGAACAGCCTGATCGGTCACAGCGCACCTCCTTTCGCTTCGAGCAGGTCACGCAGATGCGCGACATAGGTTCCGAACTTGTCGGAGGCCATCAGTCCGATATCGCGCGGGCGCGGAATATCGATCGGGACGATCTCCCTTACCGTCGAGGGTCGACCGCTCATCACGAAAATGCGGTCCGCCAGGAAGGCTGCTTCGGAAATGGAATGCGTGACGAAGACGATGGTGGCCCCGGATTCCAGGCTGATGCGCTGCAGCTCCAGATTCATCTGCTCGCGCGTCATGGCGTCCAGCGCACCGAAGGGCTCGTCCATCAGCAGGAGAGAGGGATTGAGCGACAACGCGCGAGCAATCGCCACGCGCTGCTGCATGCCGCCCGACAGTTCGTTCGGGTATTTGTCCTCGAAACCCGCAAGCCCCACGAGATCGATCATTTTCTGGGCGTGGTTTGTCCGTGAGGCCTTGTCGAGCCCCTCGATCTCGCCGGGAAGCTCGACGTTCTGGCGAACGGTCCGCCAGGGGAACAGCACCGCATCCTGAAACACGATGCCGAAATCCTCCTGGGGACCGGTCACTTCCAGACCCTTGAACTGGATGCTGCCCTCGCTGGGGCGAAGCAGTCCCGCCAGCATCATCATCAGCGTGCTCTTGCCACAGCCCGACGGGCCAAGGACGGCAATGAACTCGCCGCGGTCGATATCGGCTGTCACGGAATCCACGGCGCGAATCGCCCGCCCGTCGATAGCGTTGTAGACCTTGGCGACCCGGTCGAACCGGATCAGCCTTTCACTGTTGATTGATGTTGCCGGCATGACTGCAGAGCTCCTCAGGCCTTACTTGCCCCAGTTGCGCGCCTTTTCGCGAACGGGCTCCGGATCGATATCGTTTGCCTTCTCGATCAGGGAGTTGGTTACCAGGTCGTCGGGCCCCAGGTCGACGGAGTATACGCCTTCCGCCTTCAGGATATCCATGTATGTCGCAACCTTCTCCATGTCGAACAGACCGAACTCATCGACGGTATCATCATTGAAGTATGCCGACTTGAAGGAGATCTCGGCCAGGCCCTTTTCAAGCGCTTCTTCTTCGCTCCCCCGGGGTTTGGCAGCCGGGTTGACCTTCCAGTAAATACGCACTGCAGCTTCGGGATTCTCCTTGATGAAGATACGCGCCTTGACCTGGGCGCGGAGGAAGCCTTCGATCTGCCCGGACTTGCTGGACAGCGTTTCGTCGGAGACGAAAAAGCCGCCATTTCCGGCATCGGCAACGCGCGGATGGACGATATAGCGAAGCTTGTGGCCACCACGCTCGAGGCTGCCGTAGACAGCGTCCCAGAGCGACAGCGCCTGCACCTGTCCGCTGGTGAGCGCCGCGATGGCCTGGTCGCCAATGCCGACCGGGAGGAACATGGATGGTGTCGGCTCAATACCGGCCTCGCGCAGGATCGACCTGGCAACGGTGATGGAAGACGAGCCCATGCTCGCGACACCGATCTTCTTGCCTTCGAGATCAGCCGCGGTCTTGATGTCGCTGTCCTGTGGAACGCCGATCCAGTAGATCAACTCGTCATAGCGATTGTAGATGAACTTGCCGCGCAGGCCCTTGTCGTAGCCGAGCAGATAGGGCTCGAAGGTGACATCGGCGATGTCGGCGTTGTTGCTGGCGGTGAGCTGGGTGGCGAGAGCGGCACCCTTTGTGTAGCGCACCTCGACTTCAAGCCCTTCTTCCTCGAAGAAACCCGCTTCCTGCGCGACATAGGTGTTGAGATAGGCCGGGTTCGGCGCCGGTGCTCCCCCTTGCACGACAAGCGGATCCAGCGCCCAGGCGGACGTCGCCACAAGTGCGGCGAGTGCTCCGGCGACAATCGTGCCGGCAGTCTTAAGAGTTCTGGTCATGGTTTCCTCCCTTAACTCTCTCTCTTTCGGTTTACAGTTTCGGTTCGAACGCCCCCTTAAGGCAGTTCGATGAATTTCTCGGCGTGGACGTGATAGGTCTGGCTCCTGGGGCGATCCCAGTCTTCCTTGTTCACGATACGGGTGGACGGACGCCCGATTACGGCACGGGGCAGCAAAAGGCCACGAAGGAACGAGGTCACCTCTTCCTTGTGCATGACCGCATAAACCGGCTCGTCGATGCCATTCTCGATGAAGCTGTCGCCCGGCTTGTGCAGCTTGGCCACGCCGCCCGGACCAATCGCGTCGATCTCTCCAACCACGACGTAGCGCAGGCCTGGGCCCTGATGCATGTGTACCGGCGCCACCGTTCCGGGCTGGAACGTCACCTGGTCGCAGCGCATCAGCCAACTCATGCTGGAATCGAGATCGATCTCGAACTGGCTGAGCTGGCGGGATTGCGATTTCGGCGAGCTGCGCAGGCATCCGTCATGCGCCAGGTCGGTCGAAACGAGTTCCCAGCGCAATACGCGACTGTCCTCCGTACCGGCCACGTAGCAGATCTCGCCCTCGCCAACCCAGCATGTGTTGGCTCGCACGAACTGGTTGGAGTCCGGGGTCTCGACCGTCAGACCGCCTTCGACCGTGTATACGGCTCGCGCCGCCGCCGGCAGGTAGGAAATGTCGGCATAGGATGGAACGATGTCTTCGAGCAGACGGAGAACATATTTCATTGGAATGAATTCCCGGATCGATGCAGGCAAGATTTTCAGTGATTGAGGAAGTGCTCGGCGACCTTGAACGGGATCACTTCGATCGTGTCCCAGACGCCACCGACCCTCCAGGGGTCGTTGTCCAGCCATTCCCAGAGCGCTTCCTCGCTCTCGAAATTGCAGATGCAGCCCGATCCCGCCGGATTTCCGTGCTCGTCCTTGACCATGCCGCCAAGCAGGATCTTGCCCTCGGCCTGCAGTTTGGAGGCACCCTCGATATGGGCGGGACGAATTTCGGCACGCTTGCGCTGCACTTCGGGATCAAGCGGATCCCGCATTCGGCAGATGACCATGTATTGCGGCATGTGAGTTACTCCCCAACGTGGAACGATGTTTGTCCCAGCGCCTCGAAACGGGCTCGGACATAGGCGCCGACAGACAGCGGATGGGCGGCTGTTGCCCCACCGGACAAGACGATGTCGCCGGGCTTTAGACTCGCGCCGCGCTGCGCCATCAGTCTGGCGGCGGCGATGAGCGAGCGAATGGGATGGCCGAGGATCGCCGCGCTCGAGCCGATCTCGACCGGCTCGCCGTCGACCTCGAGGCTGATGCCGAGATTGGCAAAATCGACATCGGGCTTGTGCCAGTTGCCGATCACCAGACTGGCGGAGGAAGCATTGTCCGCAACGGAATCGGAAAAGCGGAACTTGAAGTCCTTGTAGCGGCTGTCGATGATTTCCACGGCGCCCGCCACGCTCTCGATCGCGGCATAGGCCTCGAGCGTCGTAACCTTGCCTTCGAGCGGTCGCTTGAGACGGAAGGCGATCTCGGGCTCGGCCCTGGGATGGATGTGGCGGCTGCGGGAAAGAACGCCCCCGTCCTCGACCAGCATGCCGTCGGTCAAGCGTCCCCAGCTCATCTCGCTGACGCCAACCTGCTCCATCTTTGCCTTGCTGGTCAGGCCCATCTTGATACCGAGATGCGCGTCACCCGAAGCAATGCGCTTGTCGATGGACAGTCGCTGCACCTCATAGGCTTCGTCGGTGGACAGCTCTGTTTCGAGCTGCGGCACCGGCTTGGCGTCCATCGCCGCCTGGTGCAGATGCTCGGCAATCGCGGCGAGATCGTTCATGATGCTTCTCCCCGTCCGAAATGCACTCCGACCGAACCGAGGCCGTTGATGCGGGCCTCGACGAACTCGCCGGGATAGGAGCGGACCATCGGCCCCAGCGCGCCCGACAGAACGACATCGCCGGCATGCAGCGGCCGCCCAAGTCGCACCATGGTGCGGGCGAGCCAGCGCAAGGCGTTGAGAGGATGTCCGAGGCAGGCGATGCCCGCGCCAAACGAGACCGCATCGCCATTCTTCTCGATGACCATGCCGCACATCAGCATGTCGATCTGGTCGATTTTTCGTGGTGTCGCACCGAGCACGTAAAGTCCGCTGGATGCGTTGTCCGCGATGGTATCGACGATATCGAGATCCCACTCGGCAATGCGGGTATCGATGATCTCGAGGGCTGGAAGCGCATAGGCGACCGCGCGCACCACCTCGGCAAGCGACGGGTCCTCGCCCGTCAGGTCTCGCTCCAGAACGAACGCAATCTCTCCCTCAGCCTTTGGCTGGAACAACGCGTCAGGTGCAATGACATCGCCATCGGCGATCTCCATATCGGCAAAAAGCATGCCGTAGTCCGGCTGGTCGATGCCGGCATTCTTCTGAACGCTCTTTGCGGTCAGCCCGATCTTGCGTCCGGAAAGGCGCCTGCCCTCGGACAGCCAGCGTACGGTATTCGCCTCCTGCACGGCGTAGGCACCGGCGATATCGCGCGGCTCGAGGTGTCGGCGGATTGGTGGGCAGGTCGCGCTGTTGGAATAAGCGTCATAGATATCGCGCGCGGCGAGTTCGATTCTCGCCCTGTCGCTGGTGATCTGCGACAAGTCCTGATTACGCATGCAGCATTGCCTCCCCGAGTCCAGCCAACGACAATGCGGCCGACCCTGAATTTCTCTCCTGCGGCTCCTGTTCCTCTCCGGTTCGGCGAATGCGGCACGGCAGTTCCGATGGATAATTTTCTTATCCCCGGCTCCGTCATGCCCGTCGAAATGGAGATCCTCCCAGCCGCGACGTTGTTGCCTGTTGGCCCGAACATCTGTCGCCCAAATCCCTTGCGCCCGACAGGAGATTCGGCAAGAGTTGTCCACGATACGGACACACAAAGACGGGATAAGCCGATGAATTCCAAACTCACCAGAACCGAAAGCAGCCCCAGGGAAGGCGCCCAGGCAATTGCCAGAGCGCTCGACATCATGACCTTGCTGGCCATGGGGCACAGCCCCAAATGGGGCCTGAAGGCGGGGGAGATATCGGCCTATCTCGGCATCGCCAGGCCCACGACGTACAGGATATTGTCGGCATTGGAGGCGCGGGGCTTTGCCCAGAAAAACGAAAAATCGGGGCGCTACGTCATTGGCGAACAGATTCCGCTTCTGGCACTCGCGCGGGGGCAGAAACTGCCTTTCCTGCAAGCGGCCGAGCCCTATTTGCAGGAAGTAAGCGCCGTCGTCGACGACACGGTGTTCTTTTCCATCCGTAACGGGAATGACGTGCTGACCCTGGCGCGGATCGTCGGGCAGTTTCCGATCCAGGTGCTGTCGATCGATGTCGGCGACCGACGACCGCTGGGCGGCATCACCTCGGGCGTCGCCATGCTTGCCAAACTGCCCGATGCAGAATCAACCGCACTGATCGAGGAAGACGAGAAGAGGCTGGCCGCGTTCCAGTTCAAGGCGCAGGAAGTCATCGACTTCACACGGGAAACGCGCGATCGGGGCTTCGCCTATCGGCAGAGGGGGCTGATCCCCGGGACAAAGGCCATTGCCGTCGCGGTCGGGACTCCGGAAGACCCGATCATGGGAGCTATTACGGTCTCTGGCATGGAAAAGCGGATGACCCAAGAGCGTGTCGACGAGATCATTGGGGATGTGATGTCGATCTGCGAGCGCATGGCGCGGCGGCTGAACGAATAGCCGCCACTTTCCGGTTTGCGCGACGGGGCGGCGCATTCCAGACTTTTGCGGGCCGGCCTATTGTGGGCCGACCGCCTCGTACCAATCGATGCCAGGCAAGGCTTGCGCAAAGCTGCGAAAATAATCCCCGAAGCGCTGTCAGCGATCGGACAGCCTTTCCGGCGCATTGAGGTCGATGGTTCCAGAGGCCCCAGGAAGGCCCTGGAACGACCGACCAGTCACGCGCCGATAACCGCAGCATTCGGTATCGAGCGCTTCCTGACCGGATCAGTAGGTCGCGCGGCCGCCGGAGATATCGAATACGGCACCCGTCGAGAACGAACAATCCTCGCTTGCAAGCCAGGCCACCAGCGCACCCAGCTCCTCGGGGCGCCCGAACCGGCCCATCGGAATCTTCGACAGCATGTAGTCGACGAATTCCTGCGTGTTCTGCTTGAAGATGTCGGTCTCGAAAGCAGCCGGCGCAATGGCATTGACGAGCACGCCCGTCTTCACCAGCTCCTTGCCCAGCGACTTCGTGATGGCCATCACACCTGCCTTGGCGGCGGCATAGGGAGTCGCGGTTGGGTTGCCCTCCTTGCCGGATATCGAGGCAATGTTGACGATGCGGCCATATCCCGCCTCCATCATGTGGGGGATGATGGTACGACAGCAGTAATAGACGCCGAAAAGGTCGATCTCGACGACCTTTCGCCATTCGTCGAGCGGGTACTCCCAGCCATTGATGTTGGGCCCGGAAATGCCGGCATTGTTGACGAGGATGTCGATCTTGCCGAACCGCGCCAGCGTGTCCTCTGTCGCCTTGCGGACCGATCCTTCGTCGGCAACGTCACAGATAAATCCCGCTGCCTCTGACCCGTATTCGGCAACAGCGCGGTCGAGCGCATCCTTGTCGACGTCCCAGACCGCAACCTTGGCACCGCTTTGCAAGAGACGCAGACATACTGCCTGACCAAGCCCCTTCGCTCCGCCAGTGACGACCGCTACGCGATTGTTCAGATCGATATTGTTCACGGGACCTCCCACCGCATGAAAATCACTTCGCCACTAAGTGTCCGGCAAGCCTTGTGAACACAACGGAAAAGCAGTTCTAGTGACCATATTGTGGACACTACATCTCTGCGCCAGCGAACGCATGAATCACCAGAGATGTTCGCCAGACCGGATCACCGGGGCTTCATGGCATTGACGAACTCATATCCGGGGTTCGATCCGGTCACCGCAATGCCCCGCCACCGGATGAGCGCCGGAAACGCGAAGCAGGCCGTGCTCGCCGGGCTGTGTCCCTATCCCGCTGAACTAGAAGTGTACCCAACCGTATCGTGCATCGGCGCCATGTCCGGTTGATCCATGTGCATCGATGGCGGCAAGGAAGAGCCGATCACGTCACTACAGACCAGATGCGTTTCCCACCGACGAAGGGGGCGGTCACTCGACGAGCGACTTGAACAGGCCTTGCGGCCTCAAGAATAACAGAAGCAGCAGGACGGTGAATGCCACCACGTTCTTGTAGCCGGCATCGAAGAAGACCACGCCGAAGGACTGCAAAACGCCCAGCATGATCCCGCCAAAGAAGGCCCCTGTGGGATTGCCAAGACCGCCGATGATCGCAGCGATGAAGCCACTGACCGCAAATGGAATACCGACGTAGAACGCGGTGTATTGGGTTGGCGTGATCAAGACCCCGCCAATGGCACCGAGCGCCGCACTCAGCAGAAAGCCTGCCGCCACCATGTACTCCACCCTGATCCCCAGGCTGGAGGCCATTTCGGGATTGATGGCGCAGGCGCGCATGGCACGCCCTATCCTGGTGTGGTCGTACAACAGGCGGAGGAGGGCAACGAGCAGGATGGATATGCCCACGATCCAGATTACCTGCAGGCTGACGGATACGCCAAAAACCTGCAGCGGATCGCCCGGCGTGAATTCGGGAAGATATTGCGGTCGGTCGCCGATGAAATGCAGGGTCGCGTTCTCGATCAGTATCTGACAGGCAAGTGTCGCCAGGATCATGATGAACGCCGAGGCGTGCCGGACGCGCAACTGACGGATGACCAGCCATTCGATGAGCAGGCCCAGAACGCTGACCAGTGCGATGGCGCCCAGAATGGCGATCACGAGCGGCAAGCCGGCCAGCGTATAGAGCACATAGGTCAGCATGCCGCCGAGCATCACGAAGCCGCCCTGCGCAAAATTGATGATGCCGCTGGAATTGTAGAGCACCGAATAGCCGATGCCGACCAGGCCATAGATGCAGCCGACGCTTATCCCGCTCACCAGAAACTGCAGCAATGTTGACAGATCATACATGGAATAACTCCTCCCGGGTCCGCGTTACACACCGCCAAGATAGGCTTCGATGACCTTCTCGTCGGACTGCACCACGTCCGGCGTTCCTTCCGCGATCTTGCGGCCGAAATCGAGAACGACGACGTGCTCGGCCGTGCTCATGACCATGTTCATGTCATGCTCGATGAACAGCACCGTCGCCCCGTCGTCGCGGATGCGATGCAGAACCCTGGCGAGTTCTTCCGTCTCGGAACGGTCGAGACCGGCCGCGGGCTCGTCGAGCATGAGTAATGACGGCCGCGCCGACAATGCACGCGCGACTTCGAGCAGGCGTTGCTGACCGTAGGTCAGGTTGCCGGCCAGCTCGTGCGCCTTCTGCGACAGGCCGACGAGTTCCAGCAGTTGCATGCCGCGCTCTTCCAGTTCCTTCATCTGGATTCGCGCCCATCTGGGCCTGGCGATCGCCGCCCACAGACCGCCGCGCGAGCGCAGGTGGGCGCCCACCATGAGGTTTTCCAGCGCCGTCATTTCCGTCAGCAGTCTCACGAGCTGAAACGTTCGCACTGCACCTGCCGCCGAAATCCTGTGCGGCGGCAGGTTTGTCAGTTCCCTGCCGGCCAGATAGACCTCGCCCTTGTCCGGACGCAGAAATCCCGTGACAAGGTTGAACAGGGTTGTCTTGCCCGCGCCATTCGGTCCGATGATCGCCGAAATGCTTCCCTTCCTGATGGAGAAGGACACATCGCCGACCGCCGCCAATCCGCCGAAGCTCTTGGACAGAGCCTCCACTCCGAGCATCGCCGTCATTGCGAAACCTCGTGGTTGATCGCGCCGGCGCCTCCCCTTCGAGCAGCAAGGCGCGCAAGCAGCTCGCGGATACCCGCAAGGCCGCGCGGCGCGAAGATCAGGATAAGCAGCAGCAACGTGGCGTAGATGAACTCACGTGCGCTGTTGAAGCTGCGCAGGGTCTCGGGAAGGATCGTGATGACGATCGCCCCGAGCATGGGACCGAACTTGGTGTTGACTCCACCCACGAACAGCATGGTGAACAGCAGGATGACCATGTAGAGGCCGAACACGTCCGGACTGATGAAGGAGATGAACAGCGCGAACATCGAGCCGGCGAGCGAGATGATCATCGCCGACAGGATGAAGGCGATCAGCTTGTAGCGGGCAATGTCGATGCCCAGCGACTGTGCCGCAGCTTCATCGCCCGAGACAGCCCGCAGGGCGAAGCCAAGCCTGGATCTGAAGATGCGATGCACCATCCAGATGACAATCCCCGCGATCCCCCAGTAGACGAAGTAGTAGGACAGGTCGTCGGACAGCTCCCACGGTCCGATCCCCAATGGCGGGATACCTGAAATGCCGAACATGCCCTGCGTGACCGATTTCCACTGGGTCAGGATCTCGACGGTCATCAGCCCGAGCGCCAGGGTAGCCATCGCCAGGTAGTGCCCTCGAAGCCGGAGGGTCGGATAGCCGACCAGAAACGCCACGACCCCGGTCAGCAACGCCGCCAGGACCACCGCCAAAAGCGGCGGCATACCCATGTCGATGGTGAACACCGCGCAGCCATAGGCACCGATCGCCGCGAAGCTGTTGTGACCGAACGAGATCTGCCCGGTATATCCCATGAAAAGGTTCAAGCCGGTGGTCATGACGGTGTAGATCGCGGCCATGACAAGGGCGGCGACGAACTGCTCCGCGATCAGGAATGGTGCGACAAGCAGGGCAGCCGTGAGCACCAGGGCAAACCAGTTGGCGTTGCCGGAGAGCATTTTTCGAGGAACGATCATTGTGACATCTCCCCAAGATAAAGTTGCGCCATGGCCTCCACCGACATGACGCTCCTGGGATCGGGCGTCGCGATGACCTTTCCCGTGCGCATGACATAGGCGCGCTGGGCGAGCGACAGCGCCAGCGGCGCTTTCTGCTCGACGACAAAAACCGTCATGCCGGATTTGTTCAGTTCCCCGAGCACGGTGAAGATTTCGGTGGCGACACGCGGCGAAAGTCCCAGGGACGGCTCGTCGAGAAGCATGAGTTTCGGACGGACCATCATGGCCCTGCCGATGGCCAGCATCTGCTGCTCACCGCCGGACAGGGAGCCGGCCACCTGATGCAGCCGTTCCTTAAGGCGCGGGAAGACCGTCATGACGGCTTCGAAATCCACCCTGACTTCCGCCCTGTCCCGGTCAGGACGCGAATAGGCACCGAGATCGAGATTCTCGTGCACTGTCATCGGGCCGAATATGCCCCGGTTTTCCGGCACATAGGCAATGCCCAGACTTGCGAGTGCGTGAGGTGGCTTGCGCATCAGCGACTGCCCCTCGAACAGGACCTCGCCCTGCGCCTCGATCAATCGGGTGATCGCCCGAAACAGGGTCGATTTGCCCGCGCCATTCGGCCCCAGCACGGCAACGAACTCACCGGTTGCGACCGAGATATCCGTCGGCTTGAGCGCGGCTATGTGCCCATAGCTCGCGCTCAACCCTACCGAATGCAACAATGGCTCCGGTGCGCTCGCGTTCATTTCAGAACGATCAGCTTGCCGTCAACGATATGCGCCATGACATAGGGATTCGTCGTCACGCCGCTGTGGTTATCGGCAAAATTGTAGATGCTGCTCGTGCCTTGGAAATTGTTCGTGGCATTGAGTGCGTCACGCACCTTTTCACCCTCGAACGAGTTCGCTTGCTTGATCGCCGCAGCGAGAACAAGCGTGGCGTCATAGCCGCGGGCACCCCATAAGGTATCGCGGGAACCGTAAGCCTCGGTCCACTTTGCAAGGAACGGGCCGCTGACCGACTTGATCGGGTGATCGGCCGGCAATGCGTCATAGACCTGGGTCAGAGAGGCGACGAAGTGGAGGTCCGGTCCCATTACCTTGGCGGCTTCAGTTAGGATTTCCAGGTCATCCGTGCTGGCCATGATCGGCAGATCGAGACCCAGTCCCTTGATGTTCTTGACGACGGTCACACTGGACGGGCCGGTTCCCATCTTGACCAGCGCGCGAGCGCCATCGGCATAAAGCTTCTTGAGAACAACACTGAAGTCGGCATCGGTCTGCACATACTGCTCGGCACCGACAATTTTCAGGCCATAGGATTCCGCCAATCCCTGGGCGATCTTGAAGGTGAAGCCGGCATAGGGCGACTGGTCATACAGGATGCCGATCTCCCTAATCCCGGTCTTGTCGCGGAGATAGGAGAAATAGGTCTCGACTTCGTATTTGGGGTGCGGAACGAGCGAGAACATCCATGGCACCAGCTTGTCGTCATTGGGCAGGATCGAGCAAAGCACCATCGGGATGTCCTTGCGCACGACGATCGGCGCGGCAGCAAAATTGCCGGATGACAGACATCCGCTCAGAAACACTTCCGCCTTGTCGGAAGAAATCATCTTGCGATAGGCGGCGACCGCTTCCTGCGGCTCGGATCGGTTGTCTTCCATCACCAGCTTGAACTGCCGGCCAAGCACGCCGCCTTCGGCGTTGATCTGGTCGACACCGATCCTGACGCCGTCGATCCAGGACCGGTCGACGGTCGTGGCATAACCGGTCAGGCCGACCGAGGAGCCTACGACATAATCGTCCTCGGCCTGGGCGGTCGCCGGCATTGCGGCGACCACGGCCAGCGCCGCGCAGACATTGAGTAATTTGTACCTGATGTTCATAATTTCCTCCCTCAGGTGATTGATGTTGTTGAGCTTTATTCAGTCACTCCGGGGCTTCCCCAATGCCACGGCAACGATTTTTCACTTCTCCGTCCGTGCTGGAGAACTTGTCGCGGATGAATTCGCTTCGGGCACGCCATAACCGCCGCCGCCAGGGGTTTCGAAGATCACGGCATCGTCCGGCTGCATGGTCAGCTTGCCGGAAGCACCAACCGGCTTGCCGTTGACGAGGAACTTGCCGACCTCTCCCGGCATTCCTCCGGCCAGGCCCTGCGAGGCGTGCCGCGTGCGGCTGATGATGGCGTTGAGCACCCAGGGCTGCTCCGTCTGCATGTGGAATTCCACCACCTGCCCGTCGCCACCATTCTGTGCGCCTTTTCCGCCGGTGCCGCGCAGCAATTCCTTGCGATCGAACACGACCGGGAAGTCGGCCTCCAGCGCTTCGATGGGAACGGTCGATATTCCCGCCGGATAGCAGGTGGCGGACGGACCGTCCTTGTGGGCGCGTGCGCCCATGCCGCCGGAATAGGTGAACATGGAACTGATGAAGGGCTGGCTGTCGCGGTTCGTCCCCGAAATCTGGGCAGCCCAGATGCCGGCTGCGCAATCCGCCACCACGGCATCGGGGACGACTTCGTATAGACACTTCATGATCGCGATCGGGATATAGAGACCGACGACATGGCGAGCGTTCAGCGGCGATGGATATTGCGCGTTGAGGATCGAGTTTTCCGGCGGAATGACCTTGAAAGGCTCGAGACTGCCCTGGTTGTTCGGAATGTCCGGCGTGATGCAGGCATGCATCGCAAAGGCGTTGTAGGCCATCGCGTAGTCGAGACAGACATTGATGCCGAGCCGGCTGGGTGGAGAACTGCCGTTGAAATCGGTGACGATCTCGCCCTTCTCCGCGTCGATCGTTACCGTGGCCTTGATGATCACTTCCTCGCCGCCTGGAACATCAAAGACCGTTTCGCCATGATAGGTGCCGGGCTTGAGCTTGCGGATCGCCTCCCGGGTCACCTCCTCGGAACGTCCGATGATCGCATCGGCGAGTTCCTGCAGGTCGTCGAGCTCATACTCCTCGCAAAGCTCAACGATGCGGGCTGCACCGGTTCGCCCGGCGGAAACCTGGGCGGCCAGATCTCCGACAACGTGCTTGGGTTGGCGCACATTCTTTCGGATGATCTCGAATAGCGTGTCGTTGGGCTTGCCGCCCTCATACAATTTGAGGATCGGTATCCACAGCCCCTCCTCGTGGACATCCCGAGCTCCCGCGCCCAGACCGTAGCCACCGATATCGGTGTGGTGGATGCTGGTGCCGATAAAGCCGATCATTCTGTCGTGATGAAAGATCGGCGAGAAAACGATGACATCGAAGAAATGGGCCGAACCCAGCCAGGGATCGTTGGTGATGAGCTGATCGCCCGGTTGAAGTGTGTCGACCGGGAAGCGCTCGAGGAAATTGGCACCGGCACTGCGCAAGGTGTTGATGTGGCCGGGTGCACCGGTGACCGCATTTGCCAGCAGCCGCCCGCGGGCATCGAGAATGCCGACGGCGAGATCGCCGGCCTCACGCACGATCGGGCTGAACGCTGTACGCCGAAGCGCCCTCGCCTGCTCGTTAGATATGCTGATCAGATGATTCCAGAGCACGCGAAGATGGATGGTGTCCAACTTTCCGTTCCTCCCGGTTGGCGAAGATGCAGCCATGCTCATCGACGCTGATTTTCCAGTTCGGCAGAATGACGATGGTGGTTTCGCGCTCCTCGATGAGCACCGGCCCGGTCAGCTCGGCACCGGCCTTCAGGCTGGTGCGCGAATAGACGGGCGTTTCGACCACGCCATCCCTGAAGACTACCGGGCGATACCGGACCCCGTCGCTGCCCGAGGCCACGGTCGAGCGGACCTTGGGTGCATCCTCGCCGGTTCCGATCGCCGTCACCCGCCACGAGACAACCTCGAGCGGCAAACCGCTGAGATTGATGGCGTAGACCTTGCGGTATTGTTCCTCGAACTCGGCGGCGATCGTCGCGAAATCGGCTTTCTCGACCGTCTCGGGCTCCACGATCACGGGCAGTTCGGCATATTGGCCCTTGTAGCGGATATCGGCTCGGATCCGGGTCTGGATCGCTTCCTGGCGACAGCCCGCCTTAAGCAGGGCCGAGGTCGCCTCGTCAATCATCTCGGACACATGATTGTTGGCCGCTTCCCAGTCCAGTTGGTCGAGTTGACCGAGGTCGCTGCGGAACAGGTCCAGGCGGATCGGCGTCACAAGAGCACCAAAGGCTGACAATACGCTTGCCATCGGCGGAAAAATGACGGTCTTGCTGTCGATCAGTTCGGCAACGCGACAGGCATGGACAGGGCCGGCACCGCCGAAGGCCAGCATCGGCACACCCCGCCAGTCGACACCGCGATCGGTGGCGTGGGCACGAACGGCGGCTGCCATGGCCTCGCTGACGAGTTCATAGATACCAAGCGCTGTCCGATCGACATCGAGATCGAGCGTCGCGCCATAGCGCGCAAGCGTGTCACGCGCGGCTTCGACATCGAGGCGTACTTCACCGCCCAGGAAGTTGTCGCCGTCAAGCATTCCGAGCGTGAGGTCCGCGTCGGTGACCGTCGGGCGATCTCCGCCACGGCCGTAGCAAACCGGTCCCGGCGTGGAGCCTGCGCTTTGTGGGCCAACGGTCATCATGCCCAGACCATCCACTCCGGCGATGCTGCCGCCGCCCGCACCGATCTCGATCATGTCGATGCAGGGCACGGTAACCGGCAGACCGCTGCCAGGCTGAAACCTGTAGATGCGGTCGACCTCGAACGCGTTGGTCACCAGCGGCTTGAAATCCTGAATGAAACAGGCCTTGGCCGTGGTGCCGCCCATATCGAAGGAAATCAGATCGGGCAGTTGCAGCGTACGGGCGTAAAAACTTGCCGCCAGTGCGCCCGCCGCCGGGCCTGATTCAATCATCCGCACGGGATTGTCGCCGGCGATTTCAGCGCCGATCACGCCGCCGCTGGACAACATGATCAGGAGTTCCTGGCCAAAACCCATGGCCCTCAGCCCCTCGACCAGACCCTTGAAGTAAGGTTTGACGATCGGAACCGTGTAGGCGTTGAGCGCGGTCGTCGAAGCGCGCGGATATTCGCGCATCTGCGGCGCGACCTCTCCGGAAAGCGAGACAAAGAGGTCGGGCATCTCCTCCAGGAGGATGTCGCGGACCTGGCGCTCGTTGTGTGCATTCTTGTAGGCATTGAGGAAGCACACGGCCACCGAGACGACATTCTTGTCCCTGAGCGACTTCGTCAGCGCCCTGACAGCCTCGACATCGACTTCACGGGCGATGCTGCCATCGGACAGGGTGCGCTCGGGCACGCCGAAGGTGAGTTCATGCGGAATCAGGGCTTCAGGTACTTCGAGCTGATTGTCGAAGGCGTCGGAACGGCACTCGTCACGTATCGCGAGAAGGTCGCGAAATCCTTCCGTGACAATCATCGCGCAGGTCGGCGCCTTGCGTTCGATGATAGCGTTGGTGACAATCGTGGTGGCGTGCACGACAACGTCGTCCACCAACTCGGGGCGGCAGTCGCCGCGTTTGAGCACGGCATCGATTGCGGCGAAGAACCCCTGCTTGGGGTCGGCCGGCGTCGAAAGCGTCTTGTCGACCCAGAAGCGGCCGTCGCGATGGCGCAGGACGACGTCCGTGAACGTGCCGCCGATGTCGACGGCAATCGAGAAACCTGTCATCCGTTTTTCCATCCCAATTTTATCGAGATACGCCGTGCGGCCGCGACGATGGCATCGACATCGTCCTGGTTCGGCGCATGCGGGAGCAGATCGACGGAACCTATGATGCCGATCGATCCCATGAACTCGTCGCCTTCGGAGAATATCGGGGCGGCAAGCGCGCTCAGGCCCCGGTAGTTCTCCTCCGCGGCGGCAGCCCATCCCTGCTTGCGTATCTGCTCGAGCGCTTCGGTCAGTTGCGTGCGATCGGTGAGTGTGTATTCGGTGAATGCCTGCAGTTCGCGGGCAAGCGCCTTTTCGCGCCAGTGCGGAAGCCCGAAGGCGAGTGCGGACTTGCCGTGCGCGGAAGAATGCAGATCGAATGTCGCGCCGACCTTGAAGCTCAACTGCAATGCCTGCAGCCCTTCAAGGGTGTCGACAACCACCACGCTGGAATCGTCGACCGGCGCGGTCAGCACCACCGTGTGAGCCAGCTGCTTGCGCAGCTCCGCCATTTCCGAGCGGGCTTCATTCGCGATGCTGAAGCGGCTCATCAGTGAGCGGTACATCGAGAAGGTGCGCCGCCCGACCAGGAACTTTCCGGATTTGGCATCCTGCACGACATAGCCTTCGTCCCGAAGGGAATGCAGGTGCCGGAATATCCGCCACTTCGTTGTGCCGAGCTCAAGAGCCAGTTCCGTGATGCCGCGTTCCCTGCCGCTCATCGCGAGAACCTCGAGAATTCGAAGTCCCATCAACAGCGATTGCACAGAGCCGTGCGACGCACGTGCCTCGCCGGCCTCGCCGGATGCCGCGACTGGTTTGCGACCGCGCGACTTGCCCGGACGACGCTTTGCGTCGCTGCGGTCAGCCGCGACTCCTCCCTTTACAGTTTTAACCATCCGTCCCGTCAAAACCATTACTTTTATTAATCTTTGTTGCGCTATACGCAACACAATAATTATTACAGAATACTCTGGTTTTGTCAATTATCATGTGATTTTATCCCATAACGCCGTAAATTCTCTCCTATTCGAGGATCGTCGGCGGGATATGGAGAATTTTTGTTGCGTGTTGCGCAACAACATTTCGTCCTAATCCAAACCCGGCGACCGGCACCACGCCTGGCTGCCAATCCGGCGGGACGACATCGAAGCAGTCGCAACCGCTTCCATATGCAGGGAGGAGCGTCCATGAACGCGCAAGATCAGTCGGCAATCGGGTTCCAGCTGGCCCAATCCGAGGCGGCCTACTGGCTCGATGTCGACAACAATTGGGGTCGCACCGCGCACGAATACTTTGTCGAAGACGGCGTTTTCGACATCGGACTCGGCGAGGAGAGCCGTTATGTCGGCGTTGACAAAATCCGCAAATTCTACGGTCTGCGCGAGGGCCGCGGCGAGCGAACCGCCAAGCACCTGATGAGCAATTTCCACGTCAGGATCGATAACCCGCGCGAAGCCACCGCTTTCTATGTGCTCAGCCTGTTCGCTGAAGACGGTCCGCCCATCCGCGAATCCAAGCCGGCCATTCTTGTCGTGGACGCGGTCTGTCGCATGGTTCTCGAGCAGGACGGCAAATGGCGGATCAGGGAACGCCTTCTCAAGCCGGTCTTCATGGGTGGCGTCGCCCCGACCGTCATGAAGGTCGAATAGCGTTCCCGGGTCCGAAACGATGCATCGGGAGGCGGTTGCCTCCCGCGAATACCGGCCATCAACAGCGAACGGATGCCAATGGCAATCCGCCTGAAACCTAGAGAGACAAGCCATGAAGCTCTACTGGTCCACAAAATCCCCCTACGCCCGAAAGGTGATGATCATCGCCCTCGAAACCCGCCTCATCGAGCAGATGGAGTGCTTCAATGTCGCGCTCGGCTACAATGAGCCGGACCCGGAACTCATGCGATCCAACCCTCTGGGCAAAGTGCCCACGCTCGTCCTTGACGACGGGACGCTGCTTTATGATTCCAACGTGATCTGCGACTATCTCGACAGCCTGCATGACGGCCCGAAATACTTTCCGCAGGAAACCATGGTGAGGTTGATTGCGTTGAGGCGGCAGGCGCTCGGCGACGGTCTTTGCGACATCCTTCGCCACTGGCGCCGGGAGCAGCAGACGAAAACGCCTGAATGCCAGTCGCAGGAATATTTCGACTCGCAGCGTTTGCGAACGATGCAAACACTGCGGCAGATGGAAACCGAGGTTGGCGATCTGAACGCAACCCCATTCAATATCGGGCATATCGGCTTTGGATGCGCCCTCACCCATCTGGAGCGCCGCTTTCCCGAGATCGCCTGGCGTGATGAGCTGCCTGGTTTGGCCGAATGGCATGGCGCGTTCGCCGAACGTCCTTCATCGAGGGAAACGCTTCCCTACGACTGAACCCGGACTGGCAGGCGCCGGCCGCGACCATCAAATCGTCGCGGTGTCGGTCAGTATCGTGACGCTGGTCTTGAGCGAATGCGCGATGAAACAGTTCTTGTGCGCGCCGGCGTGAAGCCGGCGCATGGTGGCTTCATCAGGTACGCGTTCGCCCGCGAAGCGAACGCTGGGTGAGAGTTCGATCCGCGTAATCGCCAGACCGCCATCGGATTTCTCCAGATAGCCGACGGCGTTGTCGCGATACATCTCGACACGAAAGCCCTGATGCTCGGCAACCGCAAGGAAGGTCAGCATGTGGCAACTGGCCAGCGAACTGACCAGCATCTGCTCGGGATCGGCACAGTCGGGATCGCCCTTGAAGTCGACCGAAGCAGAAACGTTGACGGACTGGCCCCCATTGACGTTGACGACGTGATTGCGCGAGTAGGTGTTTTCCTCGCTGCGATGCGGTGCGTAACGCCAGTCGAGCGAGACTTCATGTCTGGAAATCATCACTTGCCTTCCATGCGATTGATTGGAGATCGGCTTGGAATCGGACTTCCGGGCCGGTGCCGATTTTGCTGCGACTGCCGTTCGCCGCCGGCGTCCGCCCGCAACAGAAGGCGGGCGGAAACCCGGGTGAACCCCTGGCGGATCACTCAGTGTCCTTGAAATTGACCGCGACGGAACCCAGCCGCGTGAAGCCGACACTGGCGTTGCGCATGCCGAGCGCACCCGGATGCGGAGGCGCTACCGAACCGGTCATGAACATCATTCCCGCCTTGACCTCCACCCCATGGCGGAACAGGCGGCGCAGGATGGCAAGCAGACAGGTGACGGGATCACCCATGACCTCGGCACCCGTGCCTGTCGCGACGATCTCACCATCGACGTGAACCACGGCGCCCTCATAGCGAAGGTCGATTTGCGAGGGGGAAACCTTGTTGCGACCAAGAACGATCTTGCCGTTCAGTTTCTGCGTGGCGATGACCTGCTGGAAGCTGCGCTCCTTGTTCATCGCGGCAGGTGACCACGGAGAGATTTCCATCGCGGGGATGTAGCAATCAATCGCGTCGAGCGCCTCGTAGTAAGTGATATCGGGACCGACCAGATCCTTTTTCAGGACGATACATATTTCTGCCTCGACATAGGTCGTGCCGGAACGCAGATCGTAGACGGCGTCTTCCTCCAGCAACTGGCTGGCCAGCAGGGTACCAATGATCGGATAGGGCTGTTCGCCAAGAAGGGTCTGCGCCGATCGCGTCGTTCCGGCAGCCTTGTAGCCAACGATGTGGTCACCTTTGGCGACCTTGCGCTTCATGGTCGCGAACTGCAGATCGTAGGCGTCGTCGATCGTGGTCTGCGGCGCCTTTTTCAGGATGTCGATATAGGGCTCCCGCCACATGTCGCTTTCTTCGATGAAGTCGAGAATGTCTTCCACGTGAACCTCCGTTTTTCAGGTGTTTTTTCTGAGCCGTGCAACGATCTGATCGTGAACCGCCCAATGGTCGTCATGCAGCCAGCATTCGACGAAGTGGTCGAATTCACGGGCCGCGTTTTCGTCGGTGCGAGGAGGGCGGGTGACCGCCTTGAACGCACGCATGACCTGCGCGGGACGTTTGCGCAGGATCGCAAGTTCGTTCTCCACGGCCTTGTCCAGCGCACCCTTGTCGGCAATCGCGTCAACAAGACCGACTGCCATCGCTTCCCTCGCATCAAGCTTCCTGGCTTCGACGAGAATGCGCAGCGCCCTGCCGGATCCAACGATCCTCCGCAGGTCGTCGCCACCGCCCCATCCCGTCGAAATGCCGAGCGATCCCTGAATAAAGCCGATATGCGCGTGCTCCGCGAGAACACGCATGTCGCAAGCCGCCGCCATTTCAGCGCCACCTCCCAGAGCATCGCCGTTGACGGCTGCGATAACGGGAACGGGAAACGCTCTGATGGCGTCAAGCGCCGCCGTGGCAATGCGCGTCAGTTCAATGGCGGCCTCCGACGTCCTGGCACTGTCGAATTCCGTCAGGTCGCCGCCTGCTGCAAAGGCCCGTTCGCCCTCACCCGTCAATACGGCGCCAACCAGCTCACGATTTTTACTGGCGGCCTCAAAGGCGCGCTTCAGATCGCCCAGCACCGCCTTGCTCAACGTGTTGAGTTTGGCCGCCCGGCGGATCGTCACGTACAGAACACGGTCGGCAATACGGGTTTCAACAAACTCCTGCGTCATGACGTTTCCCCGAATTCACCGGCGTAACGGTCACGGAGCAGGTTTTTCTGAACCTTGCCGAGAGCATTGCGCGGCAGTTCGTCGACGAAGAAGACCTTTTTGGGCTGTTTGAAGCGCGCCAGCCTGTCCTTCAGGGGATGGAGGATATGTTCCGCTTCAAGCGAGGCCGCGCCCGGTTCGCGAACGACCACGGCGGTGACCGCCTCGCCGAAATCGGGATGCGGCAGGCCGATGACCGCCGATTCCAGCACACCGCCGATTTCGTTGATCTCGGACTCTACCTCGCTGGGATAGACGTTGAGTCCGCCAGAGATGATCAGGTCCTTGTCGCGCCCGACGAGGAAAAGGTAGCCATTCGCGTCCAGGTAACCCAGGTCGCCCGTAACGAAGTATCCGTCCTCGCGGAAAGCCTCGGCCGTCTGTTCCGGCTTGTTCCAGTAGCCCTTGAAGACATTGGGGCCCGTCACCTCGACTATGCCGATCTCTCCATCCGGCAGGCCATCGCCCGACTTGCGGTCGACGATGCGCACGTTTACCCCGTCGAGTGCCGGCCCAACGGATCCGGGGATACGCTCTCCATCATACGGATTGGAGGTGATCATCGTCGTTTCGGTCATGCCGTACCGCTCGAGGATCATGTGCCCGGTACGTTCCCGCCAGGCGTCATGGGTTTCCGCCAGCAAGGGCGCCGAACCGGAGATGAACACGCGCATGCCGGCGGTCGTTTCACGGTCGAGGCGCGGATTTTGCAGCAACCGCGTGTAGAAGGTCGGCACCCCCATCATGCTCGTCGCCTGCGCTATGAGATCGAGGGCGATTTCGGCATCGAAGCGCGGCATGAACAACATGCTGCCACCGGCGAGAAGCAGCACATTGCCAGCCACGAACAGGCCGTGCGCGTGATAGACCGGCAAGGCGTGAAGGAGCGTATCGGCCTGTGTAAAACGCCAGCCCTCGCGAAGGGTCGCGGCGTTGGACAACAGATTGCCGTGGCTGAGCATGGCCCCCTTCGAGCGGCCCGTGGTTCCAGAGGTGTAGAGAATGGCGGCGATATCGTCCTCACCGCGCGCTACCGTTTCGAACGGTTCGCCGGGCATGGATGCAAGGCTATCAGCGATGCTTCCGCTGCCATCGGCTGCGAGCGTCTCCACCTGCCGTACGCCATTCGCTGTTGCGACCGGAGTCAGCTCATCCAGGCGCAAGGGATCGCACACGAAGAAGGTCGGGTTGGTATCGCCGAGGAAATAGTCGACCTCAGCCTTCGTATAGGCCGTGTTGAGCGGAATGAAGATGCCGCCGGCGCGCACCGTCGCCAGATAGAGTACCAGCACCAAGGGAGACTTTTCCGCCTGAACGGAAACGCGATCTCCGGGCCCGACCCCGCTTTGGCGGAGCAAGTGGGCGGCGCGAGAGGTTAGATCCCAGAACTCGCGATAGAGCATCACGGAACCATCGGGCATCCGGAGGAAGGCGGTGTCCGGGTCGCCGTTACGGCTCAGTGCGTCGAAGAGATGGTTCATCGGATTGCTCCGGATAGAAAGCATGACGAATGTGGAAGCGAAGAGGTCATGCCGTGTCCCGTTCCACTGTGTTGACCAGATGGCCGATGCCCTCGATCACCACTTCGCAGACATCGCCAGGCTTGAGATATCGCTTTGGATCGCGCGCGAAGCCGACACCCTCCGGCGTGCCGGTCGCGATGACGTCACCGGGTTTCAGCGGCAGCAGCGCGGAGGCGTAGGATATGATCGACGCGACATCGAAAATCAGATGACGCGTGTTGGAGTGCTGCAGCGTCTCGCCATTGACCAGCATGCGGATGTCGAGATTGGCGGGATCGGCCACTTCATCAGGCGTCACGAGATATGGACCCAGAGCGCCCGTGCCGGTCCAGTTCTTGCCGGAGGTTACCTGGCTGGAATGGAACTGCCAGTCGCGCACGCTGCCGTCGTTGAAGCAGGTGTAGCCGGCGACATGGGCGAGCGCATCGCTCTTTTCGATGTAGCGCCCACCCTTTCCGATCACCACCGCCAGTTCCGCCTCGTAGTCGAATGCGTCCGAAACACGCGGCATGAGCATCGGCGCCTGGTGGGCGGTCAGGGTTTCGGGAAAGCGGATAAACAGCGAAGGCTGCTGCGGCGTCGGCCGCGGCAGGCCCGCTTTCTGGGCTTCAGCCAGGTGATCTGCATAGTTGACGCCTACGCAGTAAAAATGCCTCGGCGACACGACGACCGGCAGAAATTCAACGTCGTCCACCGCGTGATCCGGAGCGACATCGCCTAATGCCGCCGCCCTGGCCAAGCCGTCCTGTTCAAGAAACTCGATCATGTCGGACAGACCCAGCCGCGATCCGAGATCGACAATGCCACCGTCCGTGACAAGGCCCACGGTCGGTTTGCCGGCGATGCGAATACTCGCGAGTTTCATATCAGGCGCTCTCCCATCACAATCTCTCTCCTCTCAAGGACTTAAGGTTCAACGACCCTTCCAGACGGGCGGTCGTTTTTCGGAAAATGCCGCCATGCCTTCAGCCGCGTCCTCGGACATGGCATTTTCGAGCATGTAGCGGCCGGCATGGGCATAAGCATCGGCCAGCTGCATGCCGATCTGCGGCACGAAGGCCGCCTTTCCGGCGCGCACCGCAACCGGGCTCTTGGCCGCGATATCGCCGGCCAGCTTTGCCACGGCCTCATCAAGTTCGGCGTCAGGAACAACGGCGCTGAGGATACCGGCATCGAGCGCTTCATGCGCGGTGATGGTGCGCCCGGTCACCAGCAGATCGAAGGCACGCTTGGGCGTGACATTGCGCGACAGCGCCACTGCAGGCGTCGAACAGAACAATCCCAGTTTTACGCCTGAGAAAGCGAAGGGCACGCTTTCGGCGGCAACCGCGAGGTCGCAGGAGCAGATGAGCTGGCCACCGGCTGCGAAGGCCATGCCCTGAACCTTCGCGATGACGGGAACCGGGCATGCCACGACGGTCTGCATCAGCGTACTGCCGGCGGTAAACAGCTTGTCGTAGAACTCCTGGTCGCGATTGTCCTTCATCTCGTTGAGATCATGGCCCGCGCAAAAGGCACGGCCATTGGCAGCGATGACCACGCAACGCACGTCGTCGCCGAGATTTTCAAACTCCGACTGGAGTCTTGCGATCATCGGCCCTGTCAGCGCGTTGAACTTCGTCGGCCGATTGAGCGTCAAGGTGACGATCCCGTCATGCTCTTCACGCAAGACCAGTTCTTCGGTGCCTGATTTGGGTTCAGCCATGTATTCGGTTCCTTCCCGTCAAATCCCAGAATTGTTCGTGTCATCCTTGCCGATCATCTGCCGCAACTCGGTCTTGAGAATCTTCCCGTAGTTGTTCTTGGGCAGTTCGGGCATGAAAATGTAGCGTTTGGGTCGCTTGAATCGGGCGATATTGGCGAGGCACACCTCATCCAGTGAAGCGAAGTCGATCGTCTCGCCCGAATGCGGGGAAACGACCGCGACCACTTCCTCACCCCACTCCTCGCTAGGTGCGCCAATCACCGAAACCTCCCTGACCTCGGGATGGAGCAGCAGGACTTCTTCGACCTCACGCGGGTAGATATTCGTCCCACCAGAGATGATCACATCCTTGGAACGGTCGGTCAGCGTCAGGAAGCCGTCGGCGTCCATCCGGCCGAGATCGCCGGTGAACAGCCAGCCATCGCGCAAGGTATCGGCGGTGGCTTCGGGGTTGCGCCAGTAGCCTGCCATGACCTGGGGGCCACGGGCGGTGATCTCGCCAACCGTATCGGGCGGCACGGGATTGCCCTCGCCGTCGACAATGCGGATTTCGACACAGCTTTGCGCAGTGCCCACCGATGCGAGCCGTTCCCGCCAGCGCGGATGCTCACGATCTATGATCCGGTCGCGGCTGAGCGCGGATATGTTCATCGGGCTCTCGCCCTGCCCGTAAACCTGGGCAAAGCGCGGTCCGAGAACCTCGACCGCCTCCTCGATGTCGGCAAGGTACATCGGTCCCCCGCCATAGACGATGGTACGAATGCCGTCGCCGTTTTCGCCGCGCGCCCTGGCGGCTTCCACCAGCCGTCGGACCATGGTGGGCGCGGCAAAGAAGGTCACGTCACGAAGGGACTCTGCCAGATCCAGAATTTCGTTCGCATCGACGCCGCCCGATGCCGGCACGACATGGCGGGCGCCAGCGCGAACGTTGAAGAAGCTGTAGATGCCGGCGCCATGCGAGATCGGTGCCGCGTAGAGCGCCGCATCTGCCTGCGAAGGTGTGTCGATGTCGGAGAAGTAGCACAGTGAGGTGGCGACCAGATTGGCGTGCGTAATCATGACGCCCTTTGGCTTGCCAGTCGTGCCCGAAGTGTAGAAAAGCCAGGCGATCTCGCTGCCCGCCAGGGGCGTGGGGCCTGGCTGCGGCGCGCCGCCCTTCAGTTCGTTCCATTCCTTCTTATCGACCGAAAGGATCGGCGGACCAGACAGCAAGTCCCGGAGCGGTTCGCCTACATCTTCGGAAATGACCACCAGGCTCGTGTCGGAATTCTCGATGATGTACTGCGCTTCGCGCGGCGCCAGCTTGGCGTTGATCGGGACGACCGTCGCCCCAAGCCATAAGACCCCGAACAGTATCTCCAGGTATTCGGTACGGTTGCGCATGAAGATCGCGACACGGTCACCGACCCCGACGCCATGGCGTTCGCGCAGCGACGTCGCGATCGCACCCGCCGTTCGTGCGAACGTCGCATAGTCGGCCTCAAGCTGCGTTCCCGTGAACAGGGCGGGAGCGTTCGGGTTCAGCAATGCCTGTGCGCGAAGCCATTGTGCCACATTCATGATGGTCAGTTCCCCGAGACGGCGCGCGCTTCAGCCGCGGCCCTCGTAACGCCCTTTGCCGCGGAGCCAGCCACCAGCATTGTCTGGTCGGAGCCGACCATGAAGACGCTGGCGCCCGCAGCACGCCAGCGTTCGGTTGCGGCAAGATCGGAGACGAAGATGGCGCCCGGCACGCGGTCCTTCGCGGCAGAAAGGCCGCGTTCGCAAAGCGCCATCGCTTCGGGATGCCCCATTTCGTCATAACCGGCTGCAACCGCCAGGTCGGCGGGTCCGATGAAAAGGGCGTCGACACCCTCGACGGAAGCGATTTCCGGTGCGGCGTCGACACCGGCCGGATCCTCGATCTGGCACACCAGCACAAAGTCCTGCCGCGCACCGTGGCGATGGGCGGCCATGCCACGAAGACCGTAGGAACCTGCCCGCACCGAAGGCGAGAAGCCCCGCTTGCCGGAAGGGGCGAAACTCACAAGTTGCGCCAGCCGTTCCGCATCCGCCCTCGTCGCGACATGCGGCACGAAAATGCCGGCCGCGCCGCTGTCGAGCGCATACATGATCCAGTCCGGTTCGGCGACCGGGATGCGTACGAGGACAGGGCATTCCCAGGCCAGACCGGCGAGGACGCAGGCATCGATCGACGCACGATCGAAATAGCCGTGTTCGGCATCAATCGTCAGAAAGTCGAACCCTGCGCCTGCCATCACCTCGACCACGGAATGGTGAGGCGTCTTGACGAAGCTGCCGACCATGTCCTTGCCACTGCGCATGCGTTGCACGAACGCGCTATTGATCTCGAGAGGGTTCCTCATGACGCGCCGTAGGCCCCTCCTCCCGGTGTCACCATCAGGACGTGGTCGTCGGGAGCCAGTTCCAGCTTTCGCGTGTCACTGACCGGCTTGCCATTGATCTCGAAGCGTCCGAGATGTCCGGGCTCACCGCCATCCTGCCCTTCCGGCGCAAGCGCCACACGGCTCGGGATCGCATTGAGATGCCAGGGCTGTTTTGTGCGCAGATAGAACCCGATGCGCTGGCCGTCTCCTCCGGGTTGACGTCCCTTGCCGCCGGTTCCTAGTTCGAGCTGCTTGCAGTCGAAGGTCAGCGGATAGGAGGCTTCGATGACCTCCACCGGCACCGCGGCCACACCGGTCGGATAACAGATCGCTGAAAGACCTGGCTTGTGGGCGCGCGCACCCATGCCGCCGGAATAGTTGAACATCGAACTGGTGAAGGCATTGCCGTTGGCGTCGCGTCCATCAATCTGAACTGTCCACACGGCACCCGCCCCTTCCGCCACCACCTGATCGGGTGCGACCTGGGCAAGCGCCTTCAGGATCGGGAACGGTACATACATGCCGACCACGTGGCGAGCATTGACCGGTGACGGATATTTCGCGTTGACGATGCAATTGTCCGGGAACTTCAGCTTGATCGGCGCCAGACTGCCCGCGTTGTTGGGAAAGTCCGGATTGAGCGTCGAGCGGACCGCGAAGGTGGCATAGGCCTGCGTGTAGGCGGGAACCACATTGATGCCCATCCTGCTCGCCGGCGAAGAGCCCTCGAAGTCGATTTCGATCTCTCCGGCCTCCGCATCGATCTTGACCGCCGTGCGCAGTTCGATGACGTCGCCGCCGGGAACATCGAATTTCGACTCACCGTGATAGGTGCCGGATTTCAATTGACGGATGCTGTTGCGCGTTGCCTCTTCGGAACGCGTGATGATCTCGTCGGACAGTTCCTCGATGTCTTCGAGGCCACTGCGATCGCAAAGCGCATTCAGTCTTTCGGAAGCGATGATGCCGCTTGAAACCTGTGCGCCGAGGTCGCCGAGCAGGGTATCGGGCGTACGCACATTGCGCGTAATGATCGAGAAAAGCGTCTTGTTGGGTTCGCCAGCCTCGTAGAGCTTCAACGGCGGAATCCACAGACCTTCCTCATGGATGTCGCGGGCGCCTGCGCCGACGCCGTAGCCGCCGATATCGGTGTGGTGGATCGTCGATCCCGCGAAACCGATCAGGCGGTCCTTGCGGAAGATCGGAGACAACACTGTGATGTCGAAGAAGTGTCCGGCGGACATCCAGGGATCGTTCGTGATCAGCACGTCGCCCTGTTTCACGTCCTTGATGTCGATATGCTCCAGCAGATTACCGGCGGCACGCGCAAGGGAATTGATATGTCCGGGCGTGCCGGTGACGGCTTGTGCCACCATGCGCGCACGTTGATCGAACAATCCGTTGGCAAGGTCTCCGGCCTCGCGGACGACGGGGCTGAACGCGATGCGCTGCAGGGCGCGTGCCTGCTCGCTGACGATGCTGACAAGATTGCTCCACAGGATTTGAAGCTCGACGCCGTCCATCAGTTGTTCTCCTTCATGCGATCCGCGATCAGGCTGCCTTGCGCATCGATGCGCACTTGCCAGCCCGGCAGGATGAAAATGGTGGTCTCGCGCTCCTCGACGATAACCGGCCCCTCGATGGAGGCATCCGGAGGCACGGTGGAGCGCTTGTAGACGGAGACTTCGATCGGCTCGCCGCCGATATAGACTGTGCGGCTACCGGGAGGCGGCAGCTGAACCGCGGCGTTTTCCGTCTGTGTCTGGCGGTTCGGTTGGGCGCCGTGCGCCGACAGCCGCCAGTTAACGACCTCGACAGCCATGGCATCGAGCTTGAGGCCGTATTGACGGTTGTATTCTTCCTCGAACTTCTTGCGGAGCGCCTCTCCGGAACTCTCCTTGCGAGGGTCGAAGGGCAATCGGATCCAGAGTTCGGACTGCTGGCCCTGATAACGCATGTCGACGCCGAAATCGAAATCGATCTCGTCTTTCGCTATCCCGGCCTCCATCAGCGTGGCAGTGCCCTCTTCGACCATGTCGCCTATGCGGGCGCGCGCCTCGGCCCAGTCGAGGTGATCGAGCGGAGAGACATGACCGCGTACGAGGTCTATCTGGGCGGGCGAGACCAGCGTTCCGAAGGCGGAAAGGACGCTCGCCAGCGGCGGGTAGATCACCTGATTACTGTCGACGAGTTCGGCGACCATGCAGGCATGCACAGGCCCCGCGCCGCCAAACGCCAAGAGGGGAAGGCCGCGATAGTCGATACCGCGGTCGGTTGCGTGCGTACGCGCCGCCGCCGCCATCTGTTCGCAGACGACCTGGAAAATGCCCCAGGCGGTGGCTTTCTCCTCCAGGCCCAGCTTTTCACCAAGCCGGCCGATCGCGTGGACCGCAGCATCCATGTCGAGCTTCATGTCGCCGCCGAGGAAACGCTCGGCGTCGATGATGCCAAGCACGACATCGGCATCGGTGACGCAGGGGCGGGTTCCGCCCCGGCCGTAGCAGACCGGTCCGGGCATCGAGCCGGCACTCTCGGGGCCGACCTTCAGCAATCCGAGTTCGTCAACCCATGCGATCGAACCACCACCGGCACCGATCTCGATCATGTCGATCGATGGCACGGTCACCGGCATGCCGCTGCCAGGCTTGAATCGGTAACGCCTGTCGACCTCGAAATAACCGGTCACAAGCGGCTCGTGATCGCGGATCAGGCAAGCCTTGGCGGTCGTGCCGCCCATGTCGAAGGAGATCAGATCCTTGATCCCATAGATCCGGGAGAAATAGCAGGCCACCAATGCGCCGGCGGCCGGTCCCGACTCGATCATGCGAACCGGATAGCTCCCCGCGCGCTCGGCACCGATAACGCCACCATTGGAAAGCATGATCAGCGGCTTCTGGCCGAACTCGCGCCGTTCGAGTTCATTGACCAGCGCAGTCAGATAGGGACGCGTGATGGGAACGGTGTAGGCATTGACCGCCACCGTCGACGCGCGAAGATACTCGCGCATCTGAGGGGCGATCTCCGATGACAGCGAAACGTGAATGTTCGGGGCTTCTTCGGCAAAAACCCGGGCAATCGCGACTTCGTTGGCGCCGTTGAGATAGGCGTTCAGCAGGCAAACCGCGACCGACTCGATACCCGCTTCGACGCAGGAGCGTGCAATCGCGCGAACCTCGTCCTCGTCGACCGGCCTGGCAACCATCCCGTCGGCATGGACACGCTCGCCGACGACGAAGGTTCGATCGCGCGGCACCAGTGGTTCGGCGAACTCGATCTGCGGGTCGTACATATCGTAGCGGTGCTCGTCGCGAATATAGAGGATATCGCGGAAGCCTTCGGTCAGGACGAGCCCGACCGGCGGCCCCTTTCGCTCGATGAGCGCATTTGTGACGACCGTTGTGGCATGCACGAGCACGTCGTCGACCTGCGTGCTGGTGATGCCCGCACGATCCAGGACCAGATCGACCCCCCGGAAGAAGCCCTCCAGCAGATTGTCGTGTGTGGTCAGGGTCTTGTCGACATAGCTGCTGCCGTCGTCGGCCAGCAGAACCGCGTCGGTAAAGGTGCCCCCGATGTCGATCGCCAAAGAGTACTTGGTCACGTGCGTTTTCCTGTCCATCCTAGCCGAGTGCTGATTGAATTCGCCGCTGAGCCGATCTTCTCGATGAATGCTTCGCTCGGCGGCGAGGTGATAATGTTGACGAGGCCGGCGATACCGATCGTCGCGACCAGTTGCCCGGTGCTGTCGAATACGGGCGCCGCGATTGCGTTGAGCCCCGGGATCATCTCTTCCGGAGCATCCGCCCAGCGATTGATGCGGGCCGATTCCACCGTCTTCATGAGTTCGCCTGGATCCGTACAGGTCTGCGACGTGTAGCTGGTCAACGGAACCGACCGGATGAGATTCCAGGCATCCATGTTTCCGAATGCGAGCGCTATCTTTCCCTGGGCCGATGCATGGAAAGGAAGAAGGGCGCCCGGTCTGAGCACGATCTGCACGCTGGTCTCGACGCGGATGAGGTCGAGAATGCGCATCCCTTCCGCTTCCACCGCCGAAAGCGAGATCGACTGCCTGACCTCGTCCCGCAGGCGCATGAGTACGGGACGCGCTTCCGTGACGAGTGCGGTCGAGTCCGCAACGGCCTGGCCGACGTGATAGATCTTGAGCGTGAGCCTGTACTGCTCGGTCTGCGGATCCTGGGACACGTAGCCCATTTCGAGTAGCGTTCGGAGGAACCGGTGTACCCGTGCACGCGGCATTCCCATCCGGCGCGACAGATCGGAAAGTCCGATAGAACCGCCATGTTCCGCCATCGTCTCGACGATCTGGAATGCTGCCTGGGTCGACTGGTTAGCGTGCTTGAACTCTGCCATCTTGGTCCCCTCAGTGAAAAAGTCGCGGAAGGGTTAGAGTAAGCGCCGGCACGAATGAAACCAGCATCAGCAGAAAAATGCAGATCGCCAGCGGCGCGACGACCGCGCGCACCACGGAGACCAGAGGTGCTCTGGCGATGCCGGACACGATGAAAAGCACCAGGCCCACGGGTGGCGTGATCATGCCGATCATCAAGTTCAGGACGATCATGACGCCGAACTGAACCGGGTCCATGCCCAGCACCGGCATGAGCGCCGAAAGAATGGGCATCGCGAGGATGAGCGCAGCCAGCGGCTCCAGAAACAGGCCGAAGAACAGCATCACGATGTTGACGATGATCAACAGCATTATCGGCGAGTCGGTCAGCGACAGCATTGCCGACGCCACCGTGGCCGGCACGTTCTCGATCCCGAAGATGAAGGCCGACATGCTTGCCATGCCGATGACGAGCATGATGCCGGCTGTCATGGTTGCGGTGTCGTAGATGCATTCGACGATCTGCGACATGCTCAGCGTCCGGTAGATCACCACGCCGGCGAAAAGCGCATAGAAGCAGGCGATGACGGCAGCTTCGGTGGGCGTGAATATTCCGGCGCGGATACCGACCACGATAATGACGGGGAGCATGAGCGCAGGCAGCGCGGAAACGACCACCTTCCATTTCACAGTGTCAGGGGGCGCGATATAGACAGGGTGAGATTCACGGCGCCCCTTCCAGAGGGCGTAGGCAAGCAGCATCACGCACAGGCTGATCGCCGGCAGGATGCCCGCCAGGAAGAGATCGCCTATCGATGTCCCGGTCAGCACGCCGTACACGATGAAAGCCAGGGATGGCGGAATGAGAGGGCCGGCAAGAGAAGCCGCGGCGGTGATCGCAGCGCTGTAGGCCGGCTTGTACCCGTCCTGCTTCATCGCGGGGATCATGACGCCGCCGATGGCTGCAGCTTCGGCAGTCGCAGCGCCGGCAACGCCCGAGAACATGGTGGAGGCCAGCACGTTGATGGCGGCGAGCCCGCCATGGACACGGCCGACGAGGAGCTGGGCCAGATGAACGATGGTCTGGGTCAGGCTGGCCCTGTTCATGAGATTGCCGGCAAGGATGAAGAACGGAATTGCCAGCAGGACGAAATTGTCGACGCCCAGAAGAATGCGCTGGGGAAACGCCAGCATGAGATGCATGCTGCCCGTCAGCTGGAGATACACCAGCGACGACAGGCCAAGCGCGATCGCGATCGGTACGCCGAAAAACAGCAGCAGGACGAAGACTAGGAGATAGAGCGTCATAGCGCAGTCCCGCCGCCATGTTCGTCATGGAAGGGATGGGCGTTCGAACCCGACAGCAGCAGAAGGGCGCACCGCACAACATCGAAACCCATGCGGGCTGCCAGCAGAACGAAGCCGACCGGCAGGGCGATGAGCACCCAGAACATCGACGGGGCGTTGTCTTCGCCGAGAAGAAAGATGAGCGAGGGAATGGGCTGGCCGCCGATCCGGCTGGCATAGGTGTAGCCGTAATAGGCGATGATCAGCAGGAAGACGATGCAGATCGAGTTGATGAACATCTTGGACACCAGAAACAGCCTTGCCGGCAGCGCGTCCTGAAACAGCTGGACCGCCGGTATCTCCCCTCGCTCGTAGGCAAGGAACAGCCCGAGGAAGACCGACCAGAGGAAGAGTATCCTGCTCGTCTCCTCGACCCAGATCAGGCCGATGTTGAAACCGTATCTCAGCACCACCTGGCAGCCGAGCAACAGCAGCAACACGGAAATCAAGGCAACAAGCAGATACTTGGCAACGATGCCCGGCATCGCGCTTCCCTCCCCTCGGCGGATCGCTGAAAACTCAGCGATCCTGGTAGTCGGTCAGATGTTCGTAGTCGGCGCGAACCGGCGAAAACACGTCGAGATTGACCGCCGGTTCATCACCCACGACATCGCCAAAATGCACAATGTCAGCCGGAATGTGCACGATCTCGCCGGGCCCCACCTCGACCACATCGTCACCGATCGTGAAACGAACCCGACCGGACAGGATGTATGCGACCTGGTCGAAGGGGTGGGAATGGGGGCGTGCCTCCATTCCCGGCTCGAGCCAGTTCATGACGAGGAGACTGTTGTCTCCCCTGAACGCCGCCCTTTCGACTCCGGGACGAACGATCTCCCTAGGGATGTTTTCCCATTGATAGACGGTGGGTTTCTTGCTCATTGGTTGCGGAGCTCCACGACCTTGTCATTGAATTCCTTGATGAGGGGATCCTTGGCGATCCACTCTTCGACGACGGGCTCCATGCGAGCACGCATCTCGTCGAGACCCTGGAGCTGCATCACCGTCACGCCCTTTTCCTTGAGTGCTTCGATGTTTTTCTCATCGAGGCCGGCCGCGAGTTCATAGTGCGCCGTCGTAACGTTCATGCCTTCTTCGACGAGGATGTTCTGAACGTCTTCGGGAAGGGAGTCGAAACGGGCTTTCGAGATCATGAGCGCGCCTGGCCAGAAATAATGACCGGTCAGGGTCAGGCTCTTGGCGGCCTCTGAAAGGCTTTCGCCCAGGATCGAGGTCAGGTTGATTTCGACTGCGTCGATCGTGTGGGTTTCGAGCGCGCTGAAGATCTCGCCATAGGCAAGTCCGATCGTGTTGACGCCGACAGCCTTCCAGACCGCCTGATGCAGTGGCAGCGGAACGATGCGTGTCTTGAGACCGCTGAAGTCGGCGAGGGTCTCGACGGGTTTCGTCGCGCTCAGGAAGTGGCGTTGCCCGGCTTCGATAAAGCCCAGTCCGACAATCTGCTTGTCCTGCAGCGTCTCCAGAAGATGCTTGCCCGCATCCGATGTCAGCGCGGCACCAAGCTGCTGATAGCTGTCGACCTGGAACGGCAACTGGATGGCGTCAAAGGCGGCAATGCCCAGGCTCAGCGGAATGACCGCCGTCGAAACCAGCGCGCCGTCGATCGTTCCAAGCTGCACGCCCTCGAGAAGCTGTCGATCGTCCCCGAGCTGGCGGTCACCATAGACCTCGATCTTCACCTTGCCGTCGGTTCGCTTCGAAACCGCGTCGGCAAACATTTCTACACCGGTGTGAAACTGGGTCTTGGACGAAGCACCATGTCCGAACTTCAGAACGACGTCCTGAGCCGCTGCCGGAACTACGGAAATCGCGGTCGACATGACAAGGGCCATGCTGGCCAAAAGAATTTTCATTTTTCTCCTCCCTTTTGTATTGATTATCAATACAATGGTTTGTATATTGAGACATCGACCATCTTTTGCGTCAAGCAATTCATGATTGCAGTCGGCTGAAGCCTTCAACCGTGCGCAGAAAAGCGTTCCATGGCGAGGGGAAAAGGCGCCCGATTTTTCCAGCGCGGAATCAGTAATTCCTGTGTGGAATCCGCACGCTGGCATTCAGCTCGCCGATCGGTTGGCAAACTCTTTCGCGGAGACAAAAAGAAGGAAGACACCGGTCAGTCGAGCGATTTTGCATGACAAAATCCCGCTCGGCAGCCAGTTGAGCCGAGCGTTCGCTTGAGACGATTCTCGCCAGCGAACCTCGCGCTGCATGCCTGCAAATCAGGCTGTTTCTCAAAAAAATATTTTGGTGGCCGAGCTTCAGACCGGCGCGGAGATCACCTTCAGCATTTCGCAGGCAAAATGGCTTCTGGTGTGTTGGGATGTGCGGAGCCGGAACTCTGCCCGACTGATCGACCCCATCCTGGTTGCGAAGGGCAGGATCGCCTACCCGATTCCCTACATGGGTATCTGCGGGCCAGTCATACGGTCAGTTTGCTCGTCACACCCTTTCAAGCGCAATGGCGATGCCCTGGCCGACGCCAATGCACATGGTGGCGAGGGCGAGCCTGCCGCCGCGTTCGGCGAGCTCCAGTGCCGCCGTGCCGGTGATGCGCGCGCCCGACATGCCGAGCGGATGGCCGAGCGCAATGGCGCCGCCATTGGGATTCACATGGCTCGCATCCTCGGCAATGCCCAGTTCGCGCAGCACGGCGATGCCCTGCGAGGCAAAGGCCTCGTTGAGTTCGATCACGTCGAAATCGGCGGGCTTCAGACCGAGCCGGGCGCAGAGCTTCTTCGTCGCCGGTGCCGGGCCGATGCCCATGATGCGCGGCGGCACGCCAGCCGCCGCCCCGCCCAGGATACGGGCGATGGGGGTGAGGCCGTATTTCTTGGCTGCATCTTCGGAAGCGATGATCAGCGCGGCCGCACCGTCATTGACGCCAGAAGCGTTGCCAGCCGTCACCGTGCCCCCCTCGCGGAAAGGCGTGGGCAGTTTGCCGAGCTTTTCGACGGAGGTGCCGGGACGCGGATGCTCGTCCTTGTCGACCACCGCAGGATCGGCCTTTCGCTGCGGAATGGTGACGGCGACGATTTCCTTCGCCAGCCGGCCGTTTTCCTGCGCGGCGACCGCCTTGTCCTGGCTTCGCACCGCGAAGGCGTCCTGATCGACGCGGCTGATCTTGAAGTCCTCGGCAACGTTCTCGCCGGTTTCCGGCATGGAATCGATACCATACTGCTTCTTCATCACCGGGTTGACGAAACGCCAGCCGATGGTCGTGTCGTAGATCTCGGCATTGCGCGAGAAGGCCGTCGAAGCCTTGGGCATGACGAAGGGCGCGCGGCTCATCGATTCCACGCCGCCGGCGATCATGATCTCCGCCTCGCCCGCCTTGATCGCTCTTGCAGCGTCGATCACGGCATTAATGCCCGAACCGCACAGCCGGTTGACCGTGGCGCCGGGTACGGTTTCTGGCAAGCCTGCCAGCAGCAGGGACATGCGCGCCACGTTGCGGTTGTCCTCGCCGGCCTGGTTGGCGCAGCCATAGATCACGTCATCTATCGCCGCCCAGTCGACACCGGCATGGCGCTCCATCAGCGCGCGCAGGGGCACCGCGCCCAGATCGTCGGCGCGCACGGAGGAGAGCGATCCGCCGAAGCGGCCGATGGGGGTGCGGACATAATCGCAGATAAAGGCTTCCGGCATCAAACCACTCTCAAAGTTCCGGTACGGTAAGGTCGGCGATTTCGCCTTCGACGATCAGTCGTGCGGCGGTTGCTGCCTGAAGATCGTCGAAGGAAATCGCACTCAGCTTTTCGCGCAGCACGAAATGCCCGTCCTCGATATCGACTACCGCCAGCGAAGTATAGACTCGGGAGACGCAGCCGACACCCGTCAGCGGCATGGTGCATGCCTTCAAGAGCTTCGGCTCGCCCTTCCTGGTGACGTGATCGGTGACGACCGCGACGCGTCTGGCGCCATGCACCAGGTCCATCGCACCGCCCACGGCAGGCACGCCGCCCTTGCCCGTCGACCAGTTGGCGAGATCGCCGTTTTCGGCGACCTGATAGGCGCCGAGGACTGCGAGATCGAGATGGCCGCCACGCACCATGGCGAAACTGTCGGCATGGTGGAAGAAGGAAGCGCCGGGCTTCAGCGTGATCGGCTTCTTGCCGGCATTGATGAGGTCCCAGTCCTCCTCGCCCTCGGCGGGCGCCTTGCCGAAACCGAGCACGCCGTTCTCGGTGTGGTAGACCACGTCCCGGCCTTCCGGCTGGAATTTGGCGATCATTTCCGGGAAGCCGATGCCGAGATTGACATAGGCGCCGTCCTCGATGTCCTGCGCCGCGCGCCAGGCGATCTGCGCGTTGGACAGCTTGATCGAATCGAAAGTGTTGCTCACGGGTAGACCGCCCCCTCGCGGTGGAGGACTTCTTCCTGCTGCGGGTCGGAGATTTCGACGATGCCGTCGACGAAGATACCCGGGGTGATCACGTGCTCGGGGTCGATCTCGCCGGCCGGCACCACCTTTGAGACCTGCGCGATCGTCCTTTTCGAGGCCATGGCCATGAGCGGATTGAAGTTGCGCGCAGCCATGCGGTAGGTGAGGTTGCCGAGGAGATCACCAAGCTCGGCCTTGATCAGCGCGAAATCTGCCTTCAGCCAGCGCTCCTGCACATAGGGCCGGCCCTCGAACTCGGCGACCGGCTTGCCCTCGGCGAGGTCGGTTCCGTAGCTGGCCGGCGTGTAGAAGGCCGGGATGCCCGCGCCCCCTGCCCTGATCCGTTCGGCGAGCGTGCCCTGCGGCACGATCTCCAGCTCGATTTCGCCTGCCAGGTACTGGTCGGTGAAGACCTTCGGGTCGGCCGAGCGCGGGAAGGAGCAGATCATTTTGGCGACCTGGCGGTTCTCGATCAGCGCGGCGAGCCCGACATGGCCGTTGCCGGCATTGTTGTTGATCACGGTCAGGTCTTTCGGGCCGGCGTCGATGAGCGCGTGGATCAGCTCTATCGGCGCGCCGGAGCCGCCGAATCCACCGATCATCACCGTCGCGCCGTCGCCGATCCCGGCAACGGCCTCGCGCGGCGTGGCGATTGTCTTGTCCAAGGTAAGGTCTCCTCGCAATGCCATATCGGCATGGTGATCCAATTTGCGGGCGCCGCGCACAAGTCATTTTGTGCGTATGTTGATGTTTGTTCAAATTGTGGAATGATGCGTTCGCATGTTGAACAAAACCGATATGATCGCCTCGCTGGGCAAGGGACTGAAGGTTCTGGAGAGCTTCGGCGCAGAACATCCGAGACGGGCGATCGCCGATGTTTCCGAGGCAACCGGCCTCGACCGGGCCACGGCACGGCGCTGTCTGCTGACACTGCATCATCTCGGCTATGCCGACTATGACGGCAAGTATTTCAGCCTGACACCGCGCGTTCTTCGGCTCGGAATGGGCGCGCTTGCCGCGCTGCCGTTGCCGCAGATCGTGCAGCCATGGCTCGACCAGCTTTCCGAGCAGATCGGCCAGTCGGTCTCCGTTTCCATTCTGGACGAGACCGAGATCGTCTATGTGGCCCGGGCGGCGCAGCGGAGGGTCATGTCGATCGGCCTGATGCCGGGCTCGAGACTGCCGGCCCACTGCACCTCGATGGGGCGCGTTCTGCTCGCCGCCCTGCCCGAAGCCGAAGCGCGCGCGGTGGTGGAAGCATCGGATCTGGCACCGCGCACAGCGCGCTCACTGACCGATCCGAAGGAGATCATGCGCGCCATCGCACATGCGGGCGCGCAGGGTTACGCTCTGATCGATCAGGAAACGGAACTCGGCCTGCGATCACTCGCGGTCCCGGTCTACAACATGCGTGGGAAAGTGGTCGCCGCGCTGAACACCGGCGTGGCGGCGATCCAGTCCGAACCAGAGGAAGTCGTGCGGCTTTACCTTCCGGCCTTGCAGAAGGTGCAGGAAGGCATAAGGCGGGTGCTGAACTGACATCTGAGGAGCGGATCACCTGGCCCATCTTCCGCCTTGTTCAGGCCGGGCGTGCTTTCCTGCAAAACGGGTCATGCTTGTTCGCGATTGCTTGTGCTGTATGAATACCGGCGCGCTTGCGAAGAGAATACGCCGTGCTGTCCAGCTCACTGTTTCACTGCATTTTTCGGAATCGCAGCCCTCTTTTGACCCAACGCGAAATCACCGTGCCACGGACGGCAACGTATCAACCCGGCGCGACCAATTCGAGCGTTCTCGAACAGCGCCTGAACGCAAAGTCATGAAGGGATCGGCATGATCAGGCTCTACGACTACTGGCGGTCCTCTGCCAGCTATCGCGTCAGGATCGCGCTGGGGCTGGCGGGTCTGGAATGGGAGTCCATACCCGTCGATCTCGTCGGGGGCGTCCAGCGCAGTCCCGAGCATCTGAAACGCAACCCGCAGGGGCTTGTACCCGTCATCGAGATCGACGATCTCGTGCTCACCCAGTCGCTGGCGATCCTCGAATATCTGAACGAAACGCGTGACATGCACTGGCTTCCCGACGATGCCGCCGGTCGCGCCAAAGTCAGGGCGCTTGCCTATGCGATCGGGATCGAGATCCATCCGGTGTGCAATCTCAGGGTCGCCAGTTACGCCAGATCGATGTCGAATGAAGGCATCACCACCGAAGCCTGGATGCAGCATTTCGTCGCCTCCGGCCTCGCCGATTTCGAGGCGATGCTGGAGGACGACCTC
>JBHIWX010000028.1:0-42941 GCA_041987205.1 Rhizobiaceae bacterium | reverse complement strand
CATCATCGCGCGCAACTCGGCATCGCGTGTCGTGCCGCGCGCACGGAAGGCCGAATCCGGCGTGTGGTAGAGATCGTTCATCGCACGGGCAGCGGCAATGGACTCACCGAAACCGGTGATGGTGCGGCCGAAGGAAGAGAAGAAACTGCGGGTTCTGGCGGACATCGTCGTGCTCCATGCAAATCTGTTGTCTGAATATAGGCGCATTGTTGCATTGCAACAAATGCACTAACTGACTGGCAGCCATGCAAAATTTCGTGACATGTCCCGGACGACCGTCAGGCCGACGCAGGCCGATAGCGGCGCCACATAAAGTGGAAGAACAGAAACAGCAGGACGCAGAGCGAAAGGCTGACGCAGACCGATTTGAGCAAGGTCATGCGGCTGGCGAATTCGGCCATGTCGGCGGTAAGCCCCTGCGCGCCGGCTTCGAACATCGCGGCGACCGCCCCGTTTTCCAGATAGTCGAAGACCATGCCGGGAATGGCCAGCGCGGCGAGGATCGAGCGCCAGCGACTGAAGCGTTTCGGCGCAACAAGCAGGACCGTCCAGGCCGTGAAGATCGCCAGCAGCAACGGATAGGCAAGGTCGAGCCAGTGCTGGGGACCGAGATAGAGCGCCCTGCCCTCTGGCGACAGCACCGCAAGGAAGGTTTTCGCCTCGTCGAACGTGTAGCCGCCTGGGCGCATGTCGAAGGGTGCCAACCCGTCGGCCGCTGCCGAGATCGCCGGCAGCGTCCACACCAACATGGTGGCGTAGATGCCCAAGGCGAGCGCGGTGACGGTCCAGTAGAGCAGGCGCATGGTTTTTCCCGGTGGTCGGTCTTTCGTGATCCGGCGTTCAGGATACTGCTTCCGCTTCTCCGTTCAAGGACGAGGCGCTCAATGGCGGCGTCAATACACGGCGCATGGTGATGTTGGTCGGGCGGTCGTAGCCTTCATGCGCGTTTTCGCGCGTCTTGACGAAGCCAAGCCTGGCAAATGTCTCGTGGTTCTCCGTAAGTTCGATGCGGGTCTGTAACTCCAGCGCACCAAGCCCGTTCGCCCGCGCCATTTTCTCCGCCTCCGCCACGAAGCACCAGGCGATCCCCTGCCCGCGATAATCGGCATGCACGGCCATCTTGCCGATATAGGCGCATTCAGGTTTGTGGGCCGGCTCCAGCCGTACGAAGGCGCAGCCCGCGATGCGCTCACCATCCATGGCGAGTAGCAGCGTCTCGTCGCACGATTTCCGTTCGAGGTCGGCCACCGACATGCGCAGCAGGGAGGATGGCGGATCGATGCGGCTCGCCATGTAGGCGAAGCAATCCATCAGCAGCGCGTGGAGCTCGTCCCAGCGGGAGAAGGATCGGGGTGCTGGGGCGATACTCACCGGCATCGCGATACGTCAGAACAGAAAATAGCGCTGCGCCATGGGCAGTTCGGTGGCCGGTTCGCAGGTGAGCAGTTCGCCGTCGGCGCGGACCTCGTAGGTTTCCGGATCGACCTCGACCTGCGGCAGGGCATCATTGAGCATCATCGAGCGCTTGGAGATGCCACCGCGCGTGTTCTCGACAGCGACCATGCCCTTGTCGACGCCGAGCCTGTCCTTCAAGCCCGAATCGAGCGCGGCCTGGCTGACAAAGGTGACGGAGGAGTTCGTCAGCGCCTTGCCATAGGCGCCAAACATCTGCCGGTAGTGCACTGGCTGCGGCGTCGGGATGGAGGCGTTGGGGTCGCCCATCTGCGAAGCGGCGATGGAGCCGCCGATCAGCACCATGTCGGGCTTGGCGCCGAAGAGTGCCGGGTTCCACAGTACCAGATCGGCGCGCTTGCCGATCTCGATGGAGCCTATCTCCTTCGAAAGGCCATGGGCGATGGCCGGGTTGATCGTGTATTTGGCGATGTAGCGGCGCACGCGGAAATTGTCGTTGTCGCCGGTTTCCTGTGCCAGGCGCCCGCGCTGGCGCTTCATCTTGTCGGCTGTCTGCCAGGTGCGGATGATGACCTCGCCGACACGGCCCATGGCCTGGCTGTCGGAGGCGATGATCGAGAAGGCGCCCATGTCGTGCAGGATGTCCTCGGCCGCGATGGTCTCCTTGCGGATTCGGCTTTCGGCAAACGCGATGTCCTCTGGAATCGACGGGTCGAGATGGTGGCAGACCATCAGCATGTCGAGATGCTCGGCGATGGTGTTGACCGTGTAGGGCCGCGTCGGATTGGTCGAGGACGGAATGACGTTTTCCAGCCCGCACACCTTGATGATGTCGGGCGCGTGACCGCCGCCGGCGCCCTCGGTGTGGAAGGCGTGGATGGTGCGGCCCTTGAAGGCGTCGACGGTGTTCTCGACGAAGCCGGATTCGTTCAGCGTGTCGGTGTGGATCATCACCTGCACGTCATAGGCGTCGGCGACCGACAGGCAGCAATCGATGGCGCCGGGCGTGGTGCCCCAGTCCTCGTGCAGCTTGAGCGAACAGGCGCCGGCCATGACCATTTCCTCCAGCGCGCCGGGCTGGGAGGCGTTGCCCTTGCCCGATAGGCCGATGTTCATCGGAAAGGCGTCGAAGGACTGGATCATGCGCGCCAGATGCCACGGCCCCGGTGTGCAGGTCGTGGCCAGCGTGCCGTGCGCCGGGCCGGTGCCGCCGCCCAGCATGGTGGTCAGCCCGCTCATCAGCGCTTCCTCGATCTGCTGCGGGCAGATGAAGTGGATGTGCGCGTCGAAGCCTCCGGCGGTCAGGATCTTGCCCTCGCCCGCGATCGCCTCGGTGCCGGGGCCGACGATGATGTCGACGCTGGGCTGGGTGTCCGGATTGCCGGCCTTGCCGATGCCGACGATGCGCCCGTCCCTGAGCCCGATATCGGCCTTGAAGACGCCGGTAACGTCGACAACCAGCGCATTGGTGATGACGGTGTCGACGGCGCCATCGGCACGCGTCACCTGCGACTGGCCCATGCCGTCGCGGATCACCTTGCCGCCGCCGAACTTCACCTCCTCGCCATAGGTCGTGTAATCCTTCTCGACCTCGATGAAGAGTTCAGTGTCGGCGAGACGGACTTTGTCGCCCGTGGTCGGGCCATACATGGCGGCGTAGGCGGCGCGGGAGATCGAAGCGGGCATCAGCGTGTTCCTGCGGTTAGGGAAAGGCTGGAAGGATGGCGGAGCCGGGAGCGCGGCGAGGCAGAGAGCCGGTGTAAAATCCGGCGCTGAAAGAGCAAGAGGCAACCAAGACGGCCGCGCCGCGTTCTGTCGGCGGAACCGGAACGCAATGGCAGGGCTTCAAGCGGATGCGATTTTATGGCACCCAGCCGGGCGAGATTTCGAACGCACCGACGACCGGAGGCATTTTCACCACCATGACTGATCGACATCTGCGAACACGCTTCACCGTCGCAGCCGGCCTTGTCGCGGGCCTTTTTCTCGCCGTTCCCGACGCCGCCGCGCAAGTCACCCAACCGGCCGAGGAAATCCAGGAAGAGATCACGCCGGCGATCAAACAGGAGAGCGCGGGCGCCCGGACGGGTCGTGTCCTCGACGCGATCGGTTCGACCGAGGCGGACGCCGCGGAAATCGCCAAGATATTCCGTCTTGACGAGTTGGATCTGGTTTTCGTGCGCGACTTCGACCAGGCGGACGACCAAGTCGCCAATGCCATCGAAGCGCATTCCGACGGTATCGACGCGCTTCGCACCGCCATTAAATCCAACGCGATCTTCTACCACGCGCTGTCGTCGCAAAACGTCGCGGTCGAGAACGTGGTGGCCGTCGAACTGGGCGAGGAGAACACGGCAACCGTTTTCATTTCCGGGCCGGCGCCAGCCGAATGACCCTGCCGGCCTGACTGCCATCTTCGACATCAGTGCCTTGCGGACCAGCGCCTTCCGCGGGCATTGCCGGCGGGCCGCGTTCACTGCGTCCCCATTTCCTGAACGAGCCGGCGAAGCAGCACGGTACGTTCCTCGGTCAGCCGGGCAAGGCAGAGATTGACGAGCATGGGCTCCATGGAGCCGCCGCGCGCGGCATAACCCTCATAGGCGCAATTGGCGTCGCGATAGGCAATCCAGGCGCGCTGCGCCTTGCGCAGGGCCTCCTCGTTGGACGGGCGGCCGTCATCGACGTCGCCAAGCATGTCCTCTTCCTTCGCGATGAAGAGCGCCTCGTCCCAGACCTCGTTGAGCGTCGCGTCGGCCTTCTTGTAGTCGATGCCGGCGCAAATCGTTATGTCGGACTGAGTCTGCGGATCGGCACAGTCTGGTTCCTCCTGCGAGAGCGCGGTCGCAGCAAGCAACAGGCCGGCGATCAACGCCGAGGCGGTGATGAACAGCGGCCTCACAATGCCCCCATGATCTTCTGGTTGAACCCGTAGACGGTGCGGCTGCCCTCCAGCGGCACGAGGTTGACGTCGCGTGCCTGCCCCGGCTCAAAGCGCACGGCGGTGCCGGCTGCGATGTCGAGGCGCATGCCCCTCGCCTTCTCACGGTCGAAATCGAGCCCCGGATTGGTCTCGTAGAAATGGTAGTGCGAGCCGACCTGCACCGGCCTGTCGCCGGTATTGGCGACCTTCAGCGTGACCGTCTTGGCGCCGACATTGAGGGTGATGTCGCCCTCGGCGGTGATGATTTCTCCCGGAATCATTTTTTGGGGGATCATGGCTGTCTCCTGTCCCGTTCCTGCCTATGCTGCCCGTGCCGCGACGCAGTCGGAGCGTTCCGACAGCACGCGCTTCGTCGAGGGCGAGTATTTCTCAAGCAGATGCGCCGGGCGCACCGGGCGCGGCACGAAGCCGCCGCCGCAATTGGGACATTTGCCGCCAAGCACATGGTCAACGCAGTCGGCGCAGAACGTGCATTCGAAGGTGCAGATCATCGCCGCGCCGCTATCCGGCGGCAGGTCCCTGTCGCAGCATTCGCAGTTCGGGCGCAGTTCGAGCATCACGGCCTCCCGCCTGAAAGGTTTACCGGATCGGTTCGTGCACGGTGACGAGCTTGGTGCCGTCCGGGAACGTCGCCTCGACCTGCACGTCGTGGATCATCTCGGCGATGCCGTCCATCACCTGATCGCGGGTGATCACGGTGGCGCCGGCTTCCATCAGTTCAGCAACGGACCTGCCGTCACGCGCGCCTTCGACCACGAAATCGGTGATCAGCGCGATGGCTTCGGGGTAGTTGAGCTTGACGCCACGCTCCAGCCTGCGCCGCGCCACCATCGCCGCCATGGAGATCAGCAGCTTGTCTTTTTCCCTCGGTGTCAGTTGCATGCTTGCCTACGGGCTCCCCTACTCTGTCTACACTTGCCTGTTCCCTGGCCGATCACGTTGACCATATTCTGGGCAGGCCTGCCTTGCCATTGAGCAGAGCGATCAGTGGCTGCAGTAATGAACGCAGTCGATAGCCATCTTTCGCCACGACTCTGGCAAGAAGCTTGCCAGAACCGCCACCGGCCCCGGCATCTTTCTGACCGATACGCCAATGGCTGACGCCTAACCTGACATCCGGGCCGATGTTGGCACGATTCGCCGACCATTCATCCATCCGGGTGCGCACTCGCGCATGCAGCGCTTCCGATTGTTCGCCGACATAGAGCAGCGTGGCGAAGGCGCCGCCGCCGTCCCCCGTCGCAATCCCGGAGAACAGGTCAGCCGCATCACCGTCAAAACGGAAATCCTCGGCATGGACGAGCCGGCCATCGACGCGCACGCGCCAGCGGTCGTGAAAGGACGCCTTGCGTACCGTCTCGCCCATGGCCTTGCGGCCGAGCAGCAGCGCCTCGACGATCAGGCATTCGCTGTCAGTGGCGAGATCGACGGACATGTTGCGGGCAAAGGCGGCACGATCGAAAAGGATGGTTTCCTGCGGCAGCCAGGCGATGCGCGCGCCTGCTCCGGCGGTGAGTTCGATCCCGGTTTTCGCCGTGCCCGTATCGGCCTTGTAGACCTTCTCGCAGGCCTGCGTCGTCAGCGACAGGCGGGCGCCGGCGCGGGCTTCCGCCCGCCATGATACACGATCACCACCGGTCAGACCGCCGGCGGTGTTGATCAGCACGGCTTCGAGCGGGTTGCCCGGCACCATGGAATGATTGCGTGGAAAACGTATCTTGGCCGACCCCTCCTGAAAGAGATCGGCCAGTCGCGTGATGCCGTCAGTGCCTTTGACGCCGATCCTGCCGCGCGCCTCGACGCGCTGCATGCGTGGCGAAGAAACCGGTACGTTCACGCATGCTCCGCAGGAAGGCGGCCGCCCGCGCTCAGGCGGGCGGCGAGACTACATCTGGCCACCATCCGAATCGACGCCCTGGGGCATGTGGCGATTGGACTGGTGGATGTTGTTCAGCGTGTTGCTGATGCGCGGCCTCGGCTGAACAAAAATCTGCGGTGCGACCGTCGTCCGCCTCACGGTGGTGCGCTTGACGGTGCGCTGACGAGGCTTGGTCACCACGACACGCTCGCAGCTGTCGCCCTTCTTGACGAAGCCCCGGCCACAGACCAGCGGGCAAACGCGGTCGTTCACCGAACGCAGGGTGTCGAGAATATCCTCGCCGGGTTCGATCGACGCGAGCTTGAGTTCGCGGCGCTTGGCGAAATCCTCGAGCGCGGCCTGGCTCTTGCGGCCCCAGATGCCGTCGACACCGCCGACCGAGCAACCGACGCGGTTGAGCTCCGACTGAAGGCTGCGAAGGGTCTCGCGCGAAGGCGGCGCGGGCTCCTCTTCCTCAACGGTAAGGGTCCTGCTCTCCGGGAGGCTGGCGACCTTGATCTCTTCCTGCTTTTCAGCCGTAGGCTCAGGCTTGCTGACCTCGGCCTGTTTGGGTGCCTCGACCTTCGGTGCGGGCTCGGACTTCGCGCTCTCCTGCTTGCCGGCATTCTGCTTGGCTTCCAGAAGCGAGATCTTCAGGCGGGCAAGGCTCGAGAACGAACCGTTCGGGAACTGCTCGAGATAGGCCTTGAAGAACAGCGGGTCATTGGAGTTCTGGATCGATTCCCAGTAGGTGAGTTCGATCTGGCGGTCCTCGCCGCTCGAACGCGTCGCGCTCTGGTTGGCAAGATTCTGCAGGATCGCGGTCAGGTTGGAATTGTCGGAGGACTGCGTCTGGGCGGGCGATGCGCTCGCAACCTTCTGCGTCTCCTTGTCCTCGCCTTTCTTGAAGACAAATCCACGGCCGACGAGGGAAGAATTGCCCCAGGGAACCTGGCTGCCATTGGTCTTCTTGATGACGTCCTCGCGGACGTTGCGCATCACCGATTCGATGTCCTCGTTCTCGGTGTCGATGTGCTTCAGCAAGGCATTGGTGAACGGGCTGTTGTCGCCATCACCGTCCAGTGCGACGCTGTCCGGGCTGGTCGAGAAGCCGATATAGGTGCCGACGCCGGTTTCGATGCGTGCCAGACCCTGGTTGACCGTCGCGGCGCGGCCGCTGTTCATCGAGCGGGCAAGGCGGGCGGCCAGCGGGTTGTTGCGGCAGGCGTCGAGCAGAACGATGCTCGTGCGGTTGCGGTTTTCCATGACGCGCAGCAGAAAGTCCACGGCAACGCCCTGGAACTGCAGGTCGATCTCGTTGTTGAGTTCGGCATTGATGGGCAACAGATAGTTCTGCCCGTCGACCTGAAGGCCGTGACCGGCGTAAAACAGCAGGGCGACCTGCGCATCGTTGATGGAACGGGCGAACTCCTGGACCTTGGAACGCATGCCGTTCTGGTCGAGATCGACACCCTTGATGACATGAAAGTCCAGCGCCGACAGCTTTTCGGCGATCGCGTTGGCGTCGTTCGACGGGTTCTTCAGCTCCGACGCGTGCACATAGCTGGAATTGCCGATGACGAGCGCGACGCGCTTTTCGGCCTGGGCCGCGCCAGCGAAGGCTGCGACCATCCCGACCATCAGCGCAGCAAGCGCGACGAACCTCGAAGCAAACATGGAAAGCTTTGCCATTTCGACTTCCCCCTTTTTCCGGCGTCCCTGCAATCATGCGGGGAGCAATGAATCCAGTCAACATGTTGCCATGATTCATCTGGCGCGACGTGTATTAACGCACAATGCGGGTTGCGTCGACCGTTGGCGGGAGCGCTATATTTGCGCCCGACAAGTATTTCAGGGTCGGATGCTGCCTCTTTTTTAGGCCTTCGGTGGCGCCTGCGGCGTCCCGCGCCGCTTTATCCTATGTAACGCTCCGGCCCAGGGCCGTCGTCGGCTCTTGGTTATCTCCCGGTCGGGGCTACGCCCCTCCTCGCCGATTTATGCAATTTCCCGCTCCGGCCTACGGCCGTCGTCGCCTCTTGGTTATTCCCCGGTCGGGGCTGCGGTCTTCGTCGGCTCTTGGTTATTTCCCGCTCCGGCCTGCGGCCGTCGTCGCCTCTTGTTGCTGACGCCCTGCCGCACAGGGGTCAGGCTCGCATGCGCTCGCCGGAAGGATCGAAGGGCGGTTCGACGAGGATCTTGGCGGGGCGGCGGTGGCCCAGGATTTCGATCTGAAACAGGCCGTCGTCAGCCTTTTCGGCGAGCGCGGCCGGCAGGTAGCCCTGCGCCATCGAAAGCTTGACGTGATGGGCATAGCCGCCCGACGTCACCCAGCCCACGACACGCCATTCCCCATCCTTCGTGCCGAGAATGGAGGCATCGCCCTCCTGCGCCGCCGACGGGCCAGCTTCGTTGCCCTCGCCGTCGGTGCGCTTGGGCCCGTAGCCATGCGGTTCCTCCACCGTGCCGTAATCGGTGTCGCCGACCTTCGCCCAAATCGGTTCGTCGCCCATCACATCGGCATCCACCGCCTCGACGGCGAAGGAAACACGGCGCAGTTTCGGCCCGTCGGCATGTTCCTTCGCGGCCTGCTCGCGGCCGATGAAGTCGTTCTTGTCGAGCTTGATGAAGCGATCCATCGCGCCTTCGAAGGGGCCGTAGATGGGGCGAAGCTCTCGGAACCAGGTCGGAAAGTTCTTTTCCAGACGCATGGAAAGCAGCGCCCGCATGCCGAAATCGGCGATGCCGAAATCCGCGCCGGCTTCCTTGATTGCGGCGTAGACCTTGCGCTCATAGGCCGGCGCCATCCAGATCTCATAGCCAAGATCGCCCGTATAGGAGAGCCGGTTGATCATGCAGGGCGCGCCGCCGACGGCCATTTCGCGGAAATCCATGAAGCGGAAGGCCGCGTTCGAGACATCGTCATCGCACAGTTTTTCCAGCACTTTGCGCGCGTTCGGCCCGGCGATCGACAGGCCGACCAGCGTCTGGTCGAAACGGTGGATAGAGACCGAGCCGTCCTGAGGCAGATGCTGCTCGAACCAGCGCATGTGGTATATCTGCGCCGCCGAGGAACCCCAGATCATGAACCGGTCCTCACCCGCTTTGGCGATGGTGAAGTCACCGATCAGCTTGCCGAATTCGTTGAGCATCGGCGTCAGCACGATCCGGCCCGTCTTCGGCATGCGGTTGGTCATCAGACGGTTGAGATAGTCCTCGGCGCCCGGCCCCTTCACTTCGTATTTGGCGAAGTTGGCGATCTCGGTGACGCCGACCCCCTCGCGCACCGCCCTCACCTCGTTGGCAACATGTTCGAAATCGTTGGAGCGGTGGAAGGACAGGATGTCCCTCGCCTCTTCCTTCGACGGCGCGAACCAAAGCGGGGTTTCGAGGCCCCAGCTATCGCCCATCACGGCGTTCTGCGCCAGCATGGTGTCGTAGAGCGGCGTGGTCTGGGCCGGGCGCGCGGCCGGCAGTTCCTCGTTGGGGAAACGGATGGAGAAGCGCCGCGAATAATTCTCGCGCACCTTGGCGTTGGTGTAGCGCAGGCTCGCCCATTCGCCGAAGCGCGAGACGTCCATGCCCCAGACGTCGAAACCCGGATCGCCGTTGACCATCCAGTTCGTCAGCGCGAGGCCAACACCGCCGCCCTGGCTGAACCCGGCCATGACGGCGCAGGCCGACCAGAAATTGGTCAGCCCCTGCACGGGACCGACCAGCGGGTTGCCGTCGGGCGCGAAGGTGAAGGGGCCGTTGATGATCTGCTTGATGCCGGCCTTTTCGAGCGGCGGGAAATGCCTGAAGCCGACTTCCAGCGACGGCGTGATGCGGTCGATGTCGGGCTGCAGCAATTCGTGGCCGAAATCCCAGGGCGTGTTGACCGGCGACCAGGGCTTGCAGGCCTTCTCATAGGTGCCGAGCAGCAGGCCCTTGCGCTCCTGCCGGGTGTAGATCTCGCCACGGAAATCAATGACGTGGCACAGTTCCTTGCCCGTCGCCTCGTTGTATTCGACGACCTCGGGCATGTCCTCGGTCAGGAGATACATGTGCTCCATGGCGAGGACGGGAAGTTCGAGGCCGACCATGCGGCCGATCTCGCGCGCCCACAGGCCGCCGGCATTGACGACATGTTCGGCCTTCACGGTTCCCTGCTCGGTGACGACGTTCCAGGTCCCGTCCGGGTCCTGGGTAAGTTCCTTGACCGGATTGCGCAGCACGATCTCGGCGCCGAGCTGGCGCGCGGCCTTGGCATAGGCATGGGTGGTGCCGGATGGATCGAGATGGCCCTCGACCGGGTCCCACAGCGCGCCGACGAAATTGGTCTCGTCCATGATCGGGAACATGGCCTTGGCCTCGGACGGCGTGACCAGTTCGGTATCCATGCCGAGATAGCGGCATTTGGCGTGGACAAGGCGCAGGAAATCCATGCGCTCGGGCGTGTCAGCCATCTGGAAACCGCCGACCAGATGCAGCGAGCAGGACTGGCCCGTCAGTTCCTCAAGCTCCTTGTAGAGCGAGATCGTGTAGGCCTGCAGCTTGGCGACGTTTGGATCGCCGTTCAGCGTATGGAAACCGCCGGCGGCATGCCAGGTGGAGCCCGAGGTCAGCTCGGAGCGCTCGATCAGCATCACGTCGGTCCATCCCGCGCGCGCCAGATGATACAGCACGGAACATCCGACAACACCGCCGCCGATCACGACGACCCTGGCCTGACTTTTCATGAGCGAACCCCCGCCGATTGTACGATATCCAACGGCGATGCTAACGCGGCAACCTGGCGGCGTCTTTATCAAATGCGGCGTGAAATCGTCCTTTTCGACCAGCCGTGAACGAACGCTCGCGGCGGCGAATCGGCGACCGATGCGCAGCCGAACCCTCGCATGTGCGCCGCAGCATCGTTCCGCAGGAATTGCCGGTCAAAGTCGCCCGCCCGCCCCCGGACGGCGGCCCGGAATGTGAAGAAACGCACATTGGCGCGATTTCCTCTTGTTTGCCAACGCCATGCCATTCCGCAACCGGAGGCAGCAGGCATCCATTCGCAGGATTTTCCGCGAAAAGGCAGGCGCAGTAAGGATTTTTGGCGCAACCCGCCTTGATCGTTTCTACCACTGGTTGTAGCCTCGATACACGTTTTGATCGAAGGGGGTCTCGTAATGCACGCTTCATTTCATGCATGCACTTTCCGGCCATTGGCCGAGAACAATACATCCACCACTCATTCACGCATCGCGTCCTCGATATTCATGCTTCTGGCCGCGATCGCCATGATCGGTGTGCTGGCCAGCGCGGCGCACGCCTCGACCGGCAAGCGCGTGGCACTGGTCATCGGCAATTCCAACTACATGCACGCACCGCCGCTGGCCAATCCGGCGAACGACGCCAACGACATGGCCGTGACGCTGCGCGGGCTGGGCTTCAACGTGGTCGAGGGCAAGGATTTGACCCGCGACGCCATGACGAAGAAGGTCCGGGAATTTACCAACATGTTGCGCGGCGCGGACATCGGCATGCTCTTCTATGCCGGCCACGGGATGCAGGTCGACGGCGAGAACTACCTCGCCCCCGTCGACGCCAAACTCCTGCAGGACACCGATCTCGACTTCGAGGCCGTCAAGTTGTCCTTCATCCAGGACCAGATGGAACACCAGACCGACACGGTTCTGCTGTTCCTCGATGCCTGCCGCGACAACCCGCTCGCGAAGAAAATCAAGGGCAAGTCGCGCTCCATCAGCCAGGGGCTGGCCGAGGTCAAATCCGCATCCGGCACGCTGATCGCCTTCGCGACCGCGCCGAACGACGTGGCGCTCGACGGTTCCGGTCGCAACAGCCCGTTCACGACGGCGCTGCTGGAAAACATCTCGCGGCCCAATGTCGAGATCCAGACCATGATGACCGACGTCCGCCAGCAGGTTTACACCACGACCGACGAGAAGCAGACGCCGTGGATCAATTCCTCGCTGCTCGGCCGGTTCTATTTCGCGGCGAGTGACGAACCGGCGGCCGAGCCGGCGCCCGTCAAGGTCGTCTCGGTGGAAACCGATACAGGTTCAAGCTCGCGTTCGACTGCCAATAACGAAGCGGCCATGGCGTGGGAAGCAGTCGCGAAAAGCACCAGCGCGGACGAACTGCGCCTGTTCGCACTGACCTATCCCAACACCTTCCACGCGAAATTGGCGCGAATGAAGATCGCCAATATCGAGGCCAAGACAGCGGATCAGAGCCCGCCTGAACAGAAGGTCGCCAGCCTGGATACCGGCGCTTCGGCGAGCGGTGTCTCGGCAAGCGAAGTTTCCGGGCCGGAAGCCTGGAGCGCACGCGCCAGGGAACTGCGGGCCGAATTCAGCCCGCGCGAGATCACCGTCAAGGTGCAGTCGGCACTCGATCGCCTGAACTGTCGCCCTGGCCGGCCGGACGGCGTGTGGGGCAGCAGGAGCCGCAACGCACTGAATCTGTTGCGCTCCAGCACGGAACTCGATCCCGTCACCTTCGATCCGGAGCCCGAACTGCTGGCGCAGCTTCAGGACTACAAGGGCGCCGGATGCCCTGCCGGTGCGGCCAATGTCGCGACCTCGGGTTCCACCCGGACCTTCGTGCGCGGCGACCAGCAGCCGGTTCGGCAGCAGCGCGCCAACAACCAGCGTCGGCAGAACAACAATATCATGAACAACCCGGCGGTCGGCGCCTTCATCGGCGGTGCGATCGGCGGCTTCATCGGGAGCAAGTTCTAGACGCCTTCAACCGGGAATTGAGATTCCCGTGGAATCAGAAAATGGTCCCCGCCCCGCATCCGCGTGGCGGGGACTGCCATATCAAGAGCCCTGATTCCCTCATGCATGGCTTCAACTGCACTGCCAACCGTGTCGGCGGGCGCTTCCGTCCTTCACAAATACGTTACCTTAGGGCATGCAGGTTCCGCGACATGCCATAATGTCGTAGGCGCAATGTGCTGTCCGGCCATACAGGACAAGGCGTTTGAGCGCATGCCGCAGCCCGATGCCAGCCGATCGGCCGAATGACGGGAAGCGGGCAATGTGATCAAGGGCACAGCGGAGCGGACGTTTCCGTGGTCATTTTGCATCACACAGTGCGTGATCCGTACCGCATCCGAGCCGGGGCCAGCACGATGGTGTGGACGAAAACCTGCAAGGCAGGCGGCTGAAGAGCGCGACCTTGCTGAAATAGCCCCGCTTTAGTAGCTTGCCCGAGGCGTGGACTGGGCACAACCGGGGCGTGAAACAGGGAACGAAGCAATGACGACGAAGGTATCGGAAACAATCGTCGACCGCCTCGCCTTGAAAATCCTGGCGGTTGCGGCGACTGCCCTCATTGCCATGCTTGCCTTCATGGCGGCCGGCGCCCATGCGGCGACGGGCAAGCGCGTGGCCATGGTCATCGGCAACAGCGCGTATCAGCACGCGCCTCAGCTTGCCAATCCGTCGAATGACGCGGCCGACATGGCGAGCGCACTGCGCTCGATCGGCTTTGTCGTCGTGGAGGGGCGGGATCTCACCAATCGCGGCATGCGCGACAAGATCAGGGAATTCGCCGCCGAACTACGCGGTGCCGATGTCGGCATGTTGTTCTATGCCGGACACGGTCTGCAGGTGAACGGGCAAAACTATCTCGCACCTGTCGACGCGAAGCTCGACTTCGAAAGCGATCTCGATTTCGAGACAATCCCGCTCGACTTCATCCAGCGCCAGATGGAGCGTGAGGTGAAGACCTTGCTCCTGTTCCTGGACGCCTGCCGCGATAACCCGCTGACGCGTTCGTTCAAGAGTGCCTCTCGCTCGAATGGCGCCGGCAAGGGCCTTGCAGAGATCAAATCCGCGCCGGGTACGCTGATCGCCTTTTCCACCGACCCGAACAATGTCGCGCTGGATGGCACGGGCCGCAACAGCCCGTTCACCAAGGCGCTGCTCGACAACATCTCCCGCGAGAATGTCGAAGTCCAGACGATGATGACGCTGGTACGCAAGGATGTGTTCGACAATACCGGCGAGCAGCAGACGCCCTGGATCAACTCCTCCCTGCTCGGTGCCTTCTACTTTGTACCAGGTGGCAACACCGAAAAGATCGCCTCCCTCGATTCGAAGAAGGATGGTGAAACCTCGAGCCGGCCGAGTGGCCAGACCTTCGACAACGCCAAGGTGGAGCAGCTCGCCTGGGATACGGTGAAGGATTCCGAAGATCCGGAAGAACTTCAGGCCTTCATCTCGTCCTTCGGCTCCAGCTTCTACGGCAAGCTGGCACGGCTGAAGCTGCAGCGCATCCAGGAAAAGGCGAAGGCGTCGCAGACCGCTACGGCCGAAGCATCGACGGATGCGACCGAGGAGCAGCAGGTCGCTAGCCTTGAGACCAAGCCCGACGCCAAGGAAGAAGCCACCCGCAAGATCGAGCCGGAACGCGATCCGCGCGAGATCGTGCGCGGCATCCAGCAGCACCTCGCCCGGCTTTCCTGCAATCCCGGCGGTGCAGACGGCATCTGGGGTCGTCGCAGCCAGAACGCGCTCGACACCTTCCGCCGCTCGGCCAAACTGGAGCTTGCGTCGGCCAGCCCGGATGCGGACCTTCTCGACCAGCTCGAGGGCTATCAGGGCAAGGGCTGCCCGGTCGCACGGAGCTGCGCAGCCGGCCAGAAGATGAACTCGCGCGGCCAGTGCTACACGCCGAAGCGGCAGGCCAGCGCCACGCCGCAGGTGCAGACGCGCTCGGCCCGCCAGCAGCAGGTCATCGTGCGGCAGCGTCAGCCGGACCAGCAGCAGGTCTTCATCGAGGAACAGCCGCCGCAGCAGGTGATCATCCAGCAGCAGCCGCCGCAGCAGGTCTTCGTGCCGCAACAGCAGCAGGTGATCGTGGAACAGCCCATTCAGCAGCAGCCCCGGCGCTCCGGGATCGGTGCTGCGATCGGGGGCCTCATCGGCGGTGCGGTCAGCAGCTGCCTGCTGATCGGCTGCTGAGCCGGTACACGCAAACCTCCGAGACAAACGAAAACCCCGGGTCAGCCGATCCGGGGTTTTTTGATGCGCGGCCGCCAGGCTCTTGACCCTGACCGCCCCGGGAACGCCCTCGCCCGCTAGAGTTCGGCGCTTCGATTGGCGAGGCGTACGTTCAATCCATGCGCCCTTCTGAAACTCCGACCGGCCAAGCCCGCGTCAAACCATTCACCGAGCGGCATGCGGGCAAAAGAAAACCCCGGCCAAGGGCCGGGGCTTTTCTGGGACTGCCGACGTTCTGCGGTGGTTCGCGGAGCGTCAGTTGCAGATGTTTACGCGGACGCGCTGGCGACCGTAAGGCGTGTGCTGGACACGGTATTCGTAGTGGCAGCGAACGCCGTAGTTGAAGGTTGCATCCGAGTTGGGTGCCGCGCCAGCGATGGCACGCGAGTGGAAGGGCTGGTAGCCGTCATAGTAGAACGGGTTGAAACCGTTCGCCGCGAAGGCCGACCCGGCCGCCGCGCTGGTCAGGACCGCCGTCAGGGCGATCCGAGTGAAGATGCGTTTCATCATGGTACTCCTGGTTCGATGTCCGAAAGGCGTGTGCCGTTCGGTTAGCCAGAGATAATCGGAAAAAACCGCGATTTGTGTGTCATTGCGCACAGGGGCGGGCTGCGAGTGATCAATTTTCGCTGATAACGGCGCCGAGACACGTCGAATCCTGCAAAAATCGCTTCCATCGAACGAAATCGGCGCGGATCAGGGCCTATCAGTCGCCGTTGGTGTAGGATTCGATGTTGGAGAAAGCGTCGCGCAGCGCCTCCGACCAGCCGGCCGACAGCGAGCGGAAATAGGGATCGTCGGCGCCGATGCGCCGCTGCTCGCCGATGAAAAGCGTGTCGGTGCGGTAGATCAGCATGTCGATGGGCATGCCGACCGACAGATTCGAGCGCAATGTCGAATCGAACGAGATCAGCAGCAGTTTTGCCGCCTCGCCCATGCGCATTTCGGGCACTGCCACCCTGTCGAGGATGGGCTTGCCGTATTTGTGCTCGCCGATCTGGAAAAAGGGCGTGTCGGTGGTGGCCTCGATGAAATTGCCTTCATTGTAGATCTGGAACAGGCGCGGCGTGTCGCCTTTGATCTGGCCGCCCAGGATGAAGGACGCCTGGAAGGCGGCGGCGTTGGGACCCAGGCTTTCGCCATTGGTCTTGTGGACCTCGCGCAACGCCTCGCCGATGCGCCGTGCGACCTGGAACATGGTGCCGGCGTTCAGGATGTTGTGGCCGTCCTCGTCATGACCCGGATCAGCGATCTCCTCCTTGAGGGTGGAAACAACCGACTGCGTGACCGAGAGGTTGCCGGCGCCGAGCAGTACCAGCACGCGATCGCCCTTCTCCTCCCACACATGCATCTTGCGGAAGGAGGCGATGTTGTCGAACCCCGCATTGGTGCGCGTGTCCGAGGCAAAGATGATTCCGCGATCGAGTCGCAGGCCGACGCAGTAGGTCATGGGCGGCGATCTTATCGAGATTCCCGGGCCGCTCAAGCGGCAAGAATGCCGCTGGCTGTTGTTGTTATTCGGTCGGGGTCACGGACAGATGCACGCGCATGGAATCGCCGCCCGGCCCTATCCTGACCCCGCGTATCGGCGCGGCCGTCGAGGCATCGAGACCGCAGGCCAGCCTGATATAATGGTCGTCCGGGCAGACACCGTTGGCGGGATCGAACCCGACCCATCCCAGGCCCGCGACCTCGGCCTCGACCCAGGCGTGCTGGGCCTCCGCACCGACATCGCCCTCGCGCACCACCAGATAGCCGGTCACATAGCGCGCCGGGAGATCGAGGCGGCGGCATACCGCGAGGAAGACATGGGCGAAGTCCTGGCACACGCCGTGCCCCGCCTTCAGCGCCTCGGCAGCCGAGGTGTTGATGTCGGTATGGCCGGAAACGAAACTGATGCGTTCGCGCAATATCTCCATCAGGGCGTGGTAGAGCGCGATCTGGTCGCGGTGCTTGCCTTCCAGCGAGGCGGCGATGGCGTTGACCGTCCGGTCGGCGGCCGTCAGCGGCGTTTCGCGCACGAAGATGCGTGGCGGCGGCGAATGCGGCAACTGGCCGACGATGCCGTCGGCATCGGAAGTTTCGACAAGGCCGACGACCTTGACCTCCAGCGCATTGCGCTCACGCACCTGGTTGACGAGGTGGGTGAGGTTGCCGAAGGCGTCGTACCAGTGCACGGCCCCCTCGATGCCCGGCACCTCGATGCGCCATTCAAGCACTTTCTGGCTCGGCATTTCGGGTGGTGTAAAGCGCAGCTCCTGCACGCCGTAGCGCACCGGATGTTCATAGTCATGAACCGTCGAGTGCTCGATCGCGATTTGCATGCTGCTGCCGAATTCCGTTTTCAGAAAAAGTTGTAGCTCTCGGCAATCGAACCGCCAAGCGCGTTGTTGTCGGCGATGAATCCGCTGAGGAATTCATGCAGGCCCTTCTGAAAGATGACTTCCATGTCGCCGTTTTTCAACTCTTCAAACATGCGCTTGCCCATGTCATGGCACGGGTAGCGCTTGCCGTAAATCTCGTCGAGCCGATCGAGCGTGGAATCGATCCAGTCATAGCTGTGCGCGAGCGAACGCGGCATTTCCTTTCGCAGGATGAGGAAATCGGCGATGTTCCACGCCTTGTAGCGGTCGCGATAGACATGGCGATAGGAGCGATGGCCCGACGCCGCGCGCAGGATCATCGACCATTGCCGGTTGTCGAGATCGGAGCCGACAAACTCGCTGCGGGGCAGCAGGACGTAGTATTTGACGTCGAGGATGCGCGCCGTGTTGTCGGCCCGTTCGTTGAAGGTGCCGAGCTGGCAGAAGCAATAGCCCTCGTTGCGCAGGATCGTGTTGAGCATGGTGCCACGGAACTGCGCCGTGTTCTGCTTGATCCAGTCGAGAAACGCCGGCAGGTCGTTGGTCGAGATCGACGAGGGCCGGACGCGCGAGAACTCCAGCCATGTCGCGTTGATGCTCTCCCACATCTCTGTGGTGATCGCGGTGCGTACCGCCCTTGCGTTCGAGCGTGCCTGGGTCAGGCAGGTGGCGACCGAAGACGGGTTGGTCGTATCGAACAGCATGAAATCGCGGACTTCCTCCAGCGAGGCCTTTTCATGCTTGTCGAAGAACAGCGAGGCCGTGGCGGCCGCCTGCAGGGTCGAGTCCCACTGGTCGTGCTCGCCATCGTCGAATCCCGGCTCCAGCGACATGCGATAGCCGACGTCGAGCAGCCGCGCCATGTTCTCGGCGCGCTCCATGTAGCGGCAGAGCCAGTAGAGGTTGGAGGCGGTGCGGCCCAGCATGGCGTCAGTCCTCCAGAATCCAGGTGTCCTTGGTGCCGCCCCCTTGAGAGGAGTTGACCACCAGGGAGCCCTTCTTCAGCGCAACGCGGGTCAGCCCGCCCGGCGTGATGCGGATGCGGTCGCCGACAAGGACGAACGGGCGCAGGTCGACATGGCGCGGGGCGATCCCCTTTTCGACATAGGTCGGACAGGTCGACAGCGCGAGCGTGGGCTGGACGATGTAGTTGTTGGGCCGAGCCTTGATGCGCTTGGCGAATTCCGCGCGCATCTTTTTCGTCGAGGCCGGGCCGACCATCATGCCGTAGCCGCCGGAGCCGTGCACTTCCTTGACGACCAGTTCCTCCAGGTGATCAAGGACGTAATTGCGCTCCTCGTCGACGGCGCAATTGTAGGTCGGGACATTGTTCAGGATCGGCTTTTCGCCGGTGTAGAACTCGATGATCTGCGGCACATAGGTGTAGACCGCCTTGTCGTCGGCGATGCCGGTGCCCGGCGCGTTGACGATGGTCACATTGCCGGCGCGGTAGGCCGAGAACAGGCCCGGCACGCCGAGGGATGAGTCCGGGCGGAAGGTCAGCGGATCGAGGAAGTCGTCGTCGATGCGGCGGTAGATGACATCGACGCGCTTCGGCTTCTGCGTGGTGCGCATGTAGACGAAACCATCGTCGACGAAGAGGTCCTCGCCCTGGCACAGTTCCACGCCCATCTCGTCGGCGAGGAAGGAATGCTCGAAATAGGCGGAATTGTAGATGCCAGGCGTCAACACCACGGTGGTCGGATCGCCATCGCAATTGGGCGGGGCGACCGATTGCAGGGTGCGCCTCAGGTTTTCCGGATAATGCTCGACGGGCGCGACACGGTGGCGGGCGAAGAGTTCCGGCACGAGGCGCATCATCGCCTCGCGGTCCTCGATCATGTAGGAGACGCCGGAAGGCGTGCGCAGATTGTCCTCGAGCACGTAGAACTCATTCTCGGCGACGCGCACCAGATCGACGCCAATGATGTGGGAATAGATGCCGAGCGCGGGGTCGTGGCCGATCATTTCGGGGCAAAAGGCGGAGTTCTGCGTGATCAACGCTTCCGGCACGCGGCCGGCGCGAATGATCTCCTGGCGGTGGTAGATATCATGCAGGAAGGCGTTCATCGCGCGCACGCGCTGCTCGATGCCGCGTTCGAGCTTGCGCCACTCGGCGGCCGAGATGATGCGCGGAATGATGTCGAAGGGGATCAGCCGTTCATTGGTTTCGGCCGTACCATAGACCGCAAAGGTGATGCCCAGCCGGCGAAAGATCGCCTCGGCGTCCCGCACTTTCTGTTTCAGGCCGCCCTTGGGCTGAGAGTCGAGCCAGTGGGCAATCGCCCGATAGCTCTCCCGTATCTCGCCATTGCTGGCGACCATTTCATCGAAGTATTTTTCCGGCACGAAACCGTACAAGCCGAACCTCATGCAAACGCTATGCGACCCGACTAAGCTAACATCGGTTTCAAGAAAGGGACAACTATACCATTTGCCTAAAAATCAAGCATGCCCGACGACACCTCGCGGAAGGCGCGCAGGACTTGCATTCGGGCCAATTCCTGCAACACTGTCGCGCAGGGGCGGAATCGTGGATTTTTTGCCGGAAGGTCACTCATGACGCACTGGATGTCGTTGCCCATCCGCTGGTTCGCAGCGGTCGTGTTGATGCTCGCACTGGCGGGTCAGGCCCTTGCCGCCAGACCGGACACACGCGCCTTGACCTGCGCGCAGGGACGCGGCGCCATCGCGCAATACGGCTCCATCGTCATGACGACGGGCACGCACACCTATGAGCGCATCGTGCACAATCGCGGTTTCTGCGGTCCCGGGCAGGATACCCAGTTGAAAGTCGTGCCCTCGGCCGACAATCCGAGATGCCGGATAGGCTATACCTGCGTCGAATCCACCATTTTCAGCCGATGATCCCGAAGGTACCGGCAAACGCCGGCATGGTGGCTCCATGAGGAGCCGACCGCTTGGCCGCGCCCTGAAAACAACCTGCGCGCTGCTCATGCTTTGGGCAGCGCCCGGCTTGCGCGAGGCGGCCGCGCAGCAGGCCACCGACGGCGTCGCGCCGGAGGTCGGATTCGGCACAAGCGAAGGCAAGCGCGTCACGGCGGACCGCATGATGGTGGTGACCGCCCATCCGGAAGCCAGCAAAGCGGGCATGGCGGTGCTCGAACGCGGCGGCAACGCCATCGACGCGATGGTCGCGGTGCAGGCCGTGCTGGGTCTGGTCGAACCGCAATCGTCCGGACTTGGCGGCGGCGCCTTCCTCGTCTACTGGGACGCCGCGGCCGGCAGGCTCACCACGCTGGACGGGCGCGAGACCGCACCTGCCGAAGCGACGCCCGATCTGTTTCTCGGCGATGATGGCGAACCGCTGCGCTTTTTCGATGCGGTGATCGGCGGCCGGTCCGTCGGCACGCCCGGCACGGTGGCGCTGCTCGAGACAGCGCATCGCGTCCATGGCAAGCTCGACTGGGCTTCCCTGCTCGCCCCCGCCATCGAACTGGCCGACAAGGGCTTCGAGGTAACATCGAGGCTTAATGCATCGATCGGCTATTCTGCGGAGAGCCTGTTTCGCTACGAGACGACGCGGGACTATTTCCTGTCCGAGGAAGGCGTGCCGCTGATGCCCGGCACGCGACTGACCAATCCCGACTATGCGGCGACGCTTCGTGCCATCGCCGACGGCGGCGCGGAGGCCTTCTACACGGGCGAGATCGCACAGGACATCGTCGACACGGTGCGCAACGCGGACGGCAATCCCGGCCTGCTGTCGATGAAAGACATGGCGGGTTACACGGTCAAGGAACGCGAACCGGTCTGCGCGACCTATCGGGTCTACGAGGTCTGCGGCATGGGCCCGCCCTCTTCCGGCGCACTGACGGTCGGGCAGATCCTGAAGCTCGTCGAACCGTACGATCTGGCGGCCCTCGGCCCAGACAATCCGCAGAGCTGGCGGCTCATCGGCGATGCCTCTCGCCTCGCCTTCGCCGACCGCGGGGCCTACATGGCCGATGCCGATTTCGTCGACATGCCAAAGGGCCTGCTCAACAACGATTACATGACCGACCGGTCAAAACTGCTCGAGGGCAAGAGCGCCCTGCCCGATGACGCGGTCAAGCCCGGCTCGCCGCCCAGCGACCACGCGCTGCTCCTTGCGCCCGGCATGACGCCGGAACTGCCCTCGACCAGCCATTTCTCGATCGTGGACGCCGAGGGCAATGTGGTTTCCATGACGACGACGATCGAGAACGGCTTCGGATCGCGCCTGATGGTGCGCGGCTTCCTGCTCAACAACGAATTGACGGATTTCTCGTTCGTGGCCGAGCGTGACGGCGTGCCGGTCGCCAACCGGGTGGAACCGGGCAAGCGGCCGCGTTCGTCGATGTCGCCGACCATCGTGCTGAAGGAAGGCAAGCCGGTGCTCGCCATCGGATCGCCGGGCGGCAGCCGGATCATCGGCTTCGTCGCGCAGGCGCTGATCGCCCATCTCGACTGGGGCATGGATATTCAGGACGCGGTATCGATGCCGCATCTGGTCAATCGCTACGGCCCGTTCGAACTGGAGGCGGAAACGGCGGCCGAGGCAATGGCGCCGGGGCTGGAAGCGCTCGGCTACCAGATTGCCGTGTCGAACCTGAATTCGGGTCTGCACGCCATCGCCATCGACCCGGCGAGCGGCACCGGACGGCTCAAGGGCGGCGTCGACCCGCGACGCGAGGGGCTGGCCCTCGGCCGCTAAGATTTCGAATTATCGGAGATGCTTGCTCAGGCCGCCCTGGCGCGGACGAGACGACGCATGTTGTCGATCAGGCGCTCCTGCTCGGCGGTCAGCTGCTCGACGCGCATGCCGTCCTCGCGGTCCTCGGCGCCAATGCGCTCGGCGATCACCGCCATGAGCGAGTTGGATGCGCTGTTGAGCGCTTCCATGCGCGCGAGCATCGATGCGCGGGCGCGCTGGACTTCGGTCGGCGGAAACTCGATTTCACTGGCGGGTCTGATCATGGATGTCCCTCTGACTTTCCTGTCCCTCTTCCCTTGCGCGCTGTACGTGCCGGAGCGGCTAATATGGGCGCGACGGGCTGCCGGTTTGAACGGCGAGGATGATTTTGACGCGTCATGCTGAACAAAAGGTTACCGCCGTCGCGACGGGGTCGCGCGACGGAAGGATTTGCGCGACGGATGGGGCGCGCCTATTAAGGGCGAGGCCGACGCAGCGGGACATCGGGACAATTACGGAAGAAGAGAAGTGTACGAACGCATTGCATTCCTGGCGAGCGACACGCCCGATGCCGAACAGGCGGCGGAGCGTCTCGGTGAACGCTACGGCGCCTGCGAGCCGGAGGCGGCCGATGTCATCGTCGCGCTCGGCGGCGACGGGTTCATGCTGGCCACCCAGCACCGCTTCATGAACAGCGGCGTCCCCGTCTACGGCATGAACAAGGGCACGGTCGGCTTCCTGATGAACGAGTTCTCGGAAGACGACCTGCCGGAGCGTCTGGCGCAATCGACGCAACGCATCATCCGGCCGCTCGACATGGAAGCCCGAGATTCCGACGGCAAGGTGCACAAGGCCAAGGCCATCAACGAGATTTCGCTGCTGCGCCAGTCCTACCAGGCGGCCAGCCTGGGGATCCGGATCGACGGGCGCACGCGCCTCGATCCGCTCGTCTGCGACGGCGTGCTGGTCGCCACACCGGCCGGTTCGACGGCCTACAATCTCTCGGCGCACGGACCGATTCTGCCGCTGGACGCGCCGCTGCTCGCGCTGACCCCGGTCAGCCCGTTCCGGCCAAGGCGCTGGCGCGGCGCGCTGATCCCCGATGCCAGCGTGATCGAGATCACCGTCAACGAGATCGCCAAGCGGCCGGTCAATGCGGTCGCCGACCATTACGAGGTCAAATCGGTGGAATGGGTTCGGATCGCGCTCGACCACGATTCGAGCGGCATCATCCTGTTCGACCCGGAGCATTCCTGGGAGGAACGCATCCTGGCCGAACAGTTCCAGTACTGAACCGGATCCGACGTTCAGGCGGCCGCGCGGCGCCTGAGATGGGCGCGGGTGGCGCCGACCAGTGCCGGGCCGCGTTCGTTGCGCCGAGTATGCGGCAGGGTCGAGTCGACCGCACGCACGACAGGCGCCGCATCGTTGGCCGCGCTTTCCGGCATGACAGGCGCGTCGAAATCGTCGAAATCGATCGCGGCAATGATCGCCTCTTCCGACAGGACAGCGTCCAGTTCGATGTCGCCGTAATCGGGTCGCGCTGCAGCGGCAAGTTCGGCCTCCAGATCGACGATCTCCTCGGCGAAATGGATGGCGTATTCGGCGATCACGTCATCGGGCAATTCCATGATCCTCTTCTCCCGGGTTGGTTGGACTTGTTGCGTTGGGATGGTCTCGGGTAGATCAAGCTCCGCCTCCTCGGGTGAAGGCAGCGCCAGAACGGTTTCCTGCTGCGGCGTTTCCGAAAGCCGCTCGATTTCGCGACGGGCGTTCAGGCGCGTCGCCTCGGCGGCGAGCTTGCGCAGCAGGATGAGCAAGGGGTCGAGTTGCGGATCGGTCCGGCCGTCATAGGCGGCGAGCACGTCGCGCGTGACCAGGTAAGGCAGGCGCGTCATGTCATCCGTTCCGGACGTCTCGAGCAGGCGGCGCCAGCAGGTGATGGCGCTGGAGAACACGCCCCAGGCGATGTCCGGCAGGCCGGCCTTGCGATAGATCGCGCGAAAGGCGGTGCGCCGGTCGTCGGCCAGCGCTGCCTCGACGCGCGACAGCGATACGCCGGCCAGTTTTGCCACGCCATTGGCGAACAGAGAGATGTTGCCCATGCACACGGCGCGCAGCAGGAAGGTGGCGTTCATGGCGCCGCCGGCGATGACGGCCTCGACGAATTCGGGCAAATCGTTCTCGCCGGTGCGCGCGGCACTGGCGATCAGCGCACGATCGCAATTGTCGCGCACGATGGCCGCGACACGGCCGGATGACAGCCCGGCATCGGCGGCGACCTCCCCTGCCATCGCCTCGCCCAGACGCTCGATCAGCAGGACGCGGGTCTTCGGTGACAGCTCAGTGCGCCTGAGCAGCGTGCGGCGCATCTCGGCATCGTCGCCGAAGCGTTCGGCAATGCGATGGAGGGCTGCCTTCGGGACCTGTGCGCCCCGGTTGGCGAGCAGGCCGATGCAAGACTCGATCTCGCCCACTTCGGCGATCGCCGCGGCCACGGCCCGCGAGATGGCAGGACGGCAGGCAATCGCGATCTGCTGTTCGGGCGTGCCGCCGGCGATCATGTCGATCAGTTCGCCATCGACGAAATGCGGCGAGCGGGTAAGCACGATGGTGGCGACTTCGGGAATGTCGGCGGCAAGACCGACGATGACATGACGCGGCGCGGCCTCGTGGTCGGCGAAGGTCTCTGCCAGCGTGCGGCGTACCGCCATGTCGGGATCGTCGAGCAGTGCGGTGACGACGGCGTCGGCGATCTCGCCCTCCACGCCCTGCAGGTTCGAACGCAGATAGGCCGTGGCCAAGGCCTTGGTGGCCAACACCCGCTCATCGTCGGATGCCAGTTTCAACCAGGTGACAAAACGCTCGAACACCATTCGCGACTCTTCCCGGAAACCGACACGGCGCAATGCCGCAGACTTGTTTCAGGCAAGGATTATCGCCACGAAAGGATTAATGTTTCGTTCACCATGCGCCTTAAGCTTCCATAAAGGATGACGGCGTCGCTCAGGAGCCTGGCTCGCGCCAGCGCGGGCGCTGCATCTCGAAATAGCCCTCCGGCCCCTGGTAGTCGCGATAGCCGAGGCGCGATACATGGCCCGCCTTTTCAACATCGAACCGGCCGTCGCGGATCATCGCGTCGTCGATATGGACTCCGACGACCTGGCCGATCACCATCACGGAATCGGTCTTCGCGCCGTCGAGATCGGTCAGTTCCATCAGCTGCGTCGCCTTGCATTCCAGCGCAGCGGCGACGCCGGCCACCCTCGGCGGAGCGACCAGCAGGCTCGGTTCGGGCGTCAGTCCCGCCAGTTCGAATTCGTCCACGCCATGGGGGGCATCGATGGAAGTCTCGTTCATCGCCTGCGCGAAGGCCTGGGAGACGTAGTTGGTGACGAATTCACCGGTCTGACGGATGTTCGTCACGCTGTCCTTCACGCCGTCGGAGCAGAACATGACCATGTCGGGCCGCGAGCGCACCGCCATGAAAAAGCTGTAGGGCGCGATGTTGACCTCGCCCGCCCCGGAAATCGTGGAAATCCAGCCGATCGGGCGCGGCGCGACGATGGCCTTGAACGGATCGTGCGGCAGGCCATGGTCGCGTTTTGCGGTCTCGTAGAACACGGAGCTAGCCTTCCATCACCGAGTAGACATCGTCCAGCACGGGACGATCACGTTCGGTCTTGGGCATGGTGCGCGTGCCGACATGCACGAAGCCGGCGATGCGTTCGCCTGGCGCCACGCCCAGTGCGGGGGCAAGCGTCTCGTCGAAGGCGAGCCATTCGGTGAGCCATTGCGCGTCGTAGCCGAGCGCGTTGGCGGCAATCAGCATGTTCATGGCCGCGGCACCGGCCGACAGCTCCTGCTCCCAGACCGGGATCTTGGGATGCTCCGCAGCCTGGCTGATCACACCGACGACGACGGGCGAGCGCAGGAATCGGTTGCGCTCGATCTCGCGCAATTCCTCGTTGAGCTCCGGATTGAGTTCGACGGCGCGCGCCTCGCAAAATTCGCCCAGCCTGCGGCAATAGTCCGGCGCATAGCGCACGAAGCGCCAGGGCGCGAGTTTGCCGTGATCGGGCACGCGCGCTGCGATCTCGATCATCTGGCGAATTTCGGTTTCGTCCGGCCCCGGCCCGCCCATGGTCTTGGCGGGGACAGACCGACGGGTGCGCATGAATTCCAGGACCTCGTCATTGCGCTGCGACGAGGTATCCTCCACGGCGGTGGTGGCGGTCATCCTTGCTCCTTGCATGTCCTTGCATCGTTCCTTCATATAGGGCCGCACATATAGGGCCGCATATGGGCCCACGGCAACGCCTTGAAAATGCCGACAAAGCGCGTTTGAAACCGGTACGGAACCGAAGCGACAACCGGATGACCAAGCATTCTCGACCACAGCCCCTTCTCGCGCGCCTTGCAGCGTGCCTGCTGGTCGCACTCGTCTGGTTCGGCATTGGTGCCCATGAAGCGGCGGCGCAGGCGATCCGCGTCACCTTCGAGGCGCGCATGACCCAGGAAGGGCCGCCGGTCGATTCGGGCGTGGAATGGCGAGTGTTCGGCACGCAGCTCGGCGACAATGGCCGGCTGCCGCTGCTGGCGACGGCGCAAAGCGGCATCCAGTCCTTCGACATGTCACCGGGTGAGTATTTCGTCCACGCCGCCTATGGCTTTGCCGGCGCGGTGCGACGCATCACGGTCAGGACCGACACTTCGACCGAAATCTTCACGCTGGATGCGGGGGCACTGCAGCTCAATGGCGTGACGGGCGAGGACACGCCCATCCCGCCCAAATTCCTGCGCTTCGACATCTATTCGCGCCAGGCCGACGAGCGCGGCGAACGCCAGCTCATCGCACGCAACATCCGGCCGGGCGAGATCATCCCCTTCCATGCCGGGACCTATCACGTGGTTTCGCAATATGGCCGCCTGAACGCGGAGGTGCGCGCCGACCTCCGGGTCGAGCCCGGCAAGGTGACCCAGGCGACCATCCAGCACCGCGCCGCGCGCGTCGTGCTGCGTCTGGTACGGCGCAAGGGCGGCGATGCGATCGCCGACACGGCATGGTCGATCATCACCGAGAGTGGCGACCAGATCACCGAAAGCTCCAGCGCCTTTCCCGCCTTCGTGCTGAGCGAAGGCAAATACACCGCGATCGCCAAGAACAGCGAGAAGATCTATTCGCAGGAGTTCGACGTGGTGTCCGGCATCAATCGCGACATCGAGGTTCTGGCGCAATAGAGGCACCGCAAAAGCGGGGCTTTGAATCGCCACGCAGATTGGCGAATCGGCTTCGGCGCCTGGATGGTCACGTGACGTGTTTCAGGCTGCCATGGGTGCGTCTTCGTCGAGCGCAGGATCGGGTCGCCTGCCGGCGCGCATCGAGAACACGGCTTCGTGCAGCATCTGCGTCATCTGCCTTCGGTCGCGGATCAGAGCGAGCTCGCCGGCGGGGATGATGTCGCCGACATGGGCGGTGATCGCGCGACCGGCCAGCCGGCGGAATTCGCGGATCAGCATGGACAGGCGCACGGTCAGCGAGATCTGGCTGACGAGGTGGAACAGCCGCGTGTTCTGGCCCTCGAAATAGACCGGGATGACGGAGGCGCCTGCGGCCTGGATCAGCTTGGCAGGAAACATCTTCCACGGCAGGTCGCGCGCCTTGCCGAGGCCCTTGGGCGCGGTCGCCACGCCGCCGGCCGGGAAGATGACGATCGTGACGCCTTCCTTCAGCAACCGCACCGCCTCGCGCCGCGTGTTCAAATTCATCTGCAGCGCCTCACGCGTCTCCTCGAAGGAGACGGGCAGCGAATAGGGCCGGATCTCGGGCACGCGCAGAAGATCGTTGTGGATAAGCACGCGGAAGGGCCGGCCAAGCTGTTCGGCAAGCGAGAGGATGGCGACGCCGTCGCCAATGCCGAAGGGGTGGTTGGCGACCATCACCAGCGGCGTGTCCGGCAGTTCGCGCGGCGGCCAGGCCTTGCCGCGCACGATCAGGTCGATGCCGAGCAGGTCGAGCATGTCGCCCATGACCCGGCTCGAACGGCCAACGATGGAGGAACGCCAGACCTCATAATGGTCGGCGAAATAGTCTCGGCCGGAGAATTTCTCGACCCGCCGGATGAACCATTGCTTGAGCTTCGGGTCGGCCGGGCTCGCATAGGAGAGTTCGGGAAAGCGAAGCTTGTGGTCCCTGCGCCTCAGCATCGTGATCCGCCTCCATAGGCACACTGCATCATTCAACCGACCCGTCTATCAGGATTCGTGTGACAGGCTCATGACTGCAAGATCGGGAATGGATGGTCCCTGCCCCGGCAACTGCCGGGCCCGCAAAGGCCCGGCAGGAAACGGGATCAGGCGGCTTTGCGACGCTTCGCGTCCGGTGGGGTCGCCTCGTCGGCCAGCTGCTTTACCGCCTCGTCGAGGGTGAGCGATTGCTGGTCGCGCGAACCGAGCCGGCGCATCGAGACGGTGTTCTCCGCCGCCTCGCGATGGCCGCAGACGAGAATGACCGGCACCTTGGCGAGCGAGTGTTCGCGCACCTTGTAGTTGATCTTCTCGTTGCGGGTGTCGGTCTCGACCTGAAGACCGGCATCCCTCAGCCTTTCGGCCACGCTCTCGGCATAGGCGTCGGCCTCCGAGGTGATGGTCGCGACAACGACCTGCATCGGCGCAAACCACAGCGGGAAATGGCCGGCAAAGTTCTCGATCAGGATGCCGAGGAAGCGCTCCATCGAGCCGCAAATGGCACGGTGGACCATGACCGGCTGCTTCTTCTCGCCGTCGCTGTCGATGTAGAACGCACCGAAGCGCTCCGGCAGGTTGAAATCGACCTGGGTGGTCGAGCACTGCCATTCGCGGCCGATGGCATCGCGCAGCACATAGTCGAATTTGGGACCGTAAAAGGCGCCGTCACCGGGATTGATCTCGGTGGTGATCCTTTCGTCGGAATCACGGATGCGGCCGAGCACGCCCTCCATGATCTCCTCGGCATGGTCCCACAGCGAATCCGCGCCGACGCGTTTTTCCGGCCGGGTGGAGAATTTCACCGTGATCTTCTCAAAGCCGAAATCCTCGAAGACCGACAGGATGAGGTCGTTGATCTTCATGATCTCGTCGGCGAGCTGGTCCTCGGTGCAGAAGACATGTGCGTCGTCCTGCGTGAAGCCGCGCACGCGCATCAGCCCGTGCAGCGCGCCGGACGGCTCGTAGCGGTGCACCGCGCCGAATTCGGCCAGACGCACCGGCAGGTCGCGATAGGATTTCAGCCCGTGCTTGAAGATCTGCACATGGCCGGGGCAGTTCATGGGCTTGAGCGCGAAAATGCGGTCGTCGTCGGCTTCCTCGTCGGCGACCTCAACCTTGAACATGGCATCGCGATACCAGCCCCAATGGCCCGACGTTTCCCACAGGCTCTTGTCGAGCACCTGCGGGGCGTTGACCTCCTGATAGTCGCGGGCGATGCGCCGGCGCATGTAGGAGACGAGGTTCTGGAACACGCACCAGCCCTTGGCATGCCAGAAGACGACGCCGGGACCTTCTTCCTGGAAATGGAACAAATCCATCTCGCGGCCGAGCTTGCGGTGGTCGCGCTTCTCGGCCTCCTCGCGCATGTGCAGATAGGCGTCGAGTTCGCCCTGGTCGGCGAAGGCCGTGCCGTAGATGCGTGTCAGCATGGCGTTGTTGGAATCGCCTCGCCAGTAGGCGCCGGCCACGCTCATCAGCTTGAAGGCCGTGCCGATATCGCCGGTCGAACGCATGTGCGGACCGCGGCACAGATCGAGCCATTCGCCCTGCGCGTAGATCTTGATGTCCTGGTCGGCGGGAATCGCATCGACCAGTTCGACCTTGTAGTGCTCGCCCCGGTCGCGAAAGAAATCCTTCGCCTCCTGACGCGTCCAGACCTCCTTGGTGAAGGGCTGGTTGCGGGAGATGATCTCGCGCATCTTCTTCTCGATGACCGGCAGGTCCTCGGGCGTGAAGGGCTCGTTGCGGGCAAAATCGTAATAGAAGCCGTTCTCGATCACCGGGCCGATGGTGACCTGCGTGCCCGGCCACAATTCCTGCACGGCCTCGGCCAGCACATGGGCGGCGTCGTGGCGGATCAATTCGAGGGCACGGTCGTCGGTGCGGGTGACGAGCTCGATGGCGCCGCCTTCGGTGATCGGCTCAGCGAGATCGCGCAACTCGCCATCCAGCGCATAGGCAACCGATTTCTTGGCGAGCGATTTGGCAATGGATTCGGCAACTTCGCCACCGGTGATGCCGGCGGGGAATTCACGTGCATTGCCATCGGGGAAAACGAGCGAAACGGATGCCTGATCGGCCATCTTCGATATCTCCTATCCAGTCCCGCCTACGAGCGCGGGTGGTTTTCGGGTCGGTTTATGGGCGCGATATAGGGGAAGGCAGCAGATGGAGCAAGGGTGGAGGGCGTCAACGCAGCCGACGCATGCAAAACTCAACTGCACGAGGCGGCGGATTGTTTCCGACGATTTCCTCATAGCGCGTGATCCGAGACGGGTCTCTCCGGCTGCGCCGCCTGAACTGTGCAATGGTCATGGAAACAAACTGGCCGTTCAGCGTGAAGTTGCCGATCCGATTACCCTTGCGAAGCAGGCCCTCAGCATATCGGCAGAAATACTTTTCATCGCCCTTCACCAGATACCAGCCGTATTTACCGCTGGGTATCTGGGTGAAACGGGAAGTCGCGAACCCCTTCGATTTCAGTTGGTCGTAGGATGGGCCCGCCGCGGCAGGCGCCGCAAAGGCGAGTGAAACGATACCGATTGCGGCAAGCAGCATTTTGTGGCGGTAGGTCATTCATGTCTCCCCAGGACATTACAACCCATGATGGCATGGCACGGCTTTCGGGTCGACAAGAATGACGCCCGAAACACCGCAAATGCCGCCGAGACGGCCAGAAGCAATGCGAAAACGATATTGGTTATCCGAGACCAGAACGGGTCGCGCAGGAACCAACAGACCAGCAGAAGAGTCTGCTTCGGCATCCACGCGCAGGACGTGCACCTACCGTCCGCTCTGCTGCTCCTGAATCTGCTGCTGTTGCTGAGTTTGCTGGGTCTGGTTGGGCTGCTGCGTTTGCAGTGGCAGCACGGGCAGGAGCGGCAGCAGGGACTTCCGCGGTTGCTGCTCCTGCTGCTCTTGCTGCGGTTGTTCCTCGTGCTGCTGTTCCTGCGTCTCCTGCTTTTCTGCCTTTCGAACCACACAGGGGCGGTTATCCGATTCCGTATCCGCCTCGTCGTTCCCACCCATCAGATTGTTGAAAAACTTCATCGGCATGGCCATGACCTCGGCGCCGATACGCTTGTTCACCGCCTGCTGGTCGACATTGATGTCAGGCTTCAGGAACGAGCCTGAAACGCTGAACGGCGTGGCGACGCCTGCGGTGTTCTCGTTCTTCGGGATGGGCTGGAACTGCAGATCCAGAGTCTTGCCGGCCAGGTCCACCGCCCCCTGCCCGACGAGTTGAACGTTTTCCGTTTCGACCACCATCGCCGACGTGCTTCCGCGACCGTTCTTCAGCGCGAGCGGCAAGACCGCGCAAACGATCTGCGTCGAGTCGTCATCCTTCTGGGTAAAGGCCCAACTGACATAGTCCATGCCCGTGAGATCGATCAGATTGGTACCGATGGTGCCGCCCCACAATGAAAGGGTCGCATTGCCGCTTGCCGTTTTCGCGAACTGGTCCTGGCTGGCGACGCCCGACACGTCGAATTTCGCATTCAGCGAACCGGTGGCGATCGGCGGCGCCCGAAACTGGGCGAGCAGGCTCTGGAGCGGAATCCTGTTGACCGTTCCGGTCGCGGCAAGAGTGGGCGTTTTGCCTGCAAGGTCGATTGTCGCTGCCGCTTCGACCGTGCCGCCAAGATAGGTCATGGCAAGCGGATCGAGGCGAACCTTGCGCTGCGCATAGATCATACGGCCGCTGAAATCTCCTGCGGCTTCTCCCGCTTCGACGATCTCACTGGCGGCCACTTCGACATCGGCTTCAAGGTCCTCCAGCAGGTTGTCGTTGAAGGTGACGTAGTCGACATTCTTCTTGCGACGAATCTGCTTCACATCCCACAGATCGCGCAGGTCGGTGAAGGTGAGCGACTCCGATTCGATCGATCCCGCAATGCGCGGAACGCCGTCCTCCCGCTTCGCCGACAGATGACCGTCTATCGCCGTCTCGTCCGCTACGATCCGGCCGTCGAAGGTCGCCACGTCGTCGGCGACGGAAAGATGGCCGGTGAATTCGAGTCCGCCGCTGGCCCTGGATTCGACACCGAGCGCCGCGGCAAACGCCTTGAAGTCGGGGATGTTCAGTTCGGTGTCGAAACCCGCCTTGCCCGGCTCGCCGGTCCCCTCCTTCACCAGTTCGAGCTTCAGATCGAGGAGGTCGCTGTCGCGCACCGAACCGGCGAAGGCGTCGAGCCCGAACGTGCCGTCCTCGTCCGACATGGCGAGTTCGCCTGCAACCCGGCCCAGTGCCTTGCTCTCCTCCCCACCCTCGAGGAAGAGAATGTCCGTGGTTGGCAGGTCGAACTTGCCTGCGAAACGTATCCCGCGCAGCTTGAGCGCATTGTCGACATCACCCTCCAGATCGAGCCACGGGCTGCCGGTCGGACCGTCGAGGACATGGATACCGCGAATGCCCAGATTGCCCTCTTCATCCTTGGCGATGCGCTGAACGGAGATCGGGCCGATGTTGCGAAATTTCACGTTGAGCGCATTGGTCGTGATCAGGAACCGGTCGACCTGCATCGCGTCAAAACTGCCGCTGACGCGGCCTTCGAACCCCGTCACGCGTGCGTCGGTCAGCAGCGCCGTGGCGGATGCGAGATCACTCTCCCGGGGAAGCGTGCCCGAAATTGTCAGATCAAGCTTCGAATCGGTTCCCAGGAAGTCGACCCTGCCCTTGATGCCGTAGCTGTTGCCCTGTTCGGAATCGGTGGCGCCTTCGATGTCTTGCACGACCAGCGCGTCGAGCGGTCCGGAAAGCTTCGCAGTGAGAGTGCCGGTCCCTTCCGTGACCCTGCGCAGTTGCAGGGCGTCCAGTACGTCGCCGAGCGACCGGACGTCGACATCCATCATGCCGTCGACGATGGCAACCGGCTCGCCGACATCCAGCGTTCCGGAGAGCCTGTTCGTCGTGCCGGGCAACGCAAGATCGATGCTGAAATCCAAGGGGCGTCCGGTGCCAACGCGCCGCGGGTTTTCGAAATCCGCGTCCAGCGCGATCGGAAGGCCGTTCACGGTGCCTTTCGCTTCGATCGCGATGGCCCGGGAAGCACCGTCTTCACTGGAACGCAGCGTGTCGATCGATATCTTTTCGTCGAACCCCGCTTCGGCATTGACGAAACGAAGTTCGACATCGTTCAGGGCGAGATTGCCCGAAGACGGATGCTTCAGGAAACGTGTCGGAAAGACCGCAAGGGCACCGCGTCGGCTCTCCGCCTCATCGGCTTCCTGCCCGGAAGAAACGAATTCCAGGTTGACGCCGGAAAGCTCGAGTCCCGTGATGTTCGGACTGCCACGCGACAGGCTCGCAAGCGGAAACGAAAAGGCACCATGGTCGATACGCTCCGGCTCGCTGGCCGAACTCGAGAACACCGAGGCGACTCTCATGTCCTCGATCGTTACCTCGACCGTGCTTCCCAGTGATACGGATACGGGGCCGTCCACCGCCACATCGCGCCCGAAATTGGCGGAAAGCACGGAACTAGCGAAATCCTGCCGTTGCGCGTTGAACTGCGGCAGATAGACAACGGCGGCAAAACCGCCCGCCGCAAGGACGACGATCAGGAGCAGAAAGCCGGACAGCCATCCCAGTCGGCGCAATGTGTTTCTCCTTGAAGAATTTCGGATCGGTTCCGCGTTTGCCAACGCCTCAGGCCCAACTCGACACCCACACGGGTGTCGGGGGAAGCGTTTCGGACCAGCGCAAGGCACGGATCAGATACCAACGCGCGACGACACGGTTGGTTGCCGTTTCCCACGAAATCCCGCCATCAATGCGTCCATGAATTGAAATTTCGACGTCGCAGGCTCACCGTGCCCTCGCACTTTTTGCTCAGCTGTCGAAAATGTGCGTTGAAACGCGTCGATCCCAAGCTAGGTTCTGATCGGTGGGGAATGTGCCAAGGAGGACACGATGCGGCATGTCGCCCCCCTGTACCCTACTGCCCGCCTTTCACCGAGAACGGATCGCATCACCTGCCGGCGCCAGTCCGGTCGCGCGCTCCAACTGCTCCGCAGTGCCTTCGCGTCCTGCCTTGTTGCCATCGGCCTTGCCGTTGCGCTCGCGGGTGCGGCGCAGGCGGCGTGCGCCAAGGTCAATTCGACACGTCCGGGCGAAGTCTATCTGCTGCGCGGTCTCGCCAACATCTTCTCGTTGGGGCTCGACGAGATGGGCAAGCAGTTCACCAGCTATGGCATGGAGAATTGCGTGTTCAACCACAGTGTCTGGCAATCGCTCGCCAACGACATTCTGGAGCGCAGCTACCGGGGGGCGGTCAATTACCCTGTCATCATCATCGGGCACTCGCTCGGCGCCGGCGCGGCGCCGCAACTGGCGACAACACTCGGCAAGCACGGCGTACCCACCGCCTATGTCGTCATGTTCGACCCGGTCGAGCCGACGCGCGCGGGTGCGAACGTGCAGGAAATCATCAACTTTTACCTGCCAAAACGGAACGACAATCTCGTCCGTCCGACCGGGGATTTCACCGGGAAACTGTCGAACGTGAATCTCGCCCGTTTCGGCGGATTTACCCACCTGAACATCGACTACAACAAGGACTTGCGCCAGATCGTCTATCGGCGCACGCTTGAACTCTCGCAGGCCCGGACGGACGCGGCAGCGAACGAAAAATGACCGTAGCGGGCTCCGGCTGGCCCGTTGCGGGCACGGAGCGCAGTGCATGAGCGATACGGACGACGATAGCGGGCACCCGCACCGGCAGGTGCTCATCAAGTTCCTGCTGCTCATTGCGCTTCTGGCCTGCTATTTCGGCTATCTGAGCTACAAATACGATCTGGCGACCGGCGGCATCGCCTCGGCGCTGACCTGGAGCTTCTTCGTCCTGTGTACGCCGGTGGCCGATGCCGGCTTTCTGCTCGACTTCCCGCTGCGGCTGATCTTCGGCATCCGCATGGTGATTTCCGAAATCGCCGTCTGGGTCATCGCAATCTCTCTGAACCTCGTCTCGCTGACCTGGTTTGACGACTACTACGACAAGACGCTGCTGACCTCGGTACTGCACCAGATCCTGCTGCACCCCTGGCCCTATTGGGGGATCATCGGCCTGTCGGCGATCGGCACCTTCCTGTCGATCCGTTTCGGCGACGAGTTGATGGACGTGCTGCACCACCGCGACCGCAGCCTGTTTCACAAGCACGGGCTGAAGTTCGAGATCGTGGTGGTGATCTTCCTGATCGCGATCGTGTTCGCCTATTACGAACTGATCGCCTCGCTCGGCATCGACGTCGAGCTTTAAGCTCGAGGCGTTTCAGGAGTCACGCCAGGGGCTTGGCGTCATTTCCAAACATTCTGATTCCGGCGAGGACGCGTGAAACGGGTTCAGGCGTCTGGCAGCGCCAGCCTCAACTCGCCGACCTTCAGACCAGCACGGTTGAGTACCGGAGGATTCGCGAGTCCTTTCAAGGTGCTTGATTCGGTCGGTGAAAGTTCAAGTAGAGATTCAAGCAGGCCGAATAGAGCCACCTCGGATGCGCGCTCCGTTCCATCGCGGACCTTGAGCGCCACGCCCCACCCCTTTTCCGGCAGGGATGCGGTGAACATGCCTTCCGCCCCGGTCTTGATCATGGCGCGCCGGCCGAGAGCGCGCATGACCGCCGTCGCCGGCCGTTCCGAACCGGCCAGCATCAGCGGGTGATCGAGGCAGGATTCGAGGATGGTCTTCATCGCCGCGTCGCGCACCTTCCCGCCGCCCTGCCCTGCCGCGAGACGGGCGAAGCCGAAGGCGAGCGCGGAGAGCGGAATGGTGTAGGTCGGGATCGCGCAGCCGTCGATGCCATAATTGTCCTTGCGATGCGGCGCGCCGGTCACCTCCTCGAGAATGCCGGCAATGGCGCGCTGGACGGGGCGATCGAAGCCGACATAGCCCTCGATCGGCATGCCTTCATGCCTTGCAAACGCAACGAAGCCGGCATGCTTGCCCGAGCAGCAATTGTGGATGGGGCCGGGCTCCCTGCCCTCGCGCACCAGCCGGTATTCGTCACGCTTGAGATGCGGGATCTGCGCGCCGCACTCCAGGCAGGTCGCGGTCAGGCCCGCCTGCGACAGCATCCATTCGGCCGCCTCGACATGGACGGGCTCGGCATCATGCGAGGAACAGGCAAGCGCGATGTGCTCGGGCCGGAAGGCAAAGCGCTCCGCCGCTCCCGATTCCAGCAGTGGCAGCGCCTGCAGCGCCTTGATCGAGGAACGCGGAAAAACCGGGCGGTCCGGATCGCCCCAGGATGCAACGGTGGCGCCAGACTCATCGATGACGGCGATGTCGACCTCATGCCGGCTTTCAACGAAGGCGCCGCGCGTGACCTCGACGATGGCGGGGGGTAGTGTTTTCATCTCGCTCTCCGTCACACAGGGAGGGACAGGGCTTACCACCAGCGCATCTTTTCGGGAACCGGATCGTAGCCGCTGGTGCCCCACGGATTGCAGCGCGACACGCGCCAGAAGGTGAGCCAGCTGCCGGGAACCAGGCCATGGCGGGCGACCGCCTCATAGGCATATTCCGAGCAGGTCGGCTGATGCCGGCACGCATTGCCGACAAAGCCCGACAGCGTGAGCTGGTAAAGGCGGATCAGGCCGATGCCGAGCAACCGGCCCGGCGTCCTGGGCCAGTGGCCGGCAAAATTGCGGCCCTTTCCGGATGATCTGCTGGCGTGGTGCTTGTGGCTAGCAGGTTCAGCGCACACGGAACCTGATTCCAGCTGCGCCGAGAGCATCGACGGCGGCAGCCTTGACCTTCTCCTGCTTTTCCTTGCGCTCCTGCGCTTGCGCGCGGACCGCATCAGCCCGCTCGCCGGAGCCGCTGGCCTCGATCTGCTCGATGCAATCGACCACGGCGTCGAAGGTCAGCAGGGTCGAGGCATGGCGGGCCTTGTATTCGCGTACCGGCTCGAGAAAGCGGAATTCGGAAAACTTGCCCTCGGGTGGTGGACCGCCTTCCTTGAGCATGGCGATCATGGTCTTGCGCAGCGCCTTCAGTTCCTCGCCCGTCGCGCCAATCACGTTGCGGGCCATGATCGAGGACGAAGCCTGGCCCAGCGCGCACGCCTTCACCTCATGGGCGAAATCGGTGACCTTGCCGCCTTCCATCTTCAAATCGACCGTGACCGTCGAGCCGCACAGCTTGGAATGCGCCTTTGCAGTCGCGTCTGGCTGATCGAGCCTGCCGAGGCGCTCGATATTGCCGGCATAGTCGAGGATCTTGGCATTGTAGACGTCGTTGAGCATGTCGGGCGGTCCGCAAAGGGGTGTTTCGTTCAATATAGGGGTTTGGCCGAACCACGTCGAGGGATCGGAAAAGGTCGCCTGAAACGCCAGAAGCCCCGGCGTGATGCCGAGGCTTCCGGAGAAATGAGAGACAAGCCGCAGATGGGCCCCAGACTGTCTCCTGGTGGCCGGTCCGCCAGGTGCGTTTCAGTTTCCGACGGGATCGAAATGCGCTGCCTCTCGCGAGAGCTCGAACGCGCATTCCGATACGCATGTTTTCGTGGAAACTTGAAACGCCCTTAGTAGCAGACCTTCACCTTCTGCCAGACGGGATAGCCGTAAGGCGTGTAGACCTTCTGCTTCTGCCAGTGGCAGGTCGGGCCGTAATAGGCCGGGGCGCCGTAATAGACGGGTGCGCCATAGGCTGCGTTGGCGGCGATACCGCCGAGGACGAGACCGCCGACGAAGGCGGCTGCGGCCTTGCCGCCTGCCTGGGCTTCGGTGGGCGTGGCCAGCGAACCGGCGGCGACGAATGCGATCGCGGCAAGGCCGGCGATGGCTGAGGTGCGAAGGGTCTTCGTATTCATGTTCATTCTCCTTGTTGACGACTTGTCTTTCGTGCCGGCGCTTTCTCCCGCCGGCCCTACCAAGATGGCGCGGTAGAATCCGGGGTTGCGTGCATTCCGACACATGGTCGCCAACTCAATGGGAGAATTTTTGATTAACGATTACAATATTTTATGGGCTAACCGGAGGACTTCCGGCATGTGACATGCGTAACACAAACGAAAGCCCCGGCCGGGGGAGGACCGGGGCTTTCGGACCGGAAACGGTTGCAGGGGCTTACTTAGTAACCGTATCCGTGACGACGATGGCCGTAATAGCCGTAGCGGCGGTGGCGGTCGTGGTGACGCCATTTGTTGCGGTGGCCGTAATAGCGCGGCGCGGGATAGGCCGGCGCGACATAGACCGGGGATCCGTAGGCATAGGAATTGGCGGCGATGCCACCCAGCACCAGACCGCCAACGAAGGCGGCGATAGCCTTGTCGTTCGCCTGGGCCTGACCCGGCGCGGCGATGGCACCGGCCGCGGTGATGGCGATGGCGGCGAAGCCTGCGATGGCGGTGCCGCGAAGCGATTAGATGTTCATCGTGTATCTCCTGTAGCCGGCGGGCTGCATCGCCCGTTGTCGTTCGATGCACGTAATCTGGCAGAACACGGCTGAACCAAGCCTGAACGGTAGCGACGGGTAGCATTCAGGCTTCGGACAGGGCCGGGATTCCCACTTTCGGGGCACCGGGCGGACTTGCGCGGCGCGGGCAATTGCGAAGCCGGCGCGGCGAGCTATATAAGGAGCACAAGTTCCGGCCATTCCCTCTTGAGCGGTATCGACCGGCAGTGATGCAGACCCCAGACGGCGGAACGGCCATGCGGGAGATCGATATGGACGCCATCATCAAGTCCTTCAAGGAAGGCGCGCGGCGCAAGGTCCTGCCGAAATCCGAACGGCCGAGCCAGGCCGAGGCCGAGGACGCGGTGCGCACGCTGCTGCGCTGGATCGGCGAGGATGTCGAGCGCGAAGGGCTGAAGGACACGCCCGCGCGGGTCGCCAAGGCCTATCTGGAGATGTTCTCCGGCTATGACGAGGATCCGCAGAAAGTGCTGGGCCGCACCTTCGAGGAGGTCGGCGGCTATGACGACATGGTGCTGGTCAAGGACATCTCGTTCCACTCCCATTGCGAGCACCACATGGTCCCGATCATCGGCAAGGCGCATGTCGCCTATCTGCCGGACGGGCGGGTGCTGGGCCTGTCGAAGATCGCACGCACGGTGGAAATCTTCGCCCGCCGCCTGCAGACGCAGGAAAACATGACCGCGCAGGTCGCCCAGGCCATCGACGAGGTGCTGCAGCCGCGCGGCGTGGCGGTGATGATCGAGGCCGAGCACATGTGCATGGCGATGCGCGGCATCCGCAAGCAGGGCTCGACGACGACCACGACCTGTTTCACCGGCCAGTTTCGCGATGCGCCGGCCGAGCAGGTCAATTTCATGACACTGCTGCGCTTCGGCAAGGACTGATCCCTGCCCCGGCGCGGCAGGCCGGCGCGCCTTTCACCAGCAAAGACGCGATCACAGACTGAAAGCGGGACGGGAACGGCATGACCGGAAAACTGTTTGCCGAAGCCGGCGACAAGACCGAACTCGAGGCGGGCGACCGGCTCACCCCCCGTTTCGACGGCAACGGGCTGGTGACGGCGATCGTGACCGATGCCGACAGCGGCGAATTGCTGATGGTCGCGCACATGAACGACCAGGCCCTGAACCGGACGCTGCAGAGCGGCGAAGCCTGGTACTGGAGCCGTTCGCGCGGCGAATTGTGGCACAAGGGCGCGACCTCGGGCGAAACGCAGGCGGTGCAGGAAGTCCGCACCGATTGCGACCAGGATGCGATCTGGCTGAAGGTCCGCCCGCAGGGACGCGGCGCGGCATGCCACACCGGCAGACGAAGCTGTTTCTACCGACGGATCGAAACGGCCGATGGAACGTTTAGGCTCGTCACCGATGGCGGCGAGGCGCTGTTCGACCCCGAAAAGGTCTATGGCGACAAGAAGTAGGGCGAATAGTGCGGTTCAGCCTGTCACGGGTTCAAGATGTGCAGCCTCCCGCAGAGGCTCGGAAGGCGCCGATTGAATGAGAACTTCCCGTCAGGAACTTGGACGCAGCGGGCCAACATGCCGCATGGACTTGCCCGTATGGCGCCGAATTCACACATTAATCACCACTGATCAGCTATTGTTTAGCGTTAGAGGGCGGAGGACCCACTGACGCGTGGGGCAAGACCATGTTTTCGATGCGCCACACCAGGGCGACGACAGATCGGCAGACCGATGCCGAAGAAACCGATCCGACGGTCGAACACGAAAGTGCCGGCCTGACGGACGAGGATACGCTTGTCGATGATCCCCAGGATCTGAGCGAGGCGATTACCGCGATGCCGGCCGAGCCCGAGATGCCCACCGGCGATCTCGTGGCCGAGCGGCCGCCGCTGCGCCCGTCGAGACGGCCGGAACGCGGCGGGGTGGCGCTGGCGCTGGGCGGCGGTGTAGCCAAGGGCTGGGCCCATATCGGTCTGCTGCGCGCTTTCGACGAGGCAAAGGTGCCGATCCGCATGATCGCGGGCACCTCCATCGGCGCGCTGGTCGGCGGCTGCTATCTCGCCGGCAAGCTCGACGATCTGGAAGAATTCGCCCGCTCGCTTACGGTACCGGGCATTTTCCGGCACATGGATTTCGCGCTGCGCGGCGCCGGCCTGATCTCGGGCCACCGCCTTGCCACGCGCATGGCCCAGCATCTGGGCAACATCCGCATCGAGGATCTGTCCGGCGATTTCGTCTCCATCGCGACCGACATCGCTACCGGCCACGAAATCTGGTTGCATGACGGCCCGCTGGTCGAGGCGATCCGCGCTTCCTACGCGCTGCCGGGCGTGTTCGCACCGGTTAAGCACAATGGGCGCGTGCTGGTCGACGGCGCGCTGGTCAATCCCGTACCCGTCTCCGCCTGCCGGGCCTACGAACCCGACGTCGTCATTGCGGTCGATCTCAACAGCGAAACCTTCGGGCGCGGCACGGTGATCCGTTCCTCGCACTATTCCTCGCCCGAGCCGACCTCGGAAAGGGCCGGGCAGGACACCAGGAATTCGTCCTGGCTCGCCTTTCTCGGATCGGCCGATCACGGCCCGAAGGTCGACCCGACGCCAAAACAGCGCCAGCAACGCTCGCTGATGCGCCCGCAGGTGCAGCCGCAAACACGGCTGGGCCTGAGCGGCGTGATGATCGAGGCGTTCAACATCATTCAGGACCGCATCGCGCGCGCACGGCTTGCGGGCGATCCGCCCGATTACACGATCCGGCCGAAACTCTATGACATCGGTCTCGCCGACTTCCACAAAGCCGACGAGGCGATCAGCATCGGCTACGAGGAAGCCAGAAGCCGGATCCGGGATTTGGTCGACCAGGGCGAGCTGAGCTCGTTGTAATATCCCGGTCGCGCCCGCGGCGCTCCTCGCCTCTTGTTGAGTTCCCGGTCGCGCCTGCGGCGCTCCTCGCCTTTTGGGGTCAGGCCGATGCGATGTAGTTGCGCATCTCCTCGGCGTCGCGTTCGATCTGCTCCATGCGCCGTTTCACAACGTCGCCGATCGAAACGATACCGGTAAGGCGGCCATCGGCGATCACCGGCAGGTGGCGAAACCGATGACGGGTCATGACGGTCATCACATGATTGATGGTGTCGTTCTCGCCGCAGGACACGACCTTGCTGGTCATGCAGGTCGATACGGGTCCGTCGAGCACGCCGACGCCCTTGTCGGCGATCTCGCGCACGACGTCGCGTTCGGAAATGATACCGCAAACCTTGCCGTTCGACTGGGTGACGACAATCGCACCAATGCGTCTAGTCGCCAGCGTCTCGACGATCGCCGCCAGCGGCGTATCGACATCCGCGGTCACGACCTCACGGCCCTTTTCGGAAAGAATCGAAGCTACCGTCATTCCTGCCTCCCTTTCGGCCCGCGCGCGACGAGCCTGCTAGAATCCGGGAGGTGCCCCAACCAGGCAGTCTTCGCCCTTCAGGGCCTACCCGGATATCGATCGGTTCATGTTGCGACGAACCAACGCCATTTACAAGCCGAGCGTGGCCCGGATGTGGCGAAGCTGTGAAAGGTGAAGTCCGGTTTGCGGGTGAAGCGCCGCAATCAGCGGTTCCGGTCGAGCAACGAGAAGGAGAGGAGACCGGCGGCGAACCCGCCCAGATGAGCCTGCCATGCAATGGACACGCCCTCGCCCGCCAGCGCGAACGAACCCAGGCCGGTGAACAGGTTGATCAGCAGCCAGACGAGCAGGAACGTCAGGAAGGTCGGGTTGGAGAAGGCGGCGACCAGCGATTGCGCCGGACCGTGCACGTTGAAGCCGGTTCCCAGCCTGCCGGTGAATGCGAAACGCGCGGCCGCGCCCATGAAGCCCGAGACGACACCCGAGGCGCCAATCATAGGCGCCATCTCGCCCGCATGAGCGAGGTAATAGGCCGCCGCCCCGCCCAGCGAGGAGAGCAGCAGGATCACAATCGATTTCACGAGGCCGAGCCGGCGCACCACGGGCGTGGCAAAGGCGAGTAGCCATAGCGTGTTGACCACCAGATGCATCCATGAAGCATGCAGGAAGGAATAGG
>JBHIWX010000027.1:0-43779 GCA_041987205.1 Rhizobiaceae bacterium | reverse complement strand
CGGCGAGAATGGCTGGCTCGTGGTCCATCGCACCGGCGACGACATGAAGCCCGGCCCGGTCGTCGGCCATGCGCCGCTTCGCGCGGGCGAGAACGTCGATGTCGCGGCCATCCTGACCGAACCCGTGGCCGCGGGCGACAAGCTCATGCTGATGGTTCATTCGGAAGCCGGCGGCAGCAAGACGGGCATTTTCGAGTACACGCTCGGCGCCAAGGAAGACGGCCCGATCCGCGTGGACGAAAAGCTCGTCATGAAAGTGATCGCTGCGCAGTAACTAAGGCCCCCCATCATGGTACTGCGCAGTGCCCGGCGGCTTCGGCCGCCGGGTTTTTCGTGTCTTGCCCTGCGACCCGCGCGAGTTGCCCGATTGCGGGTTACATCGGCGACCAGCCCGCTGGACACAAGAGTCGCTTGCTCATAGCCTTGCGGCTGGAAGTGGGGGCGCCTTCATGGCTTTGTCAGGCCCCGGCCATCTGTCGCCAACGGGGAAACCATCTGATGAAGAGATTTGCACACCTGGCCGCTCTGGTCGCGGCAATCGCGCTGACGCCCACATCGGCGTCCGCGGCCCAGTTCGAATTCGTTGGTCCCAACGGCACATGGGTGGATGTCCAGTCCCCCGATCCGACTCTTCCCTGTACGCACCGCCTGACCGGCCCGATCACGAAGGGGGACGCCGGAAAGATTGCGGCGACGGTTCCCACGGAGATCATCTGGACGGATGACGGAAAGATACAGAAGAACCTGATCTGTCTCGACAGTCCTGGCGGTTCGTTCGCCGAAGCGGTCAAGATTGCCCGACTGGTGAAGGAGCGCCTGATCGGCACCAGGATCGAGGCCGGCGCGCGCTGCGAATCCGCCTGCGCGCTGGTGTTCATGGCGGGCTCCTTCCACGCCCATGAATCCGGCACCTATCGCTGGCGCATTCTCGACCCGCTGGGCAGGCTCGGCTTTCACGCGCCGAGTCTCGCGATCGAGGGTGGCAACTACAATGCCGACACGGTGAAGAAAGCCTATGGTGTGGCGCTCGAGACGGTGTCGAGCACCATCTTCCAGCTTATCCAGAGCTCCGACCATGAAGACGGACACGCCATGAAGGTGTCGCTGCTGGGCGAAATGCTGCGCACGCCGTCCGAGAGCATGTTCTACATCGAAACGGTGGACCATGCGGGGCGCTGGGATATCGAGATTGGGCCGCTGCCGGCCAAGGTCATCGCCAGCAGGGCGGCGATGGTCCGGGCATGCCTCAACGCGCAGGCATGGCGGCGGGACAGTTTTTCGTCGTTCGGCGGCAAGCCGCTCGATGTTTCGAACTATCTCAATGACTACAGTTTCTCGCGCAAGACGGATGAGAACAACCAGCTCCAGATCCAGATCACGACCGAGGAAATGAGCGGGGACGGTTGCGCCTTCTCGATCGAGCCCGGTTCGGAGATCGGCGAGTATCCGTCGCTGCGCCACACCTATGCAGGATTTCAGGCGCTGCAGCCCATCGCCTTTCTCGACCCGACCATGCCGATTGCCGCACTCGTGAACGCGGCCGCGCTTGATACGTCGAGGTAGGATTTCCATTTGTAAGGCTGCATGTCCGATTTTTCATGCCGCCAGCGGGAAGCGATAGGTGAGTGGCGACTGAAATATTTGCCGCTAAGATTAGGAGGGCAGTAGAAACCATTCTGGCAATTTGCTTCTTGTCGATTGTGCTCGGGAACGTTCCCAGCCCGTCACCGCGAGAATAGCAGGGAAACTCCAGCCTCCGGCGATCCAAATTGCGGTCTCAGCCTACCCTCAAAGGCGATTGAGGTTCTCGGACACAGGTCGATTGTTCAATGAGTTTAGCAGCGAAGATTTAACAACGCCGAAGAATGCAAAAGTAGCAATCAATCATTATAAGTATCAGACAATCTTGTATGCGGTTCAAAAAATGTTATGCTGTCAGATCTTATTGCGCCATCTCTTGATGGAATAGTTTCAAGAGTTCTGTATACTACTGAAGTTGTATAAGTGTCGTGCGCTGAGGCATCGACTAAACAGCCCACCGGACCCATTTCGTCAGTGGTTACATCGAATGTGCCGTTATCTTTTGGTTCGACGTTATATTCTACTATGCGACGTTCTTCTTGTGACCAAGATTTATGGCCAATTGCAGTCTCGTCAACAAGCCAACTCTCGAAATTCGTACAACCGATATATGCATCAAACTTGGTTATAGTTTTCTGTTTAATCGGCCATATTGTTACATCCCAGCGCCCTGCCTCGTCGACGGTATCCAAATAGTTAATTTCGTCGCTTGGGGTTTTGAAGATGGCTTTGAGAAGAGAAGCCGGCGCCCTTTGTTCCATTAAGAGCAATGACGTGTCCATGGCCACGTTATAGGCTCTTTCGATGTCACTTTCGCTATATGTACCTTGCTTGACAACGATCGATGGCCTGTGAAAACCAAGTTTGGCTTTCGGATGCATCACTCTCCAGGATTTAATCCCATCATGCTCTAGCGGAACGAAGGAACCGGATAGGAAAATTATTGCGCATGCCGAAAGACAAGTGTCGGATTCATCTAATTTAGTGCCGAAATGATTTTCGCGCAGGTACTTCGCAATTCGGACAGCTTCAACAAATAATCCACCGGAGCTATTCAAGCAGACGACATGTCGCAGTACGATGCCGGGAATCCGGTTATCCGGCACTTTTTTGGCAATTGATTCCAGTTTTTCTAGGTCTCCGGCAGCGATTTCTCCATTGATCCTGATGGCGCATACCTCAGAAGGATCTACCTCCTGACCACTGACGATGCTGATACCCGAAGCGTTCAATCCCGGGTTTCGATAGGTTCCACCGTTTGCAATTTCCAAATTGGCAGCGGAAGCAGAATGAGTGCTTGCCAGAATCATGACAGTGAACACGGCAAAATATGTGAACAAGGATTTTTGTGACACTTGGTGCCTCCGTATAAAATCTGGTGCTAAATGCAGACGCCATACAAGCTGGAAGAAATGGTCAAACTGTCAAGAAATGTAGCAATCGGAAAGTGCCGAAAGTCACACTTGTCAATGTTTTTTGGTGTATTCTACCGCAGCATGTATCATCGGCTGAACACGGAGGGCTCATGATGTCCCGCCTTATTGTTATTCTCGTGGCAATGCTAAATGCTGCTGGAGTAGCACACGCCCAGTCCACCATCACGCTGGATGATTTCGATCTCGGCAAGGAAGCCGCCAAGACCTCCGAGATGGAGACCTGCCTTGCCGACCGGGCGAACTGCAAGAACGCGGAGTTCAAGAGTTCGGCGACGTTTTCCATCGACGACGTGGTCAATCTCGGCATCATCGATCGCGAGGAGGTCAAGGTCGAGACTGCCTCAACAGGCTCCGGCGGCCAGACATCGACCGACCCGTTGCCTTCGATCGACATGGAAATCCTGTTCGACTACGATTCCGACCGCTTGCGGCCCGACCAGTACGGCAAGCTCGGCGAACTCTCGAAACTGCTCAAGGGTGGCAAGTTCGCCGATTACCGCTTCGCCTTTCTCGGCCATTCCGACGCCAAGGGTTCGCAGGCCTACAATCAGGACCTGTCCTTCCGGCGCGCGCAGGCCGTCTCCTCGCTGGTCGCGCAGATGGCGGGCATCCAGCCGACCCGCATGATCGCGAGCGGTATGGGCAAGTCGCAGCTGAAGACGCCCGGCGATCCCTTCGGCCAGGCCAATCGCCGCGTCCAGCTCGTGCTCATACCTGTGAAGTAAAGTCGTGCGGAGCCAACGCGTGAGTCCCACGCCATCCTTCGGCCTGCGTCCGGTTCGCGCGGCGCTGCTGGCACTTGTGACGCTGGCGCTTGCCGTCATGTTCGCGCAGGGGCCGGCGCTGGCCGAGAAACGCTTCGCGCTGGTCATCGGCAATGGCGATTATCAGGGCGCCGGCGATCTGCCGAATGCACGCAACGATGCCCAGCTCATGGAAGCGGCGCTGAGGGCCGTTGGCTTCGAGACGGAGTTGCTGCTCGACCTCACCGAGGAAAAGATGGGCGAGGCGCTCGACAGCCTCGCCGCGCGCGCGGATTCGCTCGACGTGGTCGCGCTCTATTACGCCGGGCACGGCCTCCAGAAGGACAATGTGAACTATCTCGTGCCCGTCGATGCCCGGATCGAGACCGAAACCGCGATCGAACGCGAAACGCTGACGCTGCAATCCTTCATCGACGTTCTGGCGCGCGTGCCGGTCTCCATGCTGTTTCTCGATGCCTGCCGCAACAATCCGTTCGCCGAGAAGCTCGCGGAAAGCGCCGAGGCGAGCGGGCGTTCGCTGGCCGTCTCGCGCGGGCTGGCCGTGGTGCGCCCGGTCGGCGACATGCTGATCACCTTCGCCACGCTGCCCAACACCGTGGCCTTAGATGGAAATGGGGAGAACTCCCCCTTCGCGACCGCGCTGGCGCGGCATGTTCGCACGCCCGACGCCGAGGTCTCGGTGCTCATGAAGCGCGTGACCCGCGACGTCATCGAGAAAACGGATGGCGAGCAGCGCCCACAGCAATTGTCACAGATGCAGCGCGAATTCTATTTCCAGCGCACCAGCGGCGGCGAGGTGACCCGGGAAGAGGTGCGCTCAGTCCTTTCCGTCTATCCCGACGATGTAAAAACAGGTGAGGAAGTGGCGCTCGTCGCCGACGTTCCGTCATCCTGCGAGCCGGCCTTCTTCGACCTCTCCAAGAGCGGCAAGGTCACGCCGATCCCGCTGCGTTTCTTCAAGCAGGTTTCGCTCGGCAATGCGCAGACCAGGTTCGAAATCTCGCCGGGATCGCGATACGGCCTCGTGGTGCAGGAGCAGGACGAGCGCGGTGAGCACACGCTTGGCTTCTTCTGCGAGCCTGCCGGCCTGGACAAGCCGGGCAAGGTTGCCCTGCTCAAGTCGCTTGTCGGCGAATTCGGTCAGGAAAGGTTTGAAGGACAGGTTTCGGCGGGTGACGCCGGTGACGTCAAATTCCATTTCCAGCGTTACAGGATCAACTGACGCAAGATCAACAAAAGGCATCAAGGGGCAGGCCTGTCACACATTTCGGGAAAACCCGAAGGGGGAGCGCATGCTATTCATCCGGAACGTCTCGGCGCGAAGCTTGCCGGCTTTGCCTTTCAATCTGATCCTGGCGATCACCTTCACGGTTCTTCTGTTCCTTGCCTTGCACGCCACCGCACGTGCCGCCGAGTTCAGATATGTGGGTGCCGTCGACAACGTCCCTCAATGCGAGATGACCGGCCTGATCGAGGAAGGCGACGAGGATAAATTCTCGCGACTCTACGCTGAGCATTTCAGCTGCCGGCTTTCGCTCGACAGTCCGGGCGGCAATTACGGCACGGCGCTGAAGATCATCGAGCAGATGGAGAGCTACACGCCCACCATCGTGCAATCGGGACGGCGCTGTCTGTCGGCGTGTGCGCTGATCTTCATGGCGGGGATGGGCAATGAGGATGCGGCCTATGCCAACCGTGTCATGGAGCCCGGCGCGACCATCGGCTTTCACCGTCCATATCTCGATCTCGGTGAGGATGACGGCAGGCGCTACAGTTCCAGGGAAATCGAGCGAGCGTTTTCCGGTTCGATCGACGTCATCAACCGGCTGATCAAGCGATCCAATACCCGCTTCTGGAACGGCGATTCGTCGGCCCAGTCCTATTATTTCCCGCCGATCCTGCTCACCAAGATGCTGGAAAAACGCAAGGACGAGTTCTTCGAGCTGGAGACCGTCGGCGACCTGCTGATCTCGGGTGTGTTTCTCAAGAGCTCCATTGAGCAGGCGCTCGACGCCTATCCGTCGGAGAAGTTCCGCAATGTCTGCGACAATTACTACTGGCAGAGCATCGACAATTTTACCTATTACGACGAGAGCAAGGGCAAGTTCGACCCGATCCCATTCTTCGACGACAAGTTCGAGGAATATGCGGGCAAAAAGCCCCACGCCCTCGAGACCGTGAAAGGCGAGGAATATCACGTCTATCGCGACTATCCGGCACCGGAAGGGACGTATCGCGAGTGCCTGGTGCGACAGACCGATTACGGTTTCACTGCTGCTTTCCGCTATTACGACGACAATTTCGAATTCGAGAATCTGAGGTCGATCTTCGCCTATCCAAGGCACGCGCCCATCGCAGTCGTGGCCCTGAAATAGTCTCGTTCACCTTGAAGGGGCAGGGGGCTGGTGAAGCCGATCGGGGAGGAAACAGGAATGCGATTGCCGGGTCTGCTGATGTCGCTGGGGCTTACCGTGATGATGTTTGCCGCACAAGCGCATGCCGGAACGCTTGCCCCATCGAACGATCCGCGATGCGACTACGAATTTACCGGCGCCATCGAAAGCGGCGATCTTGAGAAATTCGAGCCGCTGGGCGGCGGCCCGTCGGAATGGCCTACCATCTGTCTCGACAGTCCGGGCGGAAAGCTGACCGAGGCGCTCGAGATCTTCCAGCGTATCTGGGAGGCGAACATCGCGACGGCGGTCCTGCCGGGAAAGCAGTGCCTGTCGGCCTGCGCGATCATTTTCCTGGGCGGAAGTTTTTCGACCGGCACCGACGTGACCTACCATCTCGACCGGACGCTTTGGGCCGGCGGCGAGCTTGGATTTCACAGTCCCAGTCTCGGGCTTCCGGCCGGAACCAGCTTCACCGGGAGACAGGTCAACACTGCTTTCGGCGAGGCGCTGGTGGCAGCACGCCTGATCTACGAGATCAACCAGCTGGTCGATCGCGGCAACCAGGCCCTTTCGGACCATCTCTACTACCGAATACTGAGCACGCCGCCTTCCGGCATGAGCAAGGTCGAAACACTGGCGGATGCCATCCTTTCCGGTATCGGGATCGCTTGGGCAGGCGAGGAGGAGAAGACCCTGGAGGCGAGGAAGCTGACGGTCGATGAGGTCGATTTCGTCTGCCAGAACTATATGGCGACGGAGGACCTTGCGGAATCCTTCCGAAAGCCCTCCACCGACACGCGCCAGATCTACGCGAAACTGACCAACAATTTCATGGGACCGATGAACCAGAAGGTGAGCTTCTTCGAAAAAGGCAATCAGGCGTACTTCGTCGCCGGTCCCTATTTCGCCGCGACGAAGTATTTCGACTACTACTGCGTCGTGCAGTACGAAGAGGAAGATTCATTCGTTTCCGTTGACTTGGACGAGACCGAACGGGTGGGCAGCTTCGTCGTCGGCCTGCTCGAATCGGAGAGTGAACCCACAAAGGAAAAGCTGCCGGACAATGTCTGGGAACTCGAAACGGCCAGATCGGTGCCGCTCTACACACGATTCAACCCCCAATCCCGTATCGTCGACCTGCAAGGGGCTTCGGGCAGGTAGTGCTCGGACCGAGTTAGTTCAGTCCTTCACCGAGAACCGGTTTCCCCTGTAGGCGTAACGCTCGTCATGACCGCCGACGAAACGGGCCGAGACCCAACCCGTTCGGCCGGATGTGCCGACCCTGTACCAAACGCCCTGTACATCCGTGGTGATGCGGCAGCCATCGACCTCGACGATCTCGCCTTTCTTCAATTGCGTGATGACGGTCGAATTGATGGTGGGGGCATCGCGCATGTTGACGTCCTGCTTGATGACGGGCCGGGCGCGTTCGCCGAAGGTTCCCGGAAGCAGGGCGTCGTTCCGGCAACTGAAGGCCTCGGCGAGAAAGATGTTCGAGACACGTTCGACACCGACCGCGCGGCCTGAACACATCTCGCCGGGGAAGTCGACCGATTGCGGACAGCCTTCGTCACCTCGCCAGATTGCGATGCCCATTTCATCCCGGTCGTTGACGCGCACCTGACAGGTGAAGCTGTCACAGGAGGCGTTCATGGCGCCGGCCCCTCCCTGCGAAAACATCTGCGACATCAGTCTGTTGTCCTTTGAGACCTCGCCGAAACTGCTACCAAGCCGGAAGTCGCAGAACTCGTCCTCGCCATAGGTCATGAAAGCCCGTCCTGCCGTCAGGCGAAGGTTGCAGAGCTGGCCGATCGAGGCCGTATCCAGCCCGGACGTCCCGATCGAGACCACTTTCGATGAGGAGGCGACGGGCGAGAAACCAAGCCGCCAGGTCTCCAGATCGCCGCGCAGTTCGTAGAATGTGTTCGGTTCGCGCTGCTTGAGCGTACGTACCAGCAGTTCCGCCGGATTGGCATTGTTGTCGAGCAGCCGGACCATGGCGTCGGCGACGTCGTAGCCCAGATCGAGCATTGCGCGGCCGCCGTCGGCGGGAATCTCCGTACCTTCTGGCACATAGGGCATGTGGAAGCCGAGCCTGGCGCCAGCCTCGACGAAGCGGTTGTCGGGTACGCTCGGCGCCGCGCGGTTGTAGGATGAGGCGAAGGCGATGGCGCAGGCCGACAGACACGAATCCTCGGCGAACACGATGACGCCCCGGATGCGCGGATCCTGGCTTTCCAAATCCGTCGCGATGACGGCGCCGATACGGAAGGCCTCGCCAAACACACCGCCCGGGCTGGAGAAGGAAATCATGATCGACGGGTAGGTCGAGTTCTGCCTGCCTTCCTCCGTAATGCGCTCGACCGTCTGCTCGAGCCTGTCGGCATCTCCCTTTTCGATCTTGCCCTCGATGCGGATGACGAAGGTTGCCTTGTCGGTGGGGTAGGGGTGATAGAAAATGTGGCCATTGCCGAACCAGTCGTCGCGCTCCGGTCTGGTGGCGACGAGGCCGGTAATAGATTCCGACGGAAACAGCCTGTGGAGATCCGCGAGCCTCGAATCGTATTCATGGCGGATCGAGATTTCCGCGCCGAGACCATGAGACGGCGCAAGCGCGGACATTGTAGTCAGCGCCAGCATGGTGAAGAATAAATTCAGTCGGTTGAAAAGATGGATATGCATTGCTTCGTTGCGTCCAGAATTGTCAGGGAGGTGGACCGTTTGGCGTGGTTTCGCCCGGGACGTGGTGCAGGCAGCCCTGTTCATCAATGTTCACACAGGTGCCGGCCCAAGGGAACCCGTTCCACCAGGAACTGACTTCGTTTGAGCAGCGACATTCGAACCGGAAAACTGGGCGCACAACCGCTTGCATCGTTTGTTGGCGGCACTAATCGAAGATGGCTGGGGCGTTTGGATGGTCGGAACGACGGGTTGAGGCAGAAGGACTCGTTGACGTGCCGCGTCGAGAGGCTATAAGCGCTGGATCGACAGCGTCACTGCTGTAGATGGTGAGCGGCGTTCCGGTGTTCGTTACACAGGAAACCCGGTCATGCCCGCGACCGCCAAATTTGGTCGTGGATTTCCGGAGGGGTGGCCGAGTGGTTTAAGGCACCGGTCTTGAAAACCGGCGTGCGGGCAACCGTACCGTGGGTTCGAATCCCACCCCCTCCGCCATCATTTCGCTCGCGTCAGCCTCACTTCGTTAGACGGCTCCGCGAGGGCGCGCTTACCGCGCGGCGGCCTCTTCGGCCGCTTGATTGGAGTTCGTACTCTCTACCTTCCTCTCCGCCATTTCTTTATTTCGCGCTCTCGCCCTTCGGGCTTCGCTCCAGTCGCGGCCTCGCACAAGCTCGGGCGGCTCTTCGCCTTGCTCATCGTCTGCGCGCGCGCGTCCAAAATGGTGGTCGGCTGGCATCTTCGATGAGACTGCAGGGGATGAATGTTCCCTTCATTGTCCGCCTTTGCCCATGCCGCGCGGTCGTCCTTAAGCGTTCGCTAACGCTACCGTTCAAAGTCGGTGGATCGGCCGGAATTTCGACAAAGTTTCAACGCATTTGGGCTATAATCGGCCAAGCTAATGAAGCGTGTTGCGTGTTCCGTCTTATGGGAGATTCGGATCTTAGGGGCTCCGGGTTGCGCGCTTTTCTTACGGGTATCGAGTAGAATTTGGGCTGCGGGGACATTTTGAAAGTAGAAAAAGTCCAATCCTTACAGGACTTTATGCGCCACCCGGCGTCGGGGTTGCGCGCGCGTCGTTCTTCCTTCCGGTTTCTGGCTGCGCTCGTTTGCGTTGCATCGCTGTCGGCGTGCAATGTCGTTCGCGAGGAGCGTGCGGAGATCAACAAGGAAACCAAATTCTCGCAGAAAGAGTTCCAGGTCGCGGCCAGCCCGCGTGTCACCGAGAGCAAGAAAGTGAAAAAGGGCGGCGGCCGCTACATGGTCGGCAAGCCCTACAAGGTTCGGGGCAAGTGGTACAAGCCGAAGGAAGACCCTTCCTATGCCGCGACCGGCAACGCATCCTGGTATGGCCCGAACTTCCACGGCCGGCTGACCGCCAATGGCGAGATTTTCGACCAGTATTCGATTACCGCCGCCCATCCGACCATGCCGCTGCCGAGCTATGCGCGGGTGACCAATCTCAGCAATGGCCGGTCGATGATCGTTCGCGTCAACGATCGCGGGCCCTTCGCGCATAACCGCGTGATCGATCTCTCGGCGCGCGCTGCCAAGATGCTCGGCTATGCCGATGACGGTGTCGCCAAGGTAAAGGTCGAGTATGTCGGCAAGGCCCGGCTCGACGGCCATGACGAGAAGTTCCTGATGGCGTCCTATCGCGGCTCGGGTTTCCCCGAGATCGTGCCGGGTGCGACGCAGGCGGGCACGATGCTCGCCATGCGCGGCACCACGTTCGGCCCGCCGGCGCCCGATCCGACAGCGACGCCCAGTTCATTGTTCGGTTCGGATGGCGGTACGCAGATCGCCCAAAGCGGTTCGCAGGGGCAAGGCTTTGGCAACGGTGTCGAGCAGCGTATCGAACTGGCGCTCGCCGGCGACATTCCTGTACCGACCGAGAGGCCCGTGACCTATGGCGGCCTGCCAATCTCGATTGCCGACGACCAGCCCTTCATGACGGCCACGCTGAAGCCGCTCGGCTATCGCGCCGAACAGGGTGACGCACAGCGCGCTGCAAACGCCTTCGAGGCATTCGATCGCAAGGCAGAAACCCCGCACAAAACCGACAAGCGGGCAGGGGCGCAGGAGATTGCCGTCATCCGCCTCGGCCGTTTCAGTGACGGCGCCAGCGCGGAATTCGTGCGCCAGACCAATGGCGATCTCGGCATGATCTCGCTGCGTCGCGTTCTCGATGGTGACGCAACGGCATGGGAGGTTCGTCTCCTTGCCGGCGGCGATGTCGCCGAGCAACTCCTGACGGTGCTGCGCGAGCGCGGCCTGAAAGACGCCGAGCTCATCGGCGGCTGAGCTTCCCATCCTTGTTGCTCGTCCTGCCTGTTTGGGCAGGCTGGTGCCGACCTGTTCTCGCACGTCGCCTCGATCGGATGGTGGATTGCACGTCAGGACGTGCCAGCCTTCCTTGAAACGCGTCTCGTGGGTGGGTAAACATGAAGAGCGTCGGGAAAGGGAGAGATCATGATGAGGGCTGTCCGTCAGGGATTTCGAACCGTCCGGTTGAGAATGGCGTTACGGTCGACAACGTTTGCCTCCGTGTTCGTCGCATTCTCCCTCGTGCTCGCGGTGTCCATGCTGGCGCCGCTATCCGCCCGCGCTCAATCCAATCTCTACGCGACCAGCGCCAAGGAGGCGCTGCTGATCGATGCCGATACCGGCACGGTGCTGTTCGCCAAGGATGAGGACAAACCGTTCCCGCCTGCTTCGCTCGCCAAGCTGATGACGATGGAGGTTGTCTTCCACGCCCTGAAGATCGGGCAGTTGAAGCTCACCGACACGTTCCACATCTCCGAAAACGCATGGCGGCGGGGAGGGGCCCTTTCGGGTGGTTCCACCATGTTCGCGGAACTCGATTCCGACGTGCCGCTGGAGGATCTGATCCGCGGCGTCGTCATCCAGTCGGCCAATGATGCCTGCATCGCCATTGCCGAGGGCATGGCCGGCTCGGAGATCGCGTTTTCCGGGCTGATGAACGAGCGCGCTCGGGCCCTGGGGCTGGAGAACTCGCATTTCACCAATTCGACCGGGCTGCCCGATCCGCTGCAGCGCGTGACCACGCTCGATCTCGCAAAACTCGCGACCTACATGATCAAGGAATATCCCGAATATTTCTCCTATTATTCCGAGACCGAGTTCAAGTGGAACGACATCAACCAGCAGAACCGCAATCCGCTGCTGTCGATGGGCATCGGCGCCGACGGGATGAAGACGGGCTATACCGAGGAATCGGGCTATGCGATCGTCGGGACCGTCAAGCGCAACAACCAGCGCCTGATCGCGGTGCTGAGCGGCATGTCCTCGCAGCGCGAACGCGCCGAGGAAGCGCGCAAGCTGCTCGACTGGGGTTCGCGTGCCTTCGAGAAGCTGGCGCTGTTCGAGGACGGGGAGATCATCGGCGAGGCGAATGTATATGGCGGCGAGAAATCGGGGGTCGGCGTGACTGGTCACGGGCCTGTCGAGATTTATCTGCCGATCGGTTTCCGCGACCGGTTGCGCGCGCGTATCGCCTATACCGGGCCGCTGTTGCCGCCGGTCGAGGAAGGCGCACAGGTTGCGACGCTGAAGGTGTGGATCGGCGACAAGCTCAGCCAGGAAACACCGCTCTATGCGGCCGAGACGGTCGAGCAGGGCGGCATCACGCGGCGCGCCACCGATGCGGCCAAGGAACTGCTCCTCGGCTGGATACCGTTTTGATCCCGTCCATGCGTTTCGATCGTTAGCAGGCGGATACATTGGTCGCCAACAAGAAGCCCAGAAACGGCCGGCCCGCCCTCTTCATCACGTTCGAGGGGGGCGAGGGGACCGGCAAGTCAACCCAGATCAGACTGCTTGAAAAGGCGCTGAAGAAGCGCCGGATCAAGGTTCTGGTGACGCGCGAACCGGGCGGCTCGCCGGGCGCGGAGGCCGTGCGCCATGTGCTGCTTTCCGGCGCGGTGGAATCGCTCGGCGCGGAGCTGGAGGCGATCTTGTTTTCGGCAGCGCGTTCGGACCATGTCGAGACAGTGATCCGGCCGGCGCTCGAAGCGGGCACGACGGTGCTTTGCGACCGCTTCTTCGATTCGACGCGTGTCTATCAGGGCGTGACCGGTAATGTGCCGATGGAACTACTCTCGCAGCTCGAACGAGTAGCCTGCGAGGATTGCTGGCCGGACCTGACCATCATCCTCGACCTCGATCCGGTCGTCGGCATGCAGCGCGCAGCCGCCCGCGCGTCGGAGTTCGGCACGGCGGACCGCTACGAGAAGGAATCGCTGCGCCTGCAGGAGGCTCGCCGCCAGGCCTATCTCGACATCGCGGCGGCCGAGCCCGAACGCTGCAAGGTTGTCGACGCCTTCGCCGATCCCGAAACGGTTCACGAGCGTGTCCTGGCCGTCGTGCTGGAGCGCTTCGAGGCGGAGAAAGCCGCGAGGAAGGCCAAATCCGCCAAACGCGGAGCCGGCACTAAAGCTTCGAAGGCGGCCAAATCGGGTGCATCCGAAGCCGGTTCGGAACAACGCGCACCGGCCAAAGCAGAGGCGGACGCCTGATGGCCGTGGATCCGTCCGACCAGAGAAGCTGGGACCAGATCGAGGGCATTCCCGATCCGGAAGCGAACCGGCATCTGGTTGGCCACCGCGAAACGCTGGACCTTCTGGCGAACCGCTATGCCTCCGGCCGCATGCATCATGCCTGGCTGCTGTCGTGACCGCGCGGCATCGGCAAGGCAACGCTTGCCTGCCGGTTCGCCGGGCATCTGTTCCGAAATCCCGTCGCTTCGAACGCGCCGGCGGGCTATGTCGAACCGGCGCCGGACGATCCGATGGAGGGCAGGGTGGCGGCCGGTGGGCATCCCAACCTGCTGCATCTGCGCAGGCCGTGGAGCCATGAGAACAAGCGCTGGATGAGCGTGCTGTCCGTCGACGAGGTGCGACGCACGGTCTCCTTCTTCGGTTCCTCGGCGGGCGAGAACGCACCGCGCGTGTGCATCGTCGACCCGGCCGACGACCTCAATGCCAGCTCGGCCAACGCGCTTCTGAAAATGCTGGAGGAGCCTCCGCCGCGCACGATCTTCTTCGTGCTCGCCCATTCGCCGAAGGGCCTGCTGGCTACGATCCGCTCGCGTTGCCAGAAGCTCGACATCAGGCCGCTTTCGAACGAACAGGTGGTCGAGGCGCTCGGCGTGCTGGGCGAGGCAGAAGGGCTCGGTGCGCAGGACCTGGCGCTGGTCGCGGAACTTTCTGGCGGCTCGGTGCGCCGGGCGATCTCCATGGTGCGCGGCGACGGCATCGAGCTCTATCGCGATTTCGTGCGGCTGGCCCGGGACGCGTCCCGTCCGGACTGGACCGCGATCCACGGGCTGGCCGACAAGCTCGCGCCGGTGGCGAAGAACGACCGCTATCGCCTGTTCCTGGATCTGGCGCATGACTATGTCGCGCGGCGCATTCGCGGGGAGGGCGAACCGGACGGCGCGGAGGCTTCCGAAGGCCCCGCTCGGGAGACATCTATCCTTGCCCGCTGGGTCGAGGTGTGGGAAAAGACGCGCCGTTCCGTGGAACTGGCCGACGCATACAATCTCGACCGCAAGCAGGTAGTCCTGAACCTGTTCGAGGCGATGCGCGCGACGGCCTGAGCCCGTCCCATTATCATTCCCGCAAGCGCGACACGGCCATGAGTAGCCCCGAGAAATTCTATATCACCACGGCGATTTCCTATCCCAATGGCGAGCCGCATATCGGCCATGCCTACGAACTGATCGCCACCGATGCGCTGGCCCGCTTCAAGCGCCTGGACGGCTTCGACGTCTTCTTCCTTACCGGCACGGACGAGCACGGCCAGAAGATGCTGCAGACCGCGCGCAAGGAAGGGATGGAGGTCCGCGATCTGGCCGACCGCAATGCCGGCCGGTTCGACGCGATGGCGCGCGCGCTGAACGCCTCCAACGACGATTTCATACGCACCACCGAGAAGCGCCATTTCCATACGGTCCAGGAGCTATGGCGGCGCATGGATGCCAATGGCGACATCTACAAGGACAGCTATGCCGGCTGGTATTCGGTGCGTGACGAGGCCTATTACGACGAGGGCGAGACGGAGCTGCGCGACGACGGCGTGCGCTACGGGCCGCAGGGCACGCCGGTCGAATGGGTCGAGGAGGAAAGCTATTTCTTCCGGCTGTCGGCCTATGCCGACAAGCTGCTGAAGCTCTACGAAGAGCAGCCGGGCTTCATCGGGCCGGACACGCGGCGCAACGAGATCGCCAGCTTCGTCAAGCAGGGCCTGCGCGACCTTTCGATCTCTCGCACGACCTTCGACTGGGGCGTGCCGGTGCCGGGCGACGAGAAGCATGTCATGTATGTCTGGGTCGACGCGCTGACCAATTACGTCACCGCGACGGGCTGGCCCGACGACAACGAGCGCAACCATTACTGGCCGGCCGATCTGCACGTCATCGGCAAGGATATCGTGCGTTTCCACACGGTCTACTGGCCGGCCTTCCTGATGTCGGCAGGCCTGCCGCTTCCGAAGCGCGTCTACGGCCACGGCTTTCTGTTCAACAAGGGCGAGAAGATGTCGAAATCGGTCGGCAATGTCGTCGACCCCTTCGCGCTGGCGGAAGGTTATGGCGTCGACCAGATGCGCTATTTCTTCCTGCGCGAGGTGCCCTTCGGACAGGACGGGAATTACTCGCATGAGGCGATCGTCAACCGCATCAATGCCGACCTCGCCAACGATCTCGGCAATCTGGCACAGCGCTCGCTGTCGATGATCGCCAAGAATTGCGAGGGCAGGGTGCCCGAGAAGGGTGAACTCGCCGAGGCCGACGGGGCGATCCTCGACGCGGCCTATGCGATCCTCGCCACGGCGCGGGCCGAGATGGACGGCCAGCAGATCCACAAATATCTCGATGCAGTCTGGACGGTGGTCGCGGAGGCCAACCGCTATTTCGCGGCGAGCGAGCCCTGGGCGCTGAAGAAGACCGATCCGGCGCGCATGGCAACCGTGCTGTGGACCACGGCTGAGGTGATCCGTATCGTCGCGATCCTGGCGCAGCCGGTCATGCCGGTTAGCGGCGGCAAGCTGCTCGACCTGCTGTCGGTTGCCGAGGACGCACGCGCCTTCGCCACGCTGGTCGAAACGCATGCGCTGACGCCGGGCACCGAACTGCCGGCGCCGTCGGGCGTTTTCCCGCGTTATGTGGAGCCGGAAAAGGAAGGCTGACCGCAGGCACCAGGGTGGACATCACCACGCCAACCGGCAAAGAAAGACCTATGCTCGTCGATTCCCATTGCCATCTCGATTTCGAAGACTTCGCCGAGGAGCTGGACGAGATCGTCCAGCGCGCGCGCGACGCCGGGATCGGACGCATGGTGACAATCTCGACGCGGGTGAAGAAGTTTCCACAGGTGCTCGCCATCGCCGAGCGCTTCGACGATGTCTACTGTTCCGTCGGCACGCATCCGCACCGCGCCGACAAGGAACTCGACGTCGCGATAGCCGATCTGGTGAAGCTGACCGACCATCCCAAGGTGGTCGCCATCGGTGAGGCGGGGCTCGACTATTTCTACGAATATTCGCCCCGCGAGGCGCAGGCGGAGGGCTTCCGCAACCATATCGCGGCGGCGCGCGAGACCGGGTTGCCGCTGGTGATCCATTCGCGGGACGCCGACGAGGACATGGCCGAGATCCTGACCGAGGAGACCGGGAAGGGGGCGTTTCCGTTCATCCTGCATTGCTTTTCGTCCGGACGCGCGCTGGCGGAAACTGGCATCGAACTCGGCGGCTATGTCTCGTTTTCCGGCATCCTGACCTTCGGGCGGTCGCAGGACATCCGCGACATTGCCCGCGATCTGCCGACTGACCGCTTGCTGGTCGAGACCGACTCGCCCTATCTCGCGCCGCCACCCTATCGGGGCAAGCGCAACGAGCCGTCCTATGTCGTCAACACGGCCCGGGTGCTGGCCGAGACGCGCGGCGTGAGCGAGGAAGAAATCGCCGCGACGACGACGGAGAATTTCTTCCGCCTGTTCTCGAAGGTACCCGGCGCGGACAACGCCGCGTGAGCTATCGCTTCACCATTCTGGGCTGCGGCTCCTCGCCCGGTGTGCCGCGCATCAATGGCGAGTGGGGTGCTTGCGACCCGAACAATCCGAAGAACCGGCGCCGTCGCTGTTCGCTTCTGGTCGAGCGTTTCGGCCCGGGGGGCACGACCACGGTACTGGTCGACACCAGCCCGGACATGCGCGAGCAGATGCTGATGGCCGGGGTCCAGCGTCTCGACGGCGTGCTGTTCACGCATCCCCATGCCGACCATGTCCATGGCATCGACGATTTGCGCCAATACGCGCTCATCCAGCGCGCACGCATCCAGACCTATGCCAACGCCATGACGCTGCAGCGTCTGCGCGAAGGTTTCGGCTATTGCTACGAGCAGCCCACCGGGTCGATCTATCCGCCGATCCTTGAGGCCAATGAAATCCGTCCCGGCGAAATCGTGCGGATCGACGGGCCGGGCGGGCCTGTCGAGGCGCTGCCCGTCGACCAGGTGCACGGGCCGATCCATTCTCTGGGCTTTCGTTTCGCCGGCGATCTGGCGGCACGGAAGGGCGGTCTGTGCTATTCGCCAGACGTCTCCGACATTCCGGAGGAAAGCCAGTCATTGCTGGCCGATCTCGATGTGTGGATCGTCGACGCACTGCAGTACCGCATTCATCTGAGCCATTTCTCGCTCGGACAGGCGCTGGAATGGATCGGAAAGCTCGCGCCGCGCCACGCGGTGCTAACGCACATGCATATCCCGCTCGACTACGAGACGGTGCAGCTCGAAACGCCCGATCATGTCGAACCGGCCTATGACGGTCTGACCTTCGAGTTCGAGGACTGAATTCCTAATATCTTCGGCTTGACGGATCGGGCAGGCGCTCGTCGGAGAGACTGAGCGTGGAGCCGGGAACGGCCAGCGCGGCGAGCTTCGCGCGGATTTCAGCCGGCAGATGAATGCGTGACAGGGCCTGCGCGGCGGCTGCCTCATGCGCCTGTTTGCCCGTATAGCCGAAAATCTCGCCGGCGAAGGCGGCATTGTCCTTCGACAGGGTGAAGAGTTGCCAGCCGGATGCCTTGCCGGTTTGTGTGAACAGGTGGGTGCCTAATGCGCCTTTCCTGTCATCATCGCGTTTGGCGCGCGCGTCGTTGTCCGCGGTGTCTGAACTGGCAGCGGTATCGTCGTCGATGTCGACTGGAGATTGGAGCAGGAGCTTGCCGCGACGACGCACGGTGATCGTGCCGGTGGCCGGCAGTTTCTTGTCCGCGGCCAGATAGATCGCATCGACGAGGCTGGCCGTCAGCCTGCCGGTGACCTCGATGCCGCGCGCGGCCTGGAACCGGCGAATCGCTGCCTCGGTGTTGCGGCCCGCCAGACCGTCCGGACGGCCGGCGTCGTGGCCCATGGCGTTGAGCAGCTTCTGGATATCGGCCGTGGCCTCGCGCGCATTGCGTCGGACGATCGCGATCTCGACCGGACCCGACGGTTGCGCCGAGGCGTCGACGCTTGCGGTCGTCACGGGATCGACCCCGGCGACCGGGGCGAGCATGGCGGCGGTGGAGATGAGCGGCGAGGGGTTGGTGTCGAGCCGGCCGGTACGCTCATAGCGTATCCGCCAGTGGTCCATTGTGATGTCCGGGTTCGGACCAGCCTGGGACAATGGAAGGCTGGCATGCGTGACCGGTTTCAGCGTGAGGTCACGACCGGACAGCACGATGTCCGGCAGGCCGTAACCACTGTAACCGCCACCATAATCGGCATAGCCGGGCGCGTAATACGGATCGCCATAATCCCCGACCGTGCGGCAGCCATAGCCCGGCACGCATTCCTCATAGACCTGATAGCCGCCACCATAAGGCGTGTTTCTTGCCATCGATCCCGTTTCGGCAAGCGCGCCTGCGGCGAGCAACCGGCCGTTGCGTGACATGAACAGCATGCCTTCGGCCGGCGAGACGAAGAGTTCGATGCCCTCGAGCGCTGCGCGGCGCTCAGTGCGATCCAAATGCTCCGGGCGCGACTGCGCGTGCGCCTGTGCCGCAAGGCCAGCGATGGCAACGATCAGAATGGTCCGCATCACAGCGTGCATGTGATTCCTCCTGAAGAATCAGTCACGCCCCTGAGTGAGCATACAAAAAACGCGCCCGGCGGCAAGAAACCGGCGGGCGCGTCGCGTATCGGTTGTGCCGTTCGCGTCAGGCCTTGCGGCCGGGTTTGGTGAACACGCGGAAGTCGGTCTTCCAGCCGGTCTGGCTCAGCCCGGTGTCGGAAATGGTGATCGTGGAGCCCGGGGTGAGCATGCGCGCGATCTTCAGCGCGACATCCTGCGGGATGTTGATGCGCGCCAGCGCCTCGTGCACGGCGGTTTCGTCGGAGGCGGCCTCGTCAATGTTGAAATAGGCCCGCGTGACCTTTGGCAGCTGGTTGTCCATCGTCATCGCCAGCCAGTCGGTCTTCAGCTTGTCGGCGTCATAGCGCGTGGCGGTGAGCAGATGGGTGCCGAGCGGCATTTCGGGCTTGTCGATGGAGATCGGTGCGTCGAACAGCATCTCGAATTTGCGCCGGACATAGATCTGCGCGTTTTCCGGCTGCGTCTGGCCAGCCTCGGCGTATAGCGCCTTGGTGAATTCCGGCGAGATGACGCCGTTTTCGTCCATCTCGTGATCGGTCTGGAAAGCCTTGACGGCGGCGGCCGTTGCCGTGCCGGCCAGGCCATCGACCGGTCCGGCCTCATAGCCCAGCCGGTTGAGCAATTGCTGGACGCTGGCGGTAATCTCCCGTTGCGAACGGCGTGTGATCAGAACACGCAGTGGCTCGCCGGACGGCTTGCGGTCGAAGCCGATCTTGTCGCGTACCGGATAGAGCAGGGCGGCCGTCGAAATCTTGTGGGCGAAGTTCTTGGTCAGGCGGACACCGGCATTGTCCACGAGCACGCGCCACTGGTCGAGCGTCGCATCATAGGGCCGCGACAGCGCCGGCTGCGGCAGGTTCGCGTCGATGATCGGCTTCGGCGCCATGGCTTCGCGGCTGACGACGACGGGCAGGCCGACATGCGTCAGTTGGAACATCTCGGCGGCGTTCTTGCGCGGCATGCGCACGCAGCCATGCGATGCCGGATAGCTCGGCACGGAATTGGATTCATGCAGCGCCACGCCTGACCAGGTCAGCCGCTGCATGTAGGGCATGGGCGCGTTGGAATAGATGTTGGAGCGATGATGGCGGCGCTTCTCGAGGATGGAGAAAATGCCGGTCGGCGTGGAATGACCGGGTTTGCCCGAGGAGACGCGCGTGGAATAGATCACTTCCTCGCCGCGATAGAGCTGCAATTGCTGATCGTTCAGCGAGACGACGATCTGTAGCGTTTCGTCAGGGCTGTTCGACGTGCTTGCGGCTTCGTCGGTCGCCTGCGCCGATGGCGCCAGCGCCAGGCTGCCCGTCAGCGCGGCGGCTGCCACGGTTGCGAAATGCGGTGCGAAGAAAGATCGTGTGCGCATGGCTCATCCCAGCTCCCGATGATTGGCCCACGGCCGATTTATACGGAGTGTGCTAACATTCCGCAAACGCGTGCAAGCATAGACGAACTGCCTCACATGGTTGTGACGAAACGCACATTTGCGACCGGACGGCATTTTTCGACAATCCGCACGTGTTAACCATCGAGGTTCACCAGTTCGCTCTGGCTATTGCGTCGCATGCCTTCATCACGTCGAGTGCCAATGGCTTGGGTGGTACAGGTGATGTGTTTAGGCCGTGAGCGTGACAGCGGCAATTGAGTTGCACGCAGATGGTCGACGCTGTGAACGTATGAAAGTTCAGCGCGCTCGTTCGTGTACAGCGAATTGCGGATGGCTCAGTACTTGATCACTCGGCATGGGGCAATTTGTTCACGGGTACTGGAATTGCGGTTATTGTAGAGATGGTTTCGTGCGATGGGCGATGCGCATGGTGGCCAGCCTGGGTGATCCATGAGGATGCGGGGCAGCCTCGGACACAAGATGGATTGCTACATGACTTCAGTGGCATGCGTCGTTTATCTCATAACCACATATAACAATAAAATTCCATAATATATCTTATGCGATCTTGCTTGATGCGCTTGGATATGGGTTCGTGGCGCGAGTCCGGACCTATCGCCGCGCTCTCATCCACCCGCCTGCTCCAGCCACTCCAGGATGACGTCCGCGCGTCCCGTGATGCTCGTACGCGGTAGCAGACGGCACTCATATCCGAGTTTCGCATAGGCTGCTGTGAGGCGTTCATACTCATCGACCGCCGCATGAAAGCCGTGGCGACGCTCTGCATTGTTGGTGAAAATCTCCGGCCATGGCGGCGCCAGGAACATGCGGTCATCGTATCGATACCGATCCGCGAGTTCTGCGGATAACGGAACGCCGTCGGCCTTTTCGAGCGCGGTCATGGCGTCGACGACCCCGCGGTCGAAGAACACGATGCCTTTCTGATTCGAGGCCCGCTCGTGATCCACGCATGCCATGTCCAGCGCTGCGCGTGCGAAGGTGCCGAGGTCGTTCCAAGGCAATCTCGGACTGTCGGGATCGGTTTCTTTCGCCACGATGCGCCGGCCCGGTTCGGGTACAGTCGCGTAGCCGCGACCCGCGAGTTCAGCCAGCAGGCTGGACTTTCCGCCGCCCGAGCAGCCGGAGATCATCACCAGCCGCGAGGATGTCTCGTTTGTGCGCATTCGCTGTTTCCCTGCTTCGTAGCGGTTGTCGGATTCGGCCGGATCGCGGATAAAGGCATTGCCCCACCGGGCTTCGTTCTTCAGCATCTGCAATCGGCTATCCCATGACCCCTTCCCGCGATATTTCCCGCCTCATCGAGATCATGGCCGCACTGCGCACGCCGGTGACCGGTTGTCCCTGGGATCTAGAACAGGATTTCAAGTCGATCGCGCCCTACACGATCGAGGAAGCCTATGAGGTCGCCGACGCCATCGAGCGTGGCGACATGGCCGAACTGAAGCTCGAACTGGGCGATCTGCTGCTGCAGTCGGTCTACCATGCGCGCATGGCCCAGGAAGAAGGCCTGTTCGATTTCGGCGATGTCGTCGAGGCCGTCACGACGAAAATGATCCGGCGTCACCCGCATGTTTTCGGTGACGAGGAAGCGCGTTCGGCGGGCATGGCAAAGGGCGCCTGGGAACGCATCAAGTCGGAAGAAAAGGCCGAAATTGCCGAGGAGCGGCGGGCCAACGGCCTGACGGGCGAGGAACGTTCCGGCCTGCTGGATGACGTGCCGCGCGCCCTGCCCGTTCTCATGCAGGCCGTCAAGCTGCAGGCGAAAGCCGGCAAGGTCGGTTTCGACTGGAACGACCCGAAGGCCGTGATTGCCAAGATCCGCGAGGAACTGGACGAGGTCGAGGCCGAGATGGAAGAAGCCGTGCCTGAGCGCCTGCACGACGAGATCGGCGATCTGCTGTTCGCCGTCGCCAATCTGGCGCGCCACCTCAAGGTCGATCCCGACGGTGCGCTGCGCTCCGCCAACGAGAAGTTCCGCAGCCGTTTCGGCTATATCGAGCAGAACATCGAACGCACCGGCCACACGATGGAAACCGCCGATCTCGACACGATGGAAGCGCTATGGGTCGAGGCGAAGAACCCGTCCAACAGGTGACAGCAAACAACGTGGTGGAGTGCTGGCACTCGTAATCAGTGGCAGTGCACGGACCCGGCCCGGTTATCCATGTGGCAACACTGGCCGGGCGGAGAACTCTTGCGACAACCGCCACCATGCCCAAAAGCCGCCTGGGGCACTGTAAACGCAAGCAGTGCGAGAATTGCGAATAGATACTTCATGACAACCACCGTTACTTTGAATAACAATATACACACATAGGTTGCGCACAAAACAAGAAGTATCGCGAAATATGGTCAATTGCCTGAGTGTGCCGCATGCGCAAGGGCCCATCCGCACGTTCGCAAAACACGGGATTTAACTATTTGAATCTGATGAACGCGCCGCGCTCGGCCGGTGTCACGCGTACCTTCATGTCGACCGAGCCGTCCGCCTCGTCATGGCGTTCGATCACATGGCCATGCTCGTAGATCCAGGGCAGTTCGCCCAGATCGGAGATGTCGAGATGGATGTCGAAGACGTTGTCGTCGCGGCCGATTTCCTGCTCGATGCCAGCCAGCAAGGCATCGGTCCCCTCGCCGGTGACGGCTGAAACCAGGATGGCGCCCTCCTCGCTTCGGCCGCGCAGCGCCTCGCGCGTGTCCTCCGGCAGCAGGTCGATCTTGTTCCAGACCTCGATGACGCGTGAATGGCCGCCGGCCTCGATGCCGATCTGCTCGAGCACCGCATAGACGTCGTCGGCCTGCGCAGCACTTTCGGGATCGGCGATGTCGCGCACATGCAGGATGAGGTCGGCCTCTATCACCTCTTCCAGCGTCGCGCGGAAGGCGGCGACGAGCGTTGTCGGCAGGTTGGAGACGAAGCCGACCGTATCGGAGATGATCACCTCCCTGCCCTGCGGCAGCGTCAGGCGACGCAGTGTCGGGTCGAGTGTTGCGAACAGCAGGTCCTTCGCCATCACGCCGGCGCCGGTCAGATGGTTGAACAGGGTCGACTTGCCGGCATTGGTATAACCGACCAGCGCAACCACCGGGGTCGGCACCTTCTTGCGCTTCGCGCGATGCAGATGACGGGTGCGCTTGACCTTCTCCAGATCCTTCTCAAGCCGCAGGATGCGCTCCTGCAGCAGGCGCCTGTCAGCCTCGATCTGGGTCTCGCCGGGGCCACCGGTCTTGCCAAGGCCGCCGCGCTGGCGCTCCAGATGGGTCCATTGCCGCACCAGACGGCCCCTCAGATAGTTGAGGTGGGCGAGTTCGACCTGCAGCCGGCCTTCCTTGGTGCGCGCGCGTTCGCCGAAGATTTCGAGGATCAACCCGGTTCGGTCCAGCACCTTGCAGTTCCAGGCATTTTCGAGATTGCGCTGCTGCACGGGCGTGAGCGCGTGATCGACGATGACGAGACCAACCTCGTCGGCCTTCACCATGCCGGCGATCTCGTCGATCTTGCCCTTGCCGAACAGCGTGCCCGGCTTGACGGCTTTCAGCGCGACGAGGCCCGAACCGGCGATGTCCAGAGAGATGGCGCGTGCGAGCCCTTCGGCTTCCGCCACACGTGCGTCACCCGAGCGGGTGTTCGGCGCATCATCGGTCGCCGCCCTGCCCTTGAGGTCGGGGACGATGATGAGCGCACGTTCGGGCCGGGCGTTTTCCTCGGCCTGCCACTGAAACCGGGATTTGGAACCCCGTTCAACTTCGCTCAATCGGAGCCCTCTTCGCCCCCCGTGTCGCCCAGATTGATCGGCTGCGAGGGCATGATGGTTGAAATCGCGTGCTTGTATACAAGCTGGCCGATGCCATCACGCTTGAGCAACACGCAGAAATTATCGAACCAGGTGACCACCCCGTTCAATTTCACCCCGTTTACCAGAAAAATCGTGAGCGGAATCTTCTGCTTGCGGACATGATTGAGGAAAGTGTCCTGCAGATTTTGTGACCTTTCAGCCATGTTTGTTCGGTTCTCCGCCTCTTGTGGGGAGTTCGCCCCCATTGAACCGACAGCGTACCCCGTCTTTTTCGGGATAAATCAGTTCCTGCCGACTTCCCCACACACACAAAGCGAAGTCTCGCGCCGCCAGCTAGGCATTTATAGGTGGCGAAGTCGGGCTATTTCAAGAGCTTGGTTTAAATCGATACAATTATTAGGCGCCACATTGGCGCCGGCAGCCGTTTAAGCAGCCAAATCCGGGGCTGATTTCGGCATGCGAACACGCTCGTTTGTCTTGTGCAAGTGGCCGAACAGATCAGAAAAATTCGAGGCTGACGCGGAACATCTGCTCGACCTGGCGCACGCGCTCGTTCAGCGCCAGCATGACCACGCGGTCTTTCGGTCGGATTACAACGTCGCCGGTCGGCTGGATCACCTTGTCGTCATGGTAGATGGCGCCAATCCGGATGCCGTTCGGCAGATCGAGCTCGCGCAGTGGCTTGCCGACCAGCGGCGAGGTGTCGAGCGCATCGGCCTCGATGATCTCGGCCGCGCCGTTCTGGAGCGAGTAGACGCCGCGAATGCGGCCCCTGCGCACGTGCTGAAGGATGCGGGAGATCGTCACCGTGCGCGGATTCACATAATCGTCGATGCCGAGCGAGCGGGTGAAGCCGTGGTAGCCGACATTGTTGAGCAGCGCGAGCGTGTTCTTGCAGCCAAGCTTTTTGGCGAGCACCAGCGACAGGATGTTGACCTGATCGTCATTGGTGATCGACACCATCATGTCGGCATTGGCGATGCCGGCCTCCGCCAGCATCTGCTCGTCCAGCGCGCTGCCGTGCAGGACCACGGTGCGCTTGAGCTGGTCGGCCATCTTGATCGCCTTTTCGCGCGAAGCCTCGATGACCTTGACGCGCGCACCCGCCATGCGCTCCTCGATGCGGCGGGCGAGGTAAAGCCCGATATTGCCGCCACCGGCGATGACGATGCGCGAGGCTTCGGGGCGCTCCTTGCCGAAGATCGACAGCGTGCGGCGGAGCTGTCCGCGCTCGGCGATCACATAGGCGATGTCGCCGAGCTTGATCTGGTCAGAGCTTTTGGGCGCGAACATCTGGTTGTCACGCCATATGCCGGTGACGGTGGCGCGCAGATCGGGAAACAGCTCCGACAATTGCGACAGTGGCGTATCGATGACCGGGCAATTCTCGTCGCAGTCGATCGCCACCATGGCGATACGCTCATGGGCGAACAGCACGACATCGCTGGCGCCGGGCAGTGCAATGCGGCGGAGCACGACGTCGCCGACCTCGATTTCCGGAGAAATGATCACGTCGATCGGCATATGGTCGCGCGAAAACAGGTTCTGCCAGTGCGGCTGGCGATAGCTCTGGGCACGAATGCGCGCGATCTTGGTCGGCACGTTGAACAGCGAGTGGGCGACCTGACAGGCCACCATGTTGACCTCGTCATAGAGCGTGACCGCGATGATCATGTCGGCCTGCTCGGCGCCGGCGCGGGCCAGCACATCGGGGTGCGAGCCGTGGCCGACATGGCCGCGAACGTCGAGACGGTCCTGGATGTTCTGGACGAGTTCCGGCGAGGAATCGATCACCGAGACGTCGTTGTTCTCGGCGGCCAGTCTTTCGGCGATACCGTAGCCGACCTGGCCGGCACCGCAGATGACGACACGCATCGTGTCTCCGTTCCGTTTGCGGGCTTCTCAGGTCAGGCCTGGGAAGCCTCTTCGGCTCCGCTTTTGCGCCTGCGGTCGTAGAGGCCGAGCATCTTCAGCTTCCGATGCAGCGCGGAGCGTTCCATACCAACGAATTCCGCCGTACGCGAGATGTTTCCGCCGAAACGCGCCACCTGGGCTGCCAGATAGTCGCGCTCGAAGGCCTCGCGCGCGTCCTTGAGCGGCAGCGCCATGATATGCTCGGAACCCGCGCCGCCGGGGTTGGGCAGCATCTCGCCGATCTCGGAAGGCAGCATGTCCGCGCTGATCACCGTGCCCGGCTCGGTGCGCGAGAGGATCATCAGTCGCTCGATATTGTTGCGCAACTGGCGGATGTTGCCCGGCCATTCATGCGCCTGGAGCACTGCCATGGCGTCGTCGCCGATGCGGCAGTCGCGAATGCCGGTCTGGCGCTCGATCTGTTCCATGAAGGCCTCGACGAGCTGGGGCACATCCTCGCGGCGTTCGGCGAGCGGCGGCACGCGCAGCGGCACCACGGCGAGGCGGTGGAAGAGATCCTCGCGGAAAGCCCCCTCGCCGATCAGCGCCTCGAGATCGCGCGCCGTCGACGAAAGTACGCGGACGTCGACCTTGACCCGGTTCGAGCCGCCGACGCGTTCGAATTGCTGGTCGACCAGGACGCGCAGGATCTTGTTCTGCGTGTCGCGCGGCATGTCGGCGACTTCGTCGATATAGAGTGTGCCGCGATGGGCTTCCTCCAGCGCGCCGACCTTGCGTCCGCTGCCGTTGGTGGCTTCAGTGCCGAACAGTTCCACTTCCATGCGCTCGGGCGTGATCGCGGCGGCGTTGACCACGACGAACGGACCGCTGGCGCGGTGCGAGAGGCGGTGGATCGTGCGCGCCACCAGTTCCTTACCGGAGCCGGAAGAACCGATGATCATGATCCGGCTATTGGTCGGCGCCACCTTGTCGATGGTCTGGCGCAGCGTGTTCATCGCCGGCGAATGCCCGATCAGTTCGGGCATGTCGGTGCTCTTTTCCTGCAGTTCGCGGACCTGCTTCTTCAGGCTGGAAGCTTCGAGCGCACGCTCGGCGATCAGCACCAGCCTGTCGGCCTTGAATGGCTTTTCGATGTAGTCGTAGGCGCCGGACTTGATGGCCGATACCGCGGTCTCGATGTTGCCGTGGCCGGAAATCATCACCACCGGCACTTCGGGGTGCTGGTTCTTGATCTCGGCCAGGATTTCCAGCCCGTCAAGGCGCGAACCCTGGAGCCAGATGTCGAGGAAGATCAGCGAGGGCCGACGCGCGGCGATGGCGGCAAGTGCAGAATCGGCGTCGCCCGCCGTGCGCGTTTCGTGGCCTTCGTCCTCCAGAATGCCGGCGACCAGGTCGCGAATGTCCTGTTCATCGTCGACGATCAGAATATCCGATGCCATATCTTACTCACTCCCGGCCGGCTCAACCGGCTTTTTCGACTGTTCTTTGTTATCGTTGCCGGACGTCTCGACCGGTCGCCTGGCCGGGCGTTCGCCCGCCGGCAGGATCAGCCGCACCATGGCGCCATGGCCGCCCTTGGCGACGGCAGGCGCATCCAGCAGTTCGATGCTGCCGCCATGGTCGTCCAGTATCTTGCGCACGATTGCCAGGCCAAGGCCGGTGCCCTTGTCGCGCGTCGTCATGTAGGGCTCGAGCAGGCGCTGCCGGTTTTCCTTGGGCAGGCCCTTGCCATTGTCGATCACCTCGATGATGTGGCGCGCGCCCTTGCGCCGCGCACGCACCTCGATACGTCCCTTTTCCTTGCCGGCTGAATCTTTGGATTCAATGGCTTCGGCGGCATTCTTGATGACGTTAATGAAGGCTTGCGACATCAGCCGTGCATCGAAGAAGGCCTTGAGCGGTTCCTTGCCGAGATCGGTGACGAACTCTATTTCCGGCAGGCCGACCTTCTGCAGGAACACCGCTTCGGAAAGCGTTTCGGACAGATTTCCCGGCTCCATGGTCGGCTTGGGCATGCGCGCGAAAGATGAGAATTCGTCGACCATGCGGCCGATATCGCCGACCTGGCGGACGATGGTGTCCGTGCACTGGTCGAAGATCTCGCGATCCTCGGTGATGTATTTGCCGTAGCGGCGGCGGATGCGCTCGGCGGAAAGCTGGATCGGGGTGAGCGGGTTCTTGATCTCGTGGGCGATGCGGCGGGCGACATCCGACCATGCCGTGTTGCGCTGGGCGGCAACGAGGTCGGTGATGTCGTCGATGGTAATGACGAAGGAATGCGCCGGCGTTCCGTCCTCCTCGAAGAGGTTCTCGCCCTCCTGCTCGACTGTGACCTGAACGTTGAGCGTGCTTTCCTTGCCGTCGCGCCAGGTGGTGATCTGCTCGCGATATTCCGGGCGTCCCGAAGCGCGCGCCCGTTTGAAAACCTCATCCAGTTCCGGCGCGATCGACTGCAGGCTGACACCCTCGGCCTGCTGGGCCTCCAGGAGCGGCAGTGCGGCACGGTTGGCGATGGTGACGCGACCTTCCACGTCGACGCCCATCACGGCGGCGCTGACGCCCGCGAGCACGGCTTCCGTGAAGCGCGCGCGCTGTGCGATGTCGTCCTTGGCCGTCAGGATCTCGTCGCGCTGGTGTTTCAGTTCGGAGATCATCACGTTGAACGTATCGGACAGGTTCTTGAGATCGCCTTCGGTGTGGAGCGTGCCGACGCGTACGTCGAGATCGCCGGAACTGACCGCGTCGGCGGCGGTGATCAGCCTTCGGATCGGCGACACGAACCGGTCGGCGACCGATATGCCCATCCAGATCGCCGCCAGGAGCACGATCAGACAGACGCCGACATAGAGGACGGCAAAGGCCAGCTGGACCCGGAATCGATTGCGCTCCAGGCCGGCATATTCCGCCGTGTTCGCCTCCATCTGCCGCAGTGCCTGCACGACCTCGGGCCTGAGCGACATGATCGTGTAGAGATAGGCGTCGGGTATCTCTCGAAGCTTGAACATCGCGCCGATGAAATTCGTGTTGCCCGGCGGGATGGCGACGGGATCGCCAGAATCGGCGGCGGTGAAGAATTCGTCGATGGCCTTGGGCAGTTCGAGATCGGTATCGATCTCAGCGCCGACGATGAGCGTGCCGTCGCGCCGTAGCAGATCGGCCTTGAGGAAGCCCCTTCCCTTGGCGTGCAGCGTCAGCAGGTTCTGGAAGCCCTGCCGGTCGAGGCTGTAGATCTGGCGCGAACGATCGAGATCGGCCGCCATGGACACCGTGTTGCCAGTCAGCACGCGCCGGCTCTCGTCCATATAGGCGCGGGCGACACTCACCGAGGAGGCGACAATCTGCTTGGTCCTGAGTTCGAACCAGCGGTCGAGGCCGACATCGAGCGTGATCGAGGCGACGATGGCGACCAGGATGGCGGGAATGGCGGCGACCAGCGCGAACAGTCCGATGATGCGCACATGAAGGCGTGCAGCCGCCCTGCCCTTTCGCCTGGCCTGAAGGATGATCCAGACCTCGCGCACGATCAGGATGACCACGATCAGCGCCAGGATGGAATTGATCGCCAGCGCGCTGGCGACGACAGAATCGGTCGGCGAGATGGGCGCAAGACCGATCAGGATGAGGAAGGTCGCGGTGCCGGTGATGATCAGCGCGATGGTCGCGGCAAAACCCAGCATGCGCGACATGCCATCGCGTTCGCCGCGCCTCACACTCGCCGGTGCTTCCGGAAGCGCGGCCTTGCCCTCGCCCGTCAATCCACTGCTGTCGTCAGCGTCGGAAGCGGCAAGGCTGGCGGCCATTGTGTCTGCCTGTTGGCTGGGTTGTTGCATGCGTGGCGCGACTGCCGGAACAGTCACCGGGCTACCTCAAGGACAGCCGAGCCGTTGCATCAGTGCAACACGAATGTGGCAAGAATGAAACAACCAGTCAACCGCCTGAACGATCAAAGGCGGACGTAAAATTGGGCTTGGAGATCAACGAATTGAGCGGATGACCTGGATGTCGAGCTCGCGAATCTTCTTGCGCAATGTGTTGCGGTTGAGCCCCAGCAGATCGGCCGCCTTGAGCTGATTGCCGCGAGTCGCGGCCAGAGTAGCCGAGATCAACGGCACTTCCATCTGGCGCAAGACCCTGTGATAGAGTCCCGGCGGCGGCAGATCGGTACCGTAACCCGAGAAGTAATCCGCAAGCCACGCTTCGGCTGCGCTGGCGATGTCGGTGGGAGCCCCGCCGGTCTCGGGCGGCGCGCTGGTCGCGAAAGGATCGTTGCCGCGCAGTTCCTGCTCGACGATCTCCGCCGTGATCACTTCCTGCGGATAAAGCGCCAGCAATCTGCGAATAAGGTTCTCGAGTTCGCGCACATTGCCCGGCCAGCGATAGTGCTTGAGGATGTCGATGGCGCGCGGCTCGATCTGCTTGGAGGCAAGCCCGTCCTTCTCGGCCAATGCCAGGAAATGGTTGGCGAGGTCGGGAATGTCCTCCGTGCGTTCGCGCAAAGGCGGCAGGCGCAGCGGCACGACGTTGAGGCGATAGAACAGATCCTCGCGGAACAGGCCCTGATTGATCAGGATGCGAAGGTCCTTGTTGGTCGCAGCGACGATCCGGACATCGGTGCGGATCGGCGTGCGCCCGCCGACGGTGGTGTACTCGCCCTGCTGGAGTACCCGCAGCAGCCGTGTCTGGGCGTCCATCGGCATGTCGCCGATCTCGTCGAGGAACAGCGTGCCGCCCTCGGCCTGTTCGAAGCGGCCGGAAGAACGATGCTGCGCGCCGGTGAACGCGCCCTTTTCGTGGCCGAACAGTTCCGATTCGATCAGATCCTTGGGGATGGCGGCCATGTTGATCGCCACCAACGGCCCGTTGCGGCGCTTGCCGTAATCGTGCAGCGCGCGGGCGACCAGTTCCTTGCCGGTGCCGGATTCGCCGGTGATCATCAGCGTCAGATCGGTCTGCATCAGCCGCGCCAGAACGCGGTAGATCTCCTGCATCGCCTGGGAACGGCCGACCAGCGGCATGCGGTCGCCGCCTTCCTGCTGTTCGCGTTCGCGCGGGCTGCGCCTCGGCTCGGATACCGCGCGCCCGGCAATGGCGATCAGTTCCTGAAGGTCGAACGGCTTGGGCAGATATTCGTAGGCGCCCTTTTCGGACGCCTTGATCGCGGTCATGAAAGTGTTCTGCGCGCTCATGACGACGACCGGCAGGTCGGGCCGCAGGCGGCGGATACGCGGCAGCAGTTCGAACGCATCGCCATCCGGCATGATGACGTCCGAGATCACGAGGTCACCATCGCCGGCAGACACCCATCGCCACAGCGTTGCGACGTTGGAGGTTACGCGAACCTCGTAGCCGGCGCGCGACAATGCCTGATTGACCACCGTGCGGATGGCTGCGTCATCGTCGGCGACGAGCACCAGTCCCTTGCTCATTCCAGTTCCTCAGTCGTGGGGGTTGCGTCCTCCGCATCGTTGAACTCGACCACCTCTCCGCGCCATGCCGGCAGGAGGATGCGAAACACCGTCTTTCTCGGTTCCGAATCGCATTCGATCACGCCGCCATGGTCGCCGACGATCTTGGCCACCAGCGCCAGGCCCAGCCCGGAACCGTTGGTCTTGGTCGTCACGAAGGGGTCGAAAATGTAGGAGCGTATCTCGTCGGGCACGCCCGGCCCGTTGTCTCGTACGGAGAATTCCAGCGGCAGCGACACCTTTTCGCTCGAACCCGGCACTGACAGATGGATGCCTGGCCGAAACGCCGTCGAGAAGACGATTTCGGCGTCCGGCGTGTCTGCGAGGGCTTCGGAAGCGTTCTTCGCCAGGTTCAGGAAGATCTGGATGAGCTGGTCGCGGTTGCCGTAGACCGGCGGCAGCGACGGATCGTATTCTTCCGAAATCCGGATCGAACGCGCGAAACCCGATCTCGAGAGCTTTTTCACGTGTTCCAGAACCGAATGGATGTTCACCGGCGCCCGTTCGATCGGCCGCTCGTCGGAAAAGACCTCCATGCGGTCAACAATCTTGACGATCCGGTCGGCCTCATCGGTGATCAGGCGGGTGAGCGAGCGGTCATCGTCGCTTGCCGACATCTCCAGCAGTTGCGCCGCGCCGCGAATGCCCGACAGCGGGTTCTTGATCTCGTGCGCCAGCATGGCGGCAAGGCCCATAACCGTGCGCGCCGCGCCGCGGTGGGTCAGTTGCCGGTCGATCTTGTCGGCCATGGTGCGCGGCTGGAACATCAGCACTACGGCGCCGGGCTGGTCGATCACCGGCGAGGCGTAGACGTCGACGACCTTCTCCTTGCCGATGCGCGGCGAGGAGATGTCGACCTTGTATTCGTTGATCGAGGAATCGGCGAGGCGAACCTGCTCGACCAGGGTCAGCACGGGGCTGCCGAAGGGCACGAAATGGTCGAGATCGTAACGGGTCAGGAAGGACGCCGAGGAACGAAAGAAGGATTCGGCGGCGAGATTGGCGTAGGCGACCCGATTTTCCACATTGACCATCAGAACCGGGTGCGGCAGCGAATCGAGCACCTGTCGGCACTGCCCTGCCCCCATGTCGCCGATCTCGACAGTCTCGCCGGCATCGTTGGCGACGTCGCGGTTCTCGCTCGCATTGGTGCTCAAGCAGCCCTCCTGACGGCTTCGCGTGCCGTGAATGCCTCTTCGATCGCGCGTAGCACCTGCCGGGGCGCGGTCGCCGTCATCATTTCCCGCTTGAGTGCGGCCGGTGTGCGCGGCGCGTGCTTTTCCAGATACCAGCCCAGATGCTTGCGCGCCTGGCGCAGGCCAGGAAACTGGCCGTAATGGGACAGCATGTCCTCGTAATGGGCCTGGATGATCGACACCAAATTCTCCGGCGGGGCGGAAATGCCCTGCGCCAGATGCCCGGCCAACCAGGGTTCGCCATAGCTGGCGCGGCCCACCATCGCGGCGTCGGCGCCGGAGAGCGCGAGTGCTTCATCCGCCGAGGCGCTGTCTTCGATGTCGCCATTGACGACGAGCGGCAGCGCTGTCGCCTCGCGGACGCGGCGCACCGCCGCCCAGTCGGCTTTGCCCTTGTAGAACTGGCAGCGCGTGCGTCCGTGGACGGTGATCATGCGGATTCCGGCGGCTTGCGCGCGCGCGGCCAGTTCCGGCGCGTTGAGATTGTCGGCATCCCAGCCGAGGCGCATCTTGAGCGTCACCGGGACGGAGACGGCGCCGACCGTCGCCTCGATGAGCGAAAGCGCATGGTCGAGATCGCGCATCAGGGCCGAGCCGGACAGGCCGGTGGTCACCCGCCGGGCCGGGCAGCCCATATTGATGTCGATGAGATCGGCGCCATTGTCCTCGGCCATGCGGGCGGCGAGCGCCATCCAGTGCGCCTCGCGGCCGGCGATCTGGGCGGCATGTACCGGCAGGCCGGCCGACAGCGCCTTCAGTTCCATCTCCGTGTTACCGGTCACCAGCGCTTCGCTCGCGACCATTTCGCTGATCACGAGGCCCGCGCCGAAACGCCAGGCGAGCCGGCGAAACGGCGCATCCGTGACGCCCGACATGGGCGCCAGGAAAACGCGGTTGCGAAACCGGATCCCGTCAATATCAAGGGGGAGTTGCACTGCCGTCATGATGGCTGGAACGCTGTTTGACTCTGCCATACCCAATGCGCGTTTTTTGGGCAGTTTTTTGATTGCCGACAAACTAGTCAGTTTTCATGCACCGCACAAGAGGCTTGGCGCAGCATCGTAAACAGCACAAGGCGATGCGACGCAACGACCACCTGAGCGTGTGAGCGTTTTTTGCGCACCGGCATGACGGGTGTCGAACGCCGCATTGCATTGAAACCGGCAGGACACGCGTCTACTAGTGCGGTCGGTTTGGTGAAATCTCGCCATGCATCGCACCCCTCTTGCGTGAGGTTCGTCGGCGCATTGCGAGCACCGGTATTCAGTCTGAAACCGGGATGACCCGGAGAGAATGCCCGGGAAGCTTCGGCGAGAAGGTGTAATTTGGCAGGAAATACAGCCCTGATCGTGGCGGCGGGACGCGGCGAACGCATGGGCGCCTCCGAAAGCGGTCCCAAGCAATATCGCGATCTTGCCGGTCTGCCGGTGCTTGCCTGGTCGGTAAGCGCTTTCGAACGGCATGATGCGATCGACCACATTGTGGTGGTGATCCATCGCGACGACCGCGATCTCTATGACCGGGTGGTTTCCGGCGCCGGGCCTTTTGCCAAACTGCTCGAGCCGGTTATCGGCGGCGCGACGCGCCAGCAGAGCGTGCTGGCGGGGCTGGAAACGCTGGCCGGGCTCGCGCCGGACAAGGTGCTGATCCACGATGCCGCGCGTCCCTTCGTCGAAGCGGAACTGGTCGACGCACTGCTTTCTGCCGCAGGTCCACTAACCGGCGCCATTCCGGGACGCGCTGTGACCGATACGCTCAAACGTGCAGATATCTATGGCGCGATCGGCGAAACCGTGTCGCGCGACGGGCTGTTTGCCGTGCAGACGCCGCAGGTCTTCGACTATCAAGCGATTTATGCGGCGCATCGCGCGGCGGCGGACGCTGGCGCTACCAGTCTGACCGACGACGCGGCCGTTGCCGAACGGGCGGGAATGCGCGTCGTCGTCGTGCCGCATGAGGGAGACAACATGAAGATCACGACAGCGGGCGATCTCGATGCTGCCCGCGCCAGGCTTGCCGGCCGTCTGCCGGATGTGCGAATCGGCAATGGCTATGATGTCCATCAGACCTGCCCCGGCGATCACGTGATGCTGTGTGGGTTGCGGATCGAACACGACCAAGGCCTGTCGGGCCATTCCGACGCCGATGTCGGGCTGCACGCCTTGACCGACGCCCTGCTCGCGACCATCGCCGATGGCGATATCGGCAGTCATTTCCCGCCCTCCGATCCGCAATGGAAGGGCGCATCCTCCGACCGGTTCCTGGCCCATGCCGTCGATCTGGTGCGTGCGGCGGGCGGCGCGATCACGCATCTGGACGTCACGCTCATCTGCGAAGCGCCGAAGATCGGACCGCATCGCGACGCAATGCGCGCCAGAATTGCCGACATCGCAGGGATCGAAGCCGGTCGCGTGTCCGTCAAGGCGACGACCAATGAAACGATCGGGTTTGTCGGCCGGCGCGAGGGAATTGCGGCGATCGCCACGGCGACGGCGGTGTTCGATCCGGCTCTCGCCGGCAAGGCAGGAGCCTGACATGCAGTTAGAACGCGGACTGGACACGCTGGCCGAAACCATCCTCGCCGCCTGTCGCGCGAAGGGCATGAAGCTGGCGACGGCCGAATCCTGTACTGGCGGGTTGATCGCCGCGCTGCTGACGTCGGTCGCCGGATCATCCGACGTGTTCGAACGCGGTTTCGTTACCTATTCCAATGAGGCCAAGCACGAGGCGATTGGTGTGCCGGAAGAGCTCATCAAGCGCCATGGCGCCGTCTCCAGCGAGGTCGCGCGTGCCATGGCCGAGGGCGCCATACGCTTTTCCGACGCCGATCTCGCGGTCTCGGTCACCGGCATCGCCGGACCGGGCGGCGGCAGCGCGGAAAAGCCGGTGGGGCTGGTCCACATCGCGGGCGCGCGGCGCAGTGACGGCATGGTCCGGCAGGAAGAGCATCGCTTTGGTGATATCGGCCGCGATGCGGTGCGCAATGCTACCGTACGCGCGGCGCTGCGCCTGATCGAGAGCCTCTGCAATGACGGCGCAGCAGCGTGATTGAGCGCGTTAGCCTTAAGCGCATTATTGAGTATCCCAAATAGAAAAAATGTGATGTAAATGAAGTCAAGGGGCTCTGAATCGTCGGTTCTGCACGGGGTAGATTACCGTCGATTGAATGGGAGAAGCCAACCATGAAGACTCGTTTCCGGAAAGTCGCGGCTGCCGTCCTGGCAGCGGCATTGCTTGCAACCGCCGTGCCCGGCAGCGCCCAGGCCACACACCAGATCGGCCATTTCATCGCCGGTGCCGCCGTTGGCGCCATCATCGGCGGCGCACTTGCACCGCGCCCCTATTACGCAGCGCCTCCGGGACCGGGCTACGCACCCGCGCCGGTCTATGCACGGCCGCAGCGCGTATGCTGGCGCAACGAAAAGTACTACGATCCCTACACCGGCTGGGGCTGGCGCAAGGTTCAGTACTACTGCTAGTGTGCGAAAGCGTTTCCAAGCGAATTTTCGAGGCGGGCCACTGGCCCGCCTTTTCGTTTGCCGAATGTCGACGGTGATGATCCGAATTACGTAGCCGGATGTTTACGACGCTCGCCCGGAACGCTTCGTCATTTGCCGAGAAATGGTGTAAAGCTGGCGCAGGTTTCGAAATTCGGGGGCGGTTTCTGGAACAGCCAACCCACAAGGATGATTTTCGCATGAACAACCGGATCCGCAAGCTGGCCGTCGCGGGTATGACCGCCGCGGTGCTGGCAACCGCCGCCCCGGGCTCGGCCCAGGCAACCCATCAGATTGGCCATTTCCTTGGTGGTGTCGTCGCCGGCGCCGTCATTGCGGGTGCGCTCAACGCCAATAGCGGTCCGGTCTATGCGCCGGTCCCGGTCTATTCAGCACCTGCCTATCAATGCTCCTGGCGCTTCCAGACGGTTTGCGATCCCTATTCGGGCTGCTATCGCCGCAAGGTCCAGACCTGCTGATCGCGGCAGATAGAGGCATTTCGAGAGGCGGGGCCATGTCCCGCCTTTTTCGATTCGGGCTACCGCCAGAGCCGGTGTCAAGGTGACGAAATCCGGGCACAAAATTTTTTTGCCGGTGTGACAAAAATCACTTTAAATCGGAATTCCAGTACCCATATATTATTCATCGGGACCTGAACCACCCCGAAACCTCCGACCTCCAGTCCAAAAAGAACAACCCGGCCACAAGCCGGGTTTTCTTTTGTCCGCATTTCTGTGGTTCGCATTCGCCGGCGCAGCCTTGGCTGACACCTGTTTTTCTCAGGTCCGCACCAGGTGTGACAAAAGACACATCGGCAGCGGCAGGGATGGCCCATATTCATCAGGACAGGGCTTGAACCACCCTGTTCCTCCTACCTCCCTCCTGAAAAGAACCCGGCCACAAGCCGGGTTTTCTTTTGTTCGCATTTCTGTGGCTTGCATCCGCCGGCGTTGCCTTGGCTGACACCTGTTTTTCTCATGTCTGCACCAAGTGTGACAAAAGACACATCGGCGGGATCGGGATTGCCCCATATTCATCAGGACAGGGCTTGAACCACCCTGTTCCTCCTACCTCCCTCCTGAAAAGAACCCGGCCACAAGCCGGGTTTTTTCGTTTCCGCCGGAACGATGGTTCAGACCGTGGCCGCCGGGCCCGCGGGAGGGCCGTAGACCGCCCTCGCCCGCTCCTCGAAGGCAGTGGTGAAGCGGCGGAAGGCGGTGTCGAACATGGCGCCCATGACGAGAGAGAGCATCCGGCTCGAGAATTCGTAGTCGATGTCGAAGCGGACATTGCATGAGGTTTCCCCCGTCGCCTCGAAGCGCCAGCGATTGTCGAGCCGCTTGAACGGGCCGTCGACATAACTGACATCGATGGCGAGCGCGGGCGGATTGAGCAGGACGCGCGTCGTGAAGGTCTCGCGGATCGCCTTGTAACCAACGGTCATCGAGGCGACGAGCAGTTCGACCTCCCCCTTCGCACGACGTTCGCGCACGCTCAGCGCCTCGCAGAGCGGCAGGAATTGCGGATATTGCTCGACATCGGCGACGAGATCGAACATCTGCCGCGCGCTGTAGGGGACCGGGTGAACCCGTTCGAACTGGGGCAAGACCGCCTTCCGCTCAGCCGGCGGCTAGCCTGGCCTGCCGAGCGGCCCTGAGCTTGGCGAAATCGTCGCCCGCATGGTGCGAGGAGCGCGTCAGCGGACTGGAGGACACCAGCAGGAATCCCTTCGCGGTCGCGATGGTGGCGTAGGACTGGAATTCCTCAGGCGTGACGAAGCGTACGACCTCGTGGTGCTTGCGGCTCGGCTGCAGGTACTGACCGATGGTCATGAAGTCCACATCCGCGGAGCGTAGATCGTCCATGAGCTGGAGCACTTCGTTTCGTTCTTCGCCCAGCCCGACCATGATGCCGGACTTGGTGAAGATCGAGGAATCGAGTTCCTTGACCCGCTGCAGCAGCCGGATCGAATGGAAATAGCGCGCGCCGGGCCGGACCTTCAGATAGTTCGACGGCACGGTCTCCAGGTTATGGTTGAACACGTCGGGCTTCGCCTCGACGACCTTTTCGAGCGCGCCATCCTTGCGCAGGAAGTCTGGCGTCAGGATCTCGACCGTCGTGCCGGGCGAGGCCGCGCGGATCGCCTGGATGGTCTCGACGAAATGCTGCGCGCCGCCATCGTCCAGGTCGTCGCGGTCGACCGACGTGATGACGACGTGCTCGAGGCCGAGCTTGGCGACGGCCGTGGCGACGTTCTCCGGTTCGGCCGGATCGAGCGGCGCCGGCATGCCGGTGCGTACATTGCAGAAGGCGCAGGCCCGCGTGCAGGTGTCGCCCATGATCATCATGGTCGCGTGGCGCTTCGACCAGCATTCGCCGATATTGGGGCAGCCCGCTTCCTCGCACACGGTGACGAGGGCGTTTTCCTTCACGATGCGCCGCGTCTCCTCATAGACCGGCGAACCGCCAGCTTTAACGCGGATCCAGGAAGGCTTGCGCGCAATCGCGTTGTCGGCGCGATGCGCCTTTTCGGGGTGGCGCGGACGTTCCACTGCCCCGCCACCCTGATTGCCGTTCCTTGCGCCAATGGTGTCGACTACGGTCACCATGTCGATGCACTGCCTTTCAGATAGTTGCCGTTCGTCCGGTCAGCCGTTTCCGCGACGGCTTTCGCTGCGGCCGAACAGCCAGAGAATGAGGATCGCGCCAATCGTGGCGACGACCAGGTTTCCGAGGAAACCATAGAATTCAATGCCGACCAGGCCGGCCAGCGTGCCGCCGACGAATGAACCGGCGATGCCGACGAGGATGTTGGTCAGCAGGCCGTGATCGCGGTTCATCGCGCGTTCCGCGAGCCAGCCGGCGATGGCGCCGATGAGGAGCATGCCGAAGAAACCGACCCCCGGCATGCCCATGATTCCGTATGCGTCCTGCATGCGTTGATGTCCTGTTCAGACGGTTGATCAGGCGATCAGCCGTGCGAGGATGACCACGACGATGGCGCCGATGGCCGAGGTGATGATCTGGTTGACGATGGCGTTGCCCGTGCCGATCTTGAGACCGAGTGCACTGAGCAGGAATCCGCCAACGAAGGCGCCGATCACGCCGATGACGAGAAAGTAGACCAGCCCGCCGCCGCCGACGATGAGGCTTGCCAGAAAGCCGGCGACGAGGCCGACGAGCAGAAATACGATCAGACCCTTGGAATCCATTTTGCCCTCCTTGCGCCCCGCCCGCAGCCGGACGGCGCGCGTTTCCATTTCACTTGTTCAGGTTGCGCGTACCGAACCACGCCCCGATGAACGCGCCTACTACTGCAATCGCCACATGGATCAGGGGATTGCCCCCCAGAACATAATACATGATCAGCCCGATTGCGACGCCGAAGGCGATCGCGGCCATGATGTGTCTTGGCGCCATGCCGCTCCTCCGTGTTGAAACGCGCTAGAAGTTGAGCGCCTTGCCATAGGCGTCGAGCACGCTTTCCTTCATCATCTCCGACAGGGTCGGATGCGGGAAGATGGTGTGCATCAGCTCTTCTTCCGTTGTCTCAAGGTTCATCGCGACGACGAATCCCTGAATGAGTTCGGTCACTTCAGCGCCGACCATGTGCGCACCGAGCAATTGTCCGGTCTTCGCGTCGAAGATCGTCTTGATCAGACCCTGGTCCTCGCCGAGCGCAATGGCCTTGCCGTTGGCGAGGAACGGGAAGCGGCCGACCTTGACCTCGTGACCGGCTTCCTTCGCCTTTGCCTCCGTCAGGCCGACCGAAGCGATCTGCGGGTGGCAATAGGTGCAGCCGGGGACCTTCGACTTGTCGGTCGGGTGCACGCCTTTGACGCCGGCGATCTTCTCGACGCAGACAACGCCCTCATGTTCGGCCTTGTGCGCCAGCATGGGCGGACCGGCGACATCGCCGATGGCGTAGATGCCCTCGACATTTGTCTTGCCGTAGCCGTCGATGACAACGCAGCCGCGATCAGTCTTCACGCCGAGCGCCTCAAGGCCGAGATTCTCGATATTGCCCTGCACACCAACCGCCGAGATCAGCTTGTCGGCTTCGAGCTTCTGCGTCTTGCCATCCTTGGTCTCGACATGGGCGACGATGCCCTTGCCGGTCTTCTCGACCCTGGCGACCTTGGCTTCGGTCAGGAACTTCAGGCCCTGCTTCTCGAACTGCTTTCGCGCCAGCTTGGCGATCTCGGCGTCCTCGACCGGCAGGATCTGCGGCAGCAGTTCGACTACGGTCACGTCGGCGCCGAGTGCGTTGTAGAAGCTCGCGAATTCGATGCCGATGGCACCCGACCCCATGACGACGAGCGATTTCGGCATGTCTTTGGGGATCATCGCCTCGAAATAGGTCCAGATCTTTTCGCCGTCTGGCTCGATGCCGGGCAGCACGCGTGGCCGCGCACCGGTCGCGACGATGACATGTTTGGCCTTGTAGGTGCCCTCGCCCAGAATGTTCTTCGGGACCGGGTTCTGCGGCTCCACTGCCTTCTTGGACGGTTTGCCGACGGAAACCTCGACCGTGCCGCCCGCGGCCTTGGTCAACTTCGCCTCGCCCCAGATCACGTCGATCTTGTTCTTCTTCATCAGCATGCCGACGCCGCCATTGAGCCGGCCCGATACGCCGCGCGAACGCTTGACGATCTCGGTGACGGAGAAGTCGAACTTGTCGGCCGATAGCCCATATTCCTTGGCACGGTGCATGTATTCGAAGATCTCGGCCGAGCGCAGCAGCGCCTTGGTCGGAATGCAGCCCCAGTTGAGGCAGATACCGCCCAGATGCTCGCGTTCGACGATCGCCGTCTTTAGGCCGAGCTGCGCCGCACGCACGGCGGCGACATAGCCGCCGGGGCCCGAGCCGATGATCAGGACGTCATAGGTGGCGTCGCCGGCTTTACTGGAATCAGCCATTGTGTCAGTTCCCTTGCTATGTCGGCTGCCCGCCGGTCCGTCCGGCCGTGCTGCCGCGAATAAACTCCAGGCGTCCCATGCCCGCTCTGATCGCCGAAACGCTTGCCCGCATCTCCGAACTGCCCTGGTATGTCGGGCTGCCGGGGCTCGCGGTCGCGGGCCTGTTCGCGCTTTCGGCGCTGCGCGCCCTGATTGTGCTCAGGCCGATCAAGGCGCTAAGTCGTCTCGTGCTCGCCGGCGCCGTGCTGATCATTCTCAGCCAGGCGGGCGCCGCGCTGTCGCAACTGGTCGGCGGCACGCCGCCGGGTTGAACCGTACCGACACCCATCGTCACAGCCCGAGCATTTCGGCGGCGACCGGTGCCAGCGCCTCGCCGATGGCCCGCGTGTTGTCGGCATCCAGATGAATGCCGTCGAGCGGTGTCGTTGCCGCAACGGTGCCGGCGTCGAAGAAGCCGCAACCCAGTTCGCGGGCGAGATCGGCATACATACCCGCGAGTAATCTCGACTCGCCGATCCTGCTTTCGAACATCGCCGCGAAATCCGCATTATCGGTTTCGCAGAATGGTGGCGGCGAGACGATCAGCGCTGCCGGTGCCGATGCGCCCAGCGACCAGTCGTGACGGCGGATCAGGCCGACCAGCCTGCCCATGCCCTGCTTGGCCGCGATCGCGTGACCGGCAATCGCCGGTTTCAGATCATTGGTGCCAAGCATGACGATCACGAGATCGATCGGCTTGTGCGAGGTCAGCAGCATCGGCAGCACGCGGGCGCCGTTGCGGTCGGCCTCACCCAGATGGTCATCGAAGGCGGTGGTGCGACCGTTCAGGCCCTCGGCGATCACTTCGGCCCGGCCATCCAGCGCTTTCGCCAGCGCGACCGGCCAGCGATTGTCGCGGAGATGGCGCCCCGGACCCTCGGGGTCGTAACCCCAGGTCAGTGAATCGCCGAAGGCGAGAACGGTCTTCACCTGATGTCAGCCCGTCAACATGGCGTAGAGTTCATCCTTCAGCGCCAGCCGCTTCTTGCGCATTTCCTCCATGTGCGTGTCGTCCGTCGGCTCGACATCGGTCTCGGCGCGATGCACGGCGCGGTTGATCTCGTGATATTCGTCGAACAGCTTCTGGAAATGGGCATTGTCCGTCTTCATCTGGTGGATCTTGTCCGCCAGTTCGGGAAACTCCTCGTGCAGTTCGTGCGGTACATGCGACATGCAATTCTCCGTTGTTTCTAATACCCCGCGAGGGTAGCTGCGCTTTCGGCTACTTCCTTGACGGTAATCAAGCGTCACGACTTCGGGTGCCGAATGTGACAGTTTTCCGTTCGCATAGAGCTATCGATGGCTACTCAGCAGTTTCTCCAGTGCCGGGCTCACCTTGTGGGACGCCATTCCGAAGCGATCACCGGGATAGCTCTTGATGGAAAGCAGGGTTCCGTATCGGTAACAGGAAATAGTCCTCGCATTCAGGTTCCGACACACACGTGCCGCAGGACCAGTTCCGTGAACGGACCATCTGAATCCCGCAATGCGATAGGGCGCCTTAGCGGGGCCAAATCCCCTGTTGTTTTGAGTTGGTGCTAATCCGCCTCCATTGGCTCCAAGATAGAAAACCTCGGTCTGGTTGAGCGCGTTTTTTCCTACGAACGTCCTATTCGCGATCTTTGCTGTCATCTCCCGCTTGGCAGAAAACTGCGCCGAAGCTTCATGGCCGTGCAAACAGAAACCGATGGCGAGGATCAAAAAAGCAAGCCAACGTCCCGCTACTCGCAGGCGAGCGAACGAGATCACACCAGCATCCCCATCGGATTCTCGATGTACTTCTTGAACGCCGACAGCAATTCGGCGCCGAGCGCGCCGTCTACCGCGCGGTGGTCGGTCGAAAGCGTCACGCTCATCACCGTGGCGACCGTCACCGCGCCATCTTTCACGACCGGGCGCTGCTCGCCGGCGCCGACGGCCAGGATGGTCGCGTGCGGCGGGTTGATCACGGCGGAGAAGTCCTTGATGCCGAACATGCCGAGATTCGAAACGGCCGTCGTACCGCCCTGATATTCCTCGGGTTTCAGCTTGCGCTCGCGGGCGCGTTTGGCCATGTCCTTCATCTCGTTGGAGATCGCCGACAGCGATTTCTGATCGGCCTTGCGGATGATCGGCGTGATCAGCCCGCCCGGGATCGACACGGCGACGCCGACATCGGCATGCTTGTGCATCACCATGTTGGCGTCGGTCCAGGAGGCATTGGCCTCCGGCACCGCCATCAGCGCCATCGCCATCGCCTTGATCACCAGATCGTTGACCGACAGCTTGTAGGCAGGTGCCTCGCCAGCGTCGGTCTTCTTCGTCGGTGCGGCCGCGTTCAGTTGCTGGCGCAACGCCAGCAGCGCGTCGAGTTCGCAGTCGACGGTGAGGTAGAAATGCGGGATAGAGGATTTCGCCTCTACCAGACGGCGCGCAATGGTTTTGCGCATGTTGTCGTGGGGCTTCAGCTCGTAGGAGCCTTCCTCGAACAGTTTCAGCACGGCGTCCGTGGACGGGCCGGCGGCCATTGCGGGCGCGGGAGCGCCTGCGGACGGAGCCTTTTCCACCGCCGCCGGGGCCTTGGCGCCGCCGGCTA
>JBHIWX010000026.1:0-44824 GCA_041987205.1 Rhizobiaceae bacterium | reverse complement strand
GGCATCATGCAGGGCCTGATGTGGCGCGAATACGATGCGGAAGGCTTCCTCGTCTATTCCTTCGCCGAATCGGTCGCCGCAATGCATCCCTACTACGTGCTGCGCATGCTCGGCGGTCTGCTCTACCTGATCGGCGCGCTGGTCATGGCCTACAACGTCGCCATGACCATCCTGGGTCACGAACGCTCCGAGCGGGCGATCGGTGCCCCGGCGCTGCAACCGGCCGAATAAGGAGGGCCAGAAATGTCGCTTTTTGACAGACACGAAAAGATCGAAACCAACGCGTCCCTCCTCCTCGTCCTGTCGCTGGTGGTGGTCACCATCGGCGGCATCGTGGAGATCGCGCCGCTGTTCTACCTCGACAACACGATCGAGAAGGCGGAAGGGGTCAGACCCTATTCGCCGCTCGAACTTGCCGGTCGCAACATCTATGTCCGCGAGGGCTGCTATGTCTGCCACAGCCAGATGATCCGGCCCTTCCGTGACGAGGTCGAGCGCTACGGTCACTACTCGCTGGCCGCCGAATCCATGTACGACCATCCCTTCCAGTGGGGATCGAAGCGCACGGGTCCGGATCTGGCGAGGGTGGGCGACCGCTACTCCAACGAGTGGCATGTCGAGCACCTGATCGAGCCGCGCTCGGTCGTGCCGGAATCGATCATGCCGAGCTATGCCTTCCTCAAGGATACGCCGCTCGAGATCGAGAACATCTCCGCCCACCTCGTCGCCAACCGGCGCGTCGGCGTGCCCTACACCGACGAGATGGTCGAGAACGCCGCCGCCGATCTGGCTGCCCAGGCCGACCCCGATGCCGACACGTCCGGCATCGAGGAGCGCTATCCCAAGGCACGGCTCGGCGATTTCGACGGCGATCCGGCAACGCTCACCGAGATGGACGCCCTGATCGCCTATCTCCAGATGCTCGGCACGCTGGTTGATTTCTCGGCCTACGACGCCGAAGCCAACTACCGATAGGGGGAGGGTCATGGATTACAACACCCTCCGCCATTTCGCCGACAGCTACTGGCTCGCCTTTCTGGTCGCGCTGTTCGTCGGCATCGTTGCCTGGACCTTCCTGCGTCCCGGCGCAAAGAAATCGGCCGATGAAGCCGCGCAAATCCCTCTGAAAGAGGATTGAGATCATGAGCAACAAGGATATTGACCACATCAGTGGTACCGAGACGACCGGCCATGAATGGGACGGCATCAAGGAGCTCAACACGCCCCTGCCGCGCTGGTGGTTGTGGACCTTCTACATCACCATCGTCTGGGCGATCGCCTACACGGTCGCCTATCCGGCATGGCCGCTGATCTCGTCCAACACCAAGGGCATGCTCGGCTATTCCAGCCGCGCCGACGTTGCCGCCGAACTCGCGTCGGCGGAAGCCGCCAAGGGCGACATCGTGGCGAAGATCGCATCGACCGACGTCGCCGACATCGCCGCCGATCCGGAACTGTCGCGCTTCGCCATCGCGGCCGGCCGCTCGAACTTCAAGGTCTACTGCTCGCAGTGCCACGGTTCGGGCGCGCAGGGCGCACCGGGCTATCCCAACCTGAACGACGACTCATGGATCTGGGGTGGCACGATCGACGAGATCTTCACGACCATCAATCACGGCATCCGCTTTGCCGCCGACGATGACACGCGGATCTCCGAAATGCCGGCATATGGCCGTGACGAGCTGCTCGACCGCGATCAGATCACACAGGTCGCCAACTATGTCGTGTCGCTGTCCGGCAAGGACCATGACGCAGCGCTCGCGGCGGAAGGCCAGACGATCTTCGCCGACAATTGCGCCGCCTGCCACGGCGAGGACGGCACCGGCGACATCACGCTCGGCGCGCCCAACCTCGCCGATGCGATCTGGCTCTACGGTGAAGGGCTGGAAAACGTCATCGCCCAGGTCACTGCACCGCGCCACGGCGTGATGCCGGCCTGGGGCGGCAGGCTTGGCGAAACCAACGTCAAGGAACTCGCCGTCTACATCCACTCGCTGGGTGGCGGCGAATAGCCTGCCAGGGCAATCCGCCTTAGAAATCGCAAGGGAGCCCGGCGTGCCGGGCTCCCTTTTTTGTTGCCCCGTTTTTTCATGTAGTCTGCGACACTTGGCCCACACGCAAGCGATCTTGATGTGGATCAACGCGTGCCCGATATCGCTATCCTAGGGAACCCTGAGGAGGGGCCCGCACAGGGCCAACGAGGGTAGCGTGCAGATTGGCCGGCGACAGTCATGGCCGCGCCAAAGAGAACGGGAATAAGATCATGAGCGTGCTCGACAAACCGGGTCACGAACAATTCGACGTCGAGCCGATCAACAAGCGCGACCGTCAGCAGCCGCTCTACGCGGCGCGCAAGAAGATCCATCCCAAGCGCGCCGAAGGCACGTTCCGCCGGCTCAAATGGATCGTCATGGCGCTGACGCTCGGCGTCTATTACCTCGCGCCGTGGATCAGGTGGGATCGCGGCGAGTTCGCACCCGACCAGGCCATCCTCATCGATCTCTACCACCGCCGCTTCTACTTCTTCTTCATCGAGATCTGGCCGCAGGAATTCTATTATGTCGCCGGCCTGCTGGTGATGGCCGGCGTCGGCCTGTTTCTGATCACCTCCTCGGTCGGCCGCGCATGGTGCGGATACACCTGTCCGCAGACCGTCTGGGTCGACCTGTTCCTCGTGGTCGAGCGCGCGCTCGAAGGCGACCGCAACGCCCGCATCAAGCTCGACGCCGCGCCATGGTCGGTCTCCAAGGTCGCCAGGCGCACGGTCAAGCATGCCGTCTGGCTCGCCATCGCCATCGCCACTGGCGGCGCCTGGATTCTCTACTTTGCGGATGCGCCGACACTCGTGCGACAGGTCTTCACCGGCCAGGCCGCCGGCATCGCCTACATGACCATCGGCGTGCTCGCCTTCACCACCTATGTGCTGGGCGGGCTCATGCGCGAACAGGTCTGCACCTATATGTGCCCCTGGCCGCGCATCCAGGCGGCGATGCTCGACGAGAACTCGCTCACCGTCACCTACAATGACTGGCGCGGCGAGCCACGCTCGCGCCATGCCAAGAAGATGGCCGCACAGGGCGTGCCCGTCGGTGATTGCGTCGACTGCAATGCCTGCGTGGCGGTCTGTCCGATGGGCATCGACATCCGCGACGGCCAGCAACTCGAATGTATCACCTGCGCGCTGTGCATCGACGCCTGTGATGGCGTCATGACCAAGCTCGGCAAGGACAAGGGGCTGATCTCCTACGCCACGCTGGCCGACTACAACGCCAACATGGCGATGGCCGCGCCCGCCGGCGAGATCGACCCGACCCGCGTCCATGACGGCAAGGGCGGCATCCTGCCGAACTTCCGTCACACGACCTGGCGCTCGATCATCCGCTACCGGACCGGCATCTATTTCATGGTCTGGGCGCTGATCGGCCTCGCCATGCTCTATTCGCTGATGAACCGCACGCGGCTCGACCTCAACGTCCTGCACGACCGTAACCCGGTCTTCGTGCAATTGTCCGACGGCTCGATCCGCAACGGCTACACCATGAAGATCCTCAACATGATGCCCGAGCCGCGCCGCATCCGCATCTCGCTCGAAGGCCTGCCGGGCGGCCTAATGCTGCTGTCGGGCGCCGACTCCCCGACCGAAACGCTCGTCTTCGACGTCGAGGCCGACAAGCTTCGCGACCTCAAGCTCTTCGTCAAGGCAGACCCCGAGACGCTCGGCCCCGGCGTGCACGATTTCAGGTTCGTCGCGCAGGACACACAGGGCACGGAACATGTAGACTATGATGCGAAGTTCGAAACCGGCAGGGATAAATGACCATGCGCCCTTCACTGACCCGCGAGTTCACCGGATGGCACATGCTGGGCGTGATGGTGCTGTTCTTCGGCACCATCATCGGGGTCAATCTGACCATGGCCTTCTTCGCCAGTTCCAGTTGGACCGGCCTCGTCGTCAAGAACTCCTACGTCGCCGGTCAGACCTATAACGAGGAACTGCAGAAGGCGCGCGCCCAGGCGGCGCTCGGCTACCAGGCAACACTGGAGGCCGACGCCTCCGCGCTCGAATTCACCTTCCTCGACGCCGACGGACAACCGATCGTGGCGGACCGCGTCGAGGTCAGGCTCGGCCGCCCGGCCGACGATGTCGACGACCATTCGGTCGTGCTCGACTATGCCGGTGGCGGCCGATACGTCGCCGCCGCGCTGGCACCCGGCCAATGGCAGGCCGACGTGACGGCGACATTCGCCGATCGCGACGACTGGCGCCAGCGCTGGCGACTCTCCGTACCGCCTCCCGCCGCACAGACCGGATCGGACAGATGAGCTGTTGCGCACCGGGGGCGGAGGACATCGCCGGCGGGGCGTCGCACGATGCCCGCGAGGTGACGCTCGCCAGCCGCGACCTCGGTGACGGCCGGCTGCAGACAGTCATCTCCGTGCCGGGCGTCCATTGCGGCGCCTGCATCCGCACCGTTGAAAAGGCCGTCGGCGCCCTGCCGGGGATCGACCATGCCCGGCTCAACCTGTCGACCCGGCGCCTTTCGGTTTCCTGGCGGCCTGACGAACTCGACCCCACCTCGATTTTCGACACGCTCGAACAGTCCGGCTATCCCGCCTTCCTCGCCGACCCGACGCAGGAGGCGCACGATCCTGCGTTGCGCGAATTGCTGATCGCGCTCGGTGTCGCCGGCTTTGCCGCCGGCAACATCATGCTGCTCTCGGTCTCGGTGTGGTCCGGTGCGGAAGGCCCGACCCGCGACCTGTTCCACTGGATTTCCGCCCTGATCGCATTGCCGGCCATCGTCTTCGCCGGACGACCCTTTTTCCTGCCGGCCTTCGCCGCGCTGAAAGCCGGCCGGCTCAACATGGACGTGCCGATCTCGCTCGCCGTGATCCTCGCCGCCACGATGAGCGTCTACGAAACGGCCAATCACGGCGAACACGCTTATTTCGACGCCGCCACCAGCCTGCTCTTCTTCCTGCTGATCGGCCGCACGCTCGACCATGTCATGCGTGAGCGTGCGCGCTCCGCCATCCATGCGCTAGGTCGCATGGCGCCGCGCGGCGCCGTGGTGATTGGCGAAGACGGCGAGCGCGAATTCCTTTCCGTCGGCGAAATTCAACCCGGCATGCGCATCGCGATCGCAGCCGGTGAACGCTTCCCGGTCGACGCCACGGTGCGTTCCGGCACCAGCGATCTCGACTTCTCCATCGTCAATGGCGAGAGCGCCCCGGTCGCCGCCCGGCCGGGACTTCCGGTCTCCGCCGGCGTCGTCAACCTGACCGGCCCGCTGGAGATCGAGGCAACGGCGCAGGCCCGCGATTCCTTCATCGCCGAGATGATGCGGCTGATGGAGGCCGCCGAATCCTCGCGCGCCGGCTTCCGCCGCCTCGCCGACCGCGCCGCCGAGATCTACGCACCGGCCGTCCATCTGCTCGCGCTCGCGACCTTCATCTTCTGGCTCCTCATGGGCGCGGGCTGGCATTCGGCCATGGTCACCGCCATCGCTGTCCTCATCATCACCTGCCCCTGCGCACTTGGCCTCGCCGTGCCCATCGTGCAGGTCGTCGCCGCCGGACGGCTGTTCCGCGACGGCATCATGGTCAAGAGCGGCGCGGCGCTCGAGCGCCTCGCCGGTGCCGACCACGCGGTCTTCGACAAGACCGGCACGCTGACGACTGGAAGACCGCGCCTGATCGATGCCGGAGTGATCGACGGGCAAGCGCTGGCGCTCGCCGGATCGCTCGCCCGCGAGAGTCGTCACCCCTATTCACGCGCCATCGCGGCCGCCGCCGCCGACCTCGACACGGTGCGCATCGAAGCCGTCACCGAGAAGCCGGGCTACGGGCTGGAAGGCATGCTCGACGGCAGGACCGTCAGGCTCGGCCGCCCGGACTGGGCACTGGGCGTGGAAGCCGGGGCAGACGACAACGGCATCGCGCTTGCGATCGACGGTGCCGAACAGGCGCTCTTCCATTTCGAGGATCCCGAAAGGCCGGGCGTGCGCGAGAGCATCCGCGCCATGCAGGAACAGGGTATCGACACCGAAATCCTGTCCGGCGACGGCGAGGCAAAGGTCGCCTCGACTGCGCGCGACATCGGCGTCACCGCATGGGCCGCGCGTCGCACGCCGGCCGACAAACTCGCCCGCCTCGAAGAACTGGCACGCGAAGGCCGCCATGCGCTCATGGTCGGCGATGGTATCAACGACGCGCCGGCGCTCGCCGCAGCCCATGTCTCCTTCGCCCCGTCGAGCGCGGCGGACATCGGCCGCAACGCCGCCGACTTCGTCTTCCTGCGCGAGGACATGCGCGCCATTCCCGTGGCGGTCGACATCGCCAGACGCGCGCGCCGGCTGATCCTGGAAAATTTCGGCCTCGCCATCGCCTATAACGCGGTCGCCATCCCGCTCGCCATCGCCGGCTACGCCACGCCGCTGGTCGCCGCGCTCGCCATGTCTTCCTCGTCGGTTCTGGTCACGCTGAACGCGCTGCGGCTGAACCTCGTACGTTCGCCGCTGGAAACGAAAGAGGACGGGCGCGCCGTCACCCCGGACCGCGCCGGTGTCGCGCATGCGGCGAAGCACGCCCCCTCCTTTCCGTCATGAACCTGCTGCTGTTCCTGATCCCGATTGCCCTGTTCCTGGGCGCGCTCGGGCTTTTCGCCTTCCTCTGGTCGCTGAAGAGCGGCCAGTATGACGATCTCGAAGGTGCGGCCTGGCGCATTCTCGAGGACGATGAAGAGATGGAAGGCAGCAAGAAGACGAAGCCGGATCGCTCCAAATCCAACTGACCGACCAGGTCGGCGATGGTGCGCTATGACTGGCGGTCCAGAACCTCGACGGAGAGGATGGTCGGCAAGTGCCGCGCGAGTTCGGCCCAGCTCTTGCCCTCGTCGAGACTGCCGAAAACCGAGCCGCTATTCGTGCCGAAATAGACGCCGGCCGGCTCCCTTGCGTCCCCTGCCATGGCCTGACGAAGCACGGTGAAGAAGCAGCCATTCTGCGGCAGCCCGTCCCGCATGGCCTGCCATGTCTGGCCGCCATCGCGCGAACGCCAGACCGCCGCCGCCGCATCGGGCGGGAACCTGCCGGCGGAATCGCCGTTAAGCGGCATCGTCCACAGCGTTTCTGGATCGCGAGGATGAACGCGAATCGGAAACCCGAAAGTCGAGGGAAGGCCTTCGGTAATGTCGTCCCAACTGCGCCCGCCATCGGACGAACGCCACACACCGTGATGGTTCTGCTGGTAGAGCAGATCGCCATTGCCCGGCGCGAGCATCATGTTGTGGACGCAATGTCCGATTTCTCCGTCTCGGGGCCCGGCCGGATGATCGTGATCGTGGCACGCTTTCGCGTTGGAAAGTCGGTTGCGCCGCTCCCAGCTTGCGCCGCCATCCTCGGTCGCAAACACCCCGGCTGCGGAAATGCCGATCCAGAGCTTTTCCGGAGCGGAGGGGCTGGAGACGATTGTGTGGAGCACCAGTCCTGCCGCACCCGGATTCCAGTCCTGCGCCGAAGGATGGCGGGACAGTGCCTCCACCCTCGACCATGTCTTGCCGCCATCCCTGCTCTCCAGCAGGTTCGCCGGTTTCGTGCCGGCATAAAGAACGCCATGCGCATGGTGCAGCGACCAGATCTGGGAGAATTCGTCACCGAAGGGCAGCGGATCGTCGCTCCAGCCGATCGCCTTTGCGAAGTCGGCATCGTTGGCGGCCCAGTCGTCCATCGTTCCCCGGGTGAGCCGGGTCACTTCCCAGGTTTCGCCACCGTCCGCCGAACGCCAGACGCCCGCGCCATGCCATTCGCCGCCACCGCCGGCCCAGAGCGCGCCGGTCGCGGGATCGCCGACGACATGGTTGATCGGCCAGCCATTGCAGAACGGCCCCCTGACGTCCCAGCCGGTGCGGTCGCTTCCGCCCGACAGCAGGAACACGCCCTTGGTGGTTCCGATCAGCACCTTCATGTCGTTGGCGGACATTCGCGCTACCCTCTTGACGTTGGGGACCGCAAATTAGCACGCGCGCCAGGGGTCGCCTAGCAGGGAACAGCGAGGTCGGCAGACAGCCCTAGCGCAGCAGGGTGCGCTGAACGTCTTCCGGTTCGATGATGCCGACGAGCCTGTCGTTCTCGGTCACATAGACCGGCTGGCCGGACTCGAGCTGGATCTCCATCACCTGCTTCAGCGGCGCTTCCACGTCGACCGATGGCGCGTCCTTCTCGCCCCGACGGCGGCGCTGCACCGGCTGCATCGCATCCGACGCCGTGCATACCGCCAGCGGGTTCATGTTGGCGACGAAGTCGCGCACATAGTCGCTCGCCGGATTGTTCAGGATTTCCTTCGACGTACCGCATTGCACAATCCGCCCGCCCTCCATGATGGCGATGCGCGTGCCGATCTTGATCGCCTCGTCGAGATCGTGGCTGACGAAGATGATGGTTCGCTTCAGCCGGTGCTGCAGGTCGATCAATTCATCCTGCAGGCGCGCCCTGATCAGCGGATCGAGCGCCGAATAGGGTTCGTCCATCAGCAGGATCGGCGCCGAGGTGGCAAAGGCGCGCGCCAGGCCGACGCGCTGCTGCATGCCGCCCGACAGTTCCTGCACCTTCTTGTCCGCCCAGTCCGAGAGACCGACCAGTTCGAGCTGGTTCGATACGCCCTCGTCGATCTCATTGGCCTTCGCGCCGGCGAGTTCCAGGCCGAAGCCGACATTCTCCGCCACCGAGCGCCAGGGCAGAAGCGCGAATTGCTGGAACACCATCGACACGGTGTGCCGGCGCATCCGCCGCAATTCCACCGGCTGGCAGGCATGCGGGTTGACCCAGTTACCGCCGCTCTTCACCTCGACCTTGCCGCGAATGACCGGGTTGAGGCCGTTGACGGCGCGCAACAGCGTCGATTTGCCGGAGCCCGAAAGGCCCATCAGCACGAGCGTCTCGCCCTCATGCACGGTGAGAGAACAATCCGCTACGCCAAGGATCTGCCCGGTTTCCTCCTGGATTTCGGCGCGCGTCCTGCCCTGATCGATCAGCGGCAAGGCGCGGTCCGGATTGGCGCCGAAGACGATGTCGACCGCGTCGAACTTGACGACCGGTTGGCCGGAGGTGCTGCCATTGCGGCTCATTGCCCGCCCTCCCGCGGCTTGTCGGAACGCAGGAAGCGGTCGAGCAGGATGGCGACGATGACGATCATCGCGCCTGCCTCGAACCCCTTTGCGATGTTGACCGTGTTGAGCGCGCGCAGCACCGGCACGCCGAGGCCCGGCGCGCCGACCAGCGCCGCGATCACCACCATGGACAGCGACAGCATGATCGTCTGTGTCAGCCCGGCCATGATGTTGGGCAGCGCCCAGGGCAGTTCGACCTTCCACAGCAATTGCCGTGGCGTCGCGCCGAAGGCGAGGCCCGCCTCGACAAGCTGCTTCGGCGTCGATTTCACGCCCAGCTCAGTCAGGCGGATCGGTGCGGGAATGGCGAAGATCACCGTCGCGATCAGGCCCGGCACCATGCCGAGGCCGAACAGGATCAGCGCGGGGATCAGATAGACAAAGGTCGGGATGGTCTGCATCAGATCGAGGATCGGCCGGATGAAGGCCGAAAAGCGCGGCCGGTGCGCCGCCGCGACACCGAGCGGCACGCCGAACGCCATGCACACGATGGAGGCGGCGATTACCAGCGACAGCGTCTCGGTCGTCTCCTCCCAATAGCCCTGATTGATGATCAGCAGGAGCGAGACCGCGACGAGCAGGGGAAAGACGAGATTGCGTTTCAGCCACCAGCCGAGCGCCACCAGAACCACCACGACGACCAGCGGATGCGGCGCCTGCAGGCACCACAGCAGCGCGTCGATGATCGCACGCAGCACGGTCGACAGCCAGTCGAAGAAGAAGCCGCCATGGTCGATCAGCCAGTCGACCACAGCCTTGGCCCATTTGCCGAGCGGTATCTTCTCGTCGGTGAGCCAGTCCAGAATTCGGTCCATCGTCCCCCATGCCCTCGTAGAGATGGGCCAGTATCGAGATGCCCCGTAGAGAGGCGGGTTCGCACCCGTGCGGTCCCGCCTTCACGCATGCGGCGCGGGCGGAGCAATTGCCCCGCCCGCAACGCGGTCCATTACATGTCTAGCGCGGCCTTGACGGCGGCCTTGGCGTCGCCGCCATCCTTGGTCGTCACGCCTTCGAGCCACGCATCGGCGGCATCCGGATTGGCCTTCAGCCAGGTTTCCGCCGCCGGCTCCGGATCCTCGCCCTTCAGGATCGCATCCATGATCTGATTTTCCATGGAAAGGGTGAATTTCAGGTTCGAGATGAACTTGCCGGCATTCGGGCAGTCATCGACGAAACCGGCCCGGACATTGGTGTAGACCTCGGCCGCGCCGAAGCCCGAATCGCCCATGCCGTCGAGATAGGTGATGTCCATCTCGCCCATCACCGGATGCGGCGTCCAGCCGAGGAAGACGATCCAGTCCTTGGCCTTGATCGCCTTTTCGGCCTGGGTCAGCATGCCGGCTTCCGAGGATTCGACCAGCTCGAACCCGTCGAGCCCGTTGGCCTCGTCCTCGATCATGCCGAGCACGATGCGGTTGCCGTCATTGCCCGGCTCGATGCCGTAGATCTTCTTGTCGAACTTGTCGGCGAACTTGCCGATGTCCGTCAGGCTCTTCACCCCGCCTTCGGCCGCATAGGTCGGCACGACGAGGCCGTAACCTGCGCCCTCTAGGTTCCTGGCGATGGTCTCGACCGAGCCGTCATCGGTGAACGGCTTCACATCGGCCGCCATGGACGGCATCCAGTTGCCGAGGAAGACATCGATGTCCTTGTTCTTGAGCGACTGATAGGTGACCGGCACCGAAAGAACCTTGATGTCGGTCTCGTAGCCGAGCGCCTTGAGGATGTAGGTGGTGACCGCCGTGGTTGCGGTGATATCGGTCCAGCCGACATCGGAGAAACGCACCGTCGAGCAGGCCTCGCCGTCCATCGCCCTGGCGGGTGCGGCCAGCGTCGCGGACATGAGCAGGCCGGCTGCAAGGCCCGCCAGGATGTTTCTGGAAATCATGACTAGTCTCCCTTTTTGTCGTTTCGAGTGTTCCCGTATCGTGAACTCGCCCGGAAATTTAGGACGGTTCTTTATCGCTGGCGATAAGGCGTAGCACGCCCAAGCGATGAATCAAGCCGCCTGCGGGTCACCGTCACCCTCCGCGCGCCTCAGGATCATCGCATTGGCATCGGTGACGGCGAAGGCCGGGCGCTCGCCCTGCGCGCCGTGATCGCTTTTTTCCGCGTCGCCGATTGCCGCGTGCAGCGAGACAAATGCGCCGTCCGGTCCGGTCAGTTTCTCGAAATGCGGCACCAGCTCGCCGGGCCACTCCTGATTGTTGTTGAGACACAGAATGCCGCCCGGCGCCGTCAGCGCGGCAAGGCTGTCGACGAGGCGCGTCCTGTCGTCCTTGCCGACATGCATCAGCAGGTTGAGGCAGATCACCATGTCGTAGGGTTCGACCGGCTCGAACGCGAAAATGTCGCTGGCCGGCAGAACGTCCAGATACTTCGTGATCGCGCCCTCGACCGCCACGAAATCGTCCGGCAGTTCGCGCAACAGCCCTTCATAGGGCGAAAGATCGTCGGGGAAGAACAGGCGCGGATAGATTGCAAGCCGCGCGAGCTCCGTGGCCTTGGCGGAAATGTCGACCCCCTCGACCATGACACGCTGCACGTCGAACAGACCCCGGCGCAGCCCGGCGATGACGAAGCTGACCGCCTCCAGCCCGACCGACAGCGGCACGATGCACACGCGCAACTGTCGGCTTGAAGGAAATGTCTTAAGCAGTTCCGCCAGCGCGCCGAAAAGTTCCGGGTAACGCAGGAACCTCGTATTCGCCATGAACTCCCGGGCGTCGTCGCCGTCATGGTCGGTAACGTAGAGCTTGACCCCGGAATCGGGCCGGCCCGGACGAATGCGGATGCGCACATCGTCCCGCCATGCCGCCTGATGGTTCACTCGGCCATCCTCCGTACTTGCTGTTCCCCTTGCGCCCGCGACTACACCCTCGAAATCGCCGGCTGCCTGCAGCCGTCATTCGACGTGATCCTGCGGCATGCAAAACGTTTTGTAGCCGCTTTCGGCCCGTTTTTCGATTGTCATTTCTTCCGTCCATCCTATATTGGTCTTGAATTGATTGACTCGTCAATCAATAAAAATTCTCGCGATTTCGAGGTGCTCCCATGCCCAGGATTGGCGCCGAACCGGCTCGCCGCCGTTCGCTGATCGACGCCGCGCTCGCCACCATCGGCGAACACGGCTCTCTCGACGTCTCCGTCAAGGAGATCGCCGAACGCGCCGGCATGTCGGCGGCGTTGGCCTTCCACTATTTCGGCGACAAGGACGAGATCATTCTCCAGACGATGCGCCATCTGCTGCGCGAATTCTCACGCGAGGTTACCGACCGGCTGAGGCGGGCTTCCACGCCGCGCGAGCGCGTCGAGGCGATCATCGACGCCTCTTTCGCCGACAGCCAGTTCGACCGCACGACCATCGCCGCCTGGCTGGTGTTCCACCTGCACGCCTATTCCTCGCAGCCGGCAGCGCGTCCCTACAACATCTATGCGACGCGCCTGCAGAGCAATCTCAGGCACGCGCTGCGCCCGCTCGTCGCGGAAGCGGATTTGTCGACGACCGCGGACACGCTCGCCGCCCTCATCGACGGGCTCTACGTTCGCCACGCCCTGCGCTCGACCGGCCCCGACGCGGCCGAAGCAAGGCGCATCTGCGTGGAGTGCCTCGACCGCCATCTTGCCGATCACCGTTCCGGAGCCATTCAGTGACCATCATCTCCGACACGCTGCCAGAAGAACTGGCCCGCCTGCTGCCTGCCAAATCGATCTTCGTCGACGGTGCCTTCTTCACTGGCGCGGGCGAGGCCTTCCCCGTCCACTATCCGGCGACGGGCGAAGTCATGGCGACCATCCGCTGGGCTGACGAGGCCGATCTGGAAAAGGCCGTGGCAGCCGCCGGAAGAGGCTTCGAGGTCTGGCGCAAGACGCCGCCTGCTGCCCGCGCGCGCATCCTCAATCGCACCGCCGCCATCCTGCGCGAGCGCAATCGCGAACTCGCCATGCTGGAAACACTCGACACCGGCAAGCCGCTGCAGGAAACGCTCAGCGTCGACATCATGTCCGGCGCAGAATGCCTCGAATATTTCGCCGCGCAGGCAGCCACCATGACCGGAGAATATGTCGGCTTCTCCGGCAATGAAGGCGACTGGGGCTATACGCGGCGCGAGCCGCTCGGCGTCTGCGCGCTGATCGGCGCCTGGAACTATCCGATGCAAATCGCCTGCTGGAAGTCCGCGCCCGCGCTCGCCTGCGGCAACGCCGTCATCTTCAAGCCGGCCGAACTCACCCCGTTCTCGGCGCTGGAACTGGCTCGCGCGCTGCAGGAAGCAGGCCTGCCCGACGGCGTGTTCAACGTGCTGCAGGGCGACGGCCGCATTGGCGCAGCCCTGGTCGCCCATCCCGATGTCGCCAAGGTCTCGCTGACCGGCGAAACCTCCACCGGCGTCAAGATATTGCAGGGCGCAGCCCCGAGCCTGAAGAAGGTGACGCTGGAACTGGGCGGCAAATCACCGCTGATCGTCTTCGACGATGCCGATCTCGACGCAGCGGTCGGCGGTGCCATGCTCGCCAATTTCTATTCCACCGGCCAGGTCTGCTCGAACGGCACACGCATTTTTGTCCATCAGGACCTCACCGAAGCCTTCATGGAGAAATTCGTCGAGCGCACCCGCGCGCTCGTCATCGGAGATCCGATGGACGAGGCGACCCAGATCGGGCCGCTCGCCTCGGCCGCGCATATCGAGAAGGTCGCCGCCTATCTCAGGGCCGGTCCCGATCAGGCCAGGCTGATCCATGGCGGCGGCACGCCGCACGTGCCCGGATTCGATGGCGGCTACTGGGTCGAACCCGCGATCTTCGAGGTTTTCGACGAGTCCGTGCCGATCGCGTGCGAGGAGATTTTCGGCCCTGTCGCCAGCGTGATGAGCTTCACCGAGGAAGACGAAGTGATACGGCGCGCCAATGCGACCGGATATGGCCTCGCCGGCGGCGTCTACACGAAAGACCTGGCGCGTGCCCATCGCGTGATCGCCCGCCTCGAAGCCGGCACCTGCTGGATCAACACCTACAATCTGTCGCCGATCGAGCTGCCCTTCGGCGGCTACAAGCGCTCCGGCATCGGTCGTGAAAACGGCAAATGGGCCCTCGACGCGTACAGCCAGGTCAAGAGCGTCTACGTCGCGATGACCGAGCCGGAATACCCCTACTGAACCGCCAACCGAAGGAACGGAAACCATGAGCGGTGGCACCATTGCGCAATCCATGCGGGCCGATTTCGTGATCGTCGGTTCCGGCTCGGCCGGTTCCGCCATGGCGGCACGCCTGAGCGAGGACGGCAAGCACAGTGTCATCGTCATCGAATATGGCGGATCGGACGCAGGTCCGCTGATCCAGATGCCGGCCGCCCTTTCCTACCCGATGAACATGCCGCTCTACGACTGGGGTTATCAGAGCGAGCCCGAGCCGCATCTGGGTGGACGCCGTCTGGCGACCCCGCGCGGCAAGGTCGTCGGTGGCTCGTCCTCGATCAACGGCATGGTCTATGTGCGCGGCCACGCCCGCGACTACGATCACTGGGAAGAAATGGGCGCCGACGGCTGGGCCTGGGCCGATGTGGCACCCTATTTCAAGCGCATGGAGCATTCCCATGGCGGAGAGGACGGCGTGCGCGGCGATGCCGGCCCGCTTCACGTGACCCGGGGCCGGCGCGCCAACCCGCTCTTCCACGCCTTTGTCGAGGCCGGCAGGCAGGCGGGCTTCGAGGTGACCGAAGATTATAACGGCACCAAGCAGGAAGGCTTCGGTGCGATGGAGCAGACGGTCTGGAATGGCCGGCGCTGGTCGGCGGCGAACGCCTATCTCAAGCCGAACCTCAACCGCCCCAACCTGACCCTGGTGCGCGGCCTCGCAACCCGCATCGTCATCGAGAATGGCCGTGCCGTCGGCGTCGAAATCCGGCGCGGCGATCGTGTCGAGCGCATCGGCGCAGACCACGAGGTCATTCTCGCCGCCTCGTCGATCAACTCGCCCAAGCTGTTGATGCTGTCGGGCATCGGCCCTGCCGCCCATCTCGCCGAACACGGCATCGACGTCGTCGCCGACCGGCGCGGTGTCGGCGCGAACCTGCAGGACCATCTGGAAATCTACGTCCAGCAGGAATGCACCCAGCCGATCACCCTCTATTCAAAGCTGAACCTGTTCTCCAAGGCGATGATCGGACTTCAATGGCTGCTGTTCAAATCGGGCGACGGCGCGACCAACCATTTCGAGAGCGCCGCCTTCGTGCGCTCGGCCGCCGGAATCGAATATCCCGACATCCAGTTCCATTTCCTGCCCGTCGCCATCCGCTATGACGGCAAGCTGCCGGCCAAGGCGCACGGCTTCCAGGCTCATGTCGGACCGATGCGTTCGAAATCGCGTGGCCGCATCCGCCTGCGCGACGCCGATCCGTCGACGCCGCCCTCGATCCTGTTCAACTATATGAGCCATGAGGACGACTGGACGGAGTTCCGCCACTGTGTCCGCCTCGCCCGCCAGATCTTCGCGCAATCGGCCTTCGACCCTTATCGCGGCCGCGAGATAGCGCCGGGTGAAGACGTCCAGAGCGACGAGGCGCTCGACGCCTTCATCCGGGAACATGTCGAGAGCGCGTACCACCCCTGCGGCACCTGCCGCATCGGCCGCGCCGACGACCCCGATGCGGTGGTCGATCCTGAACTGCGGGTCATTGGTGTCGACAATCTGCGCGTCGCCGATTCCTCGGTCTTCCCGCGCATCACCAATGGCAATCTGAATGCGCCGTCGATCATGGTTGGCGAAAAGGCGTCGGACCATATTCTGGGCCGTCACCTGCTGCCGCGTTCCAATCAGGAACAGTGGATCAATCCGGACTGGCAGGTCTCCGACCGCTGACGCGACGCAGGCGTTTTCAGCGCCAATACGTCAACGTCACTGCGATCCAGCCTGTTGCGGAGCCTAGCTCGCCAGACGCTCCGGGATCGCCCTGTCGCGCATGGCAAGTGCGGGTACAGGCCCGAGCGTGCGCATTTCCGTCGAACGCTCGAACAGCGCCCGCCAGTCATCCACCGTCGAGTGGAACGCGCTGTGACGGGCCATAAGGCCGTCACGCACGCGCCCGACATCGATCAGCATCAGCGCGATGCGATGCTTGAGCGCCGGATAGGGCCGGGGCTCGCACAGCGCCCTTGCGGAGAAGATGCGCTCGTAGAAGGGCTGGTACTCCGCCTTCACCGTGGCGAGGCAGTAGTCCGCGTCGAACGCGACGCACGCCATCGACGGCGCGCGCAGGGTGACATAGGCCAGTTCCGGATAGCGGCGCTTGGCCTCGTAGTCGGCCACGAAACGCGTCGGGTCGATCAGGACCTTGCCCTGTTCGATCAGCGGACTGACGACATCGGGAAACACGTCGAGCGCGGGTCCCTTGCGCCACTGCTTGGAGATCACATGCATGCGCACGGAGCTCACCAGCCGATCCTCGGCGTGCACGCCGAAGATCCAGCAATTATCCATGCGGTCGTAATAATCGCTGAACTGTTCGGAAGGGTCGGGGTCTATCTCGCCCTCACGCAAGTAAGCCTTGTAGCGGAGCCGGTAGATCTTCTCGAGATCGGACGGGTTGTTGGCCAGTCTGAACTCGACTTCCGGCAAATAATCCGGAATCCGAAAGACGGATTCATGATTCTCCTGGAATACGCCAGTACTCATTTTCCCACCCGTTTGAAAAGGCCAACCCCAACTGCGGCCTGCCCTTTTAAGTTAATATTTAATTAACCAATGTAAAGGGATCGGGAGGGTGCGAAGCCCCAAATCGTTCAAATTTTAGCGGATATGGTTAATCCCCGGAAACAGGATGTTACCGGGATTTCTTCTACGTAATACTACGGAAATGGTGGCGTAATCAGCCGGCGGCGGTCTGCCGGCTCATGGGCGAGACGGAGCTGCCGATCGCCAGCAGATCGGCGACGTCACCTGCCGGAATGGCCCGGCCGAACAGGTAGCCCTGCATTTCGGTGACGTGGACTTTGGCGCACAGGATTTCCATCTGCTCGGCGGTTTCGACACCCTCGATGGTGATCGCCAGGCCAAGCTCGTGCGCCAGATGGGTGACGCCCGACAGCAGGACGAGCGAGCGCTCGTCGGTCTGGATATTCTCGATGAAGGAGCGGTCGATCTTGACCTTGTCGAGCGGCAGCGTATGCAGATAGCTCAGGCTCGAGAAACCCGTGCCGAAATCGTCGAGCGAGATCTTCACCCCGGTATCCGACAGCCGCTTGAGCGTCGCCGTCGTCTCCTCGACATTTTCCAGCATCGCGGATTCGGTCACTTCGACTTCCAGGCGATCTGCCGACAGCCCGCTCTTGGCCAGCGCGGCGCCGACGACCGAACACACATCCGACTGCTGGAACTGCAGCGACGAGACGTTGACCGCCACCGAAATGTTCTCCGGCCACTGCATGCACTGGCGCGTCGCCGTCTCCAGCACGAACTTGCCGATCTGCGTGATGAAGCCGATCTCCTCGGCCACCGGAATGAAGATCGAGGGCGGGATCATGCCGCGCTCGGGATGGTTCCAGCGCAAGAGCGCCTCGAAGGTGGTGATGCGGTTCTCGTCCAGATTGATCAGCGGCTGGTAGTGCAGTTCGAGCTGGTTGCGGTCGAGCGCGCGCCGCAGCTCGTTTTCCAGGTGCCGCCGGTCGCGAATGATGTCGCCGAGCTCGTCGGTATAGAAGGAATGGCAGCCCCTGCCCCGTGCCTTGGCGTCATACAGCGCCATGTCGGAGACCTTGAGCAGCTGGTTGTAGTCGTTGCCGTTGACCGGACACTGGGCAATGCCGATCGACGCGCCGACGACAAGCTGATGACCGTCGATCAACGCCGGCTTGGAGATTTCCTCGATCAGCGCCTCGGCAAAGGCCGAGCACTGCTTGCGCGGCGTCTTGCCCGGCACGACGATGACGAACTCGTCGCCGCCGAACCGGCAGGCCATCGCCTTTTCGGGCATCGAGGAGCGCATTCGCAGCGCCACCGAGCACAAGAGCTTGTCGCCCACCGTGTGGCCGAGCGTGTCGTTGATGTCCTTGAAATTGTCGAGGTCGACAAAGAACACGGTGCACGGATCCAGCCCGTCGACACCGCCCATCAGGCGGTTGACCTCGGACACGAAGAAGCGACGGTTCGGCAGATGTGTCAGCGGATCGAAGCTGGCCAGCTTGCGGATCTCGTTTTCCGTGCTGACACGCTCGGTGATGTCGTCGAGCACGACGACGCCGCCCTCGCTCTCCATCGGATTGTACTTGGCCTCGATGACGCGGCCATCGGTCAGCAGGTGGTTGAAATGGGCGTGCTTGCCTTCCGACAGGCACCGGGTCAGGACCTCGCGCAGAGCGATCGGCCCCCCCTCGGTTTCGACGATTGCACCCTTGTCGGGCAGCGCATCGAGCCGGGTGCCGACGAGTTCGGTCCCTTCGGGCAGACCGCAAAGGCCGGAGAACTGCGAATTCACGACGACGAAATTGGCGTCCTCGTCGAACATCGCCATGCCGTGCGACACGTTGGAAAGCGCGACGTTGAACCGGTCGGCGATGACCTTGTTGTTGAGCGCCGTCAGTACGGCGTTGAACAGCATGTAGCGCAGCTTGCGCGACATCGCCCAGATCGAGAAGAACATCGGCCACAGGAACAGGCCAAGCGCCAGGTCGTAGACGTCGCCGAACAGAATCGCGCCCAGAATGAGCGGCGTCGACGCGCAGATCGTCTGGCTGAGCACCACCTTGTTGGACGAGAAATTGCGCCCCATGATGCCGATCAGATAGGAGATCGTCACGATCACCGTCATCTGGTGCACGAACTGGTCGGAGGTTCGCGCGATACTCGCCATGCACCAAAGGCCGAGCGCACCGACATAGGCGGCGCCCAGCACGACATAGCGCATTTCCCAGCGCTGCAGATGTTCGCGGAAACTCGGAAGCTTGGAGGCACGCCGGAACATGGCGGCATCGATCAGGCGGATGATGCCGAGCACGCCGAAAATGACGGAAAACCACAGCTGTACCGGATCGCCGACGCGGTGATAGGGCACCAGCGGCGCGATAATCATGCTCACGCTGCCGATGGCGAGCGTGTTGATATCGTCATAGAGCGAGCGGACGACCGATTCGTAAACCGGCGCCGGCAATTGCCTGGTGTCGGCAAAACGCTGCTGTAGTTCTTTCAGGTCCATGCGCCCGAAAATCTCCGATCCGGAGGATTTGGTGCCATATTGGCGCAAAACGATTTTTAAATCGTAAAGCCCGCCGGACGGATTTGTTGAATGATTTCAATGATAGGTCCCGCAGGTGGAACCGAAAGCGGCAACCGCCTGCACCCCTGGCGCGATTTTCGGACGGCGGGTCGAATCATCACCGGACCGCGCGGCGCAACGACGAAGGACATTGCGTTCACCCGTTCCTTTGCGACATACTTCCGAGAGCGACGTCTCCGGCGGGAAGATGAGGCGTTTCTTCCAGAGGTTTTCCTAACGGTATTGCGATGCAGTCATTATCGGCCATTCCGCTTTTTTCGGATATTCCCGAAGAGCTTTCCCAGCGATACGCGAGAAGCTGCTTCTGGAAGGATTACGAACCGCACGAACTCGTGATCGACGTCGAGGACGAAACCACCGACATACGCTTCGTCATTTCCGGCAAGGTTCGCATCATCCACCGCATCGCCGTGGGCAAGGAAGTCATCCTCAACGAAATGGGCGACGGCGAGTATTTCGGCGAGATCGCCGCCATCGACGGCTGGCCGCGTTCGGCCAATGTCACGACGCTGACGCGCTCGCGCATCTGCATCATGCCGCAGAAGACCTTTCTGGAACTGCTCGCCGAGTCGCCTGAGGTCAGCCTGCGCGTCCTGAAGATGCTGGCGCGCCGGGTGCGCGACCTCAACATGCGGCTGGCCGAGCACTCCTTCCTGCAGGCCAAGCATCGCCTCTATTCGGAATTGCTGCGCCTGTCGAAGCCGCGTGCCGGCCATCCGAACCAGCGCTCGGTCTCGCCGCCGCCGATCCAGCGCGAACTGGCCGACCGCATCGGCACGCGCCGCGAGGTCGTCTCCCGCGAACTGAACGCACTCGAAAAGCAGGGGCACATCCTCAAGACCAAGGGCGCCATCGTCCTGCTCAACCCGGACGAACTGCAGGACCGTATCTCCGAAGCCTGGGACGAATAGACGACCGTCGCCCGATCCCCAAAAAGAAACCCCGGCGCCATGCACCGGGGTAAGAAGTTTTTTCGAGCCGGGCAGGCTCGTCGGGGAGGAGGAAAGGAAAGCCGGGTTGCTTTCCTGACCTTCAGATAGGCTGCGCGCCTCCACCCCGCCGTGACGTTTCGCACATCACGAAGCCAGCGCATTGCCGGCCGGCCCGCGTGTCACTCCGCGGCGGCCAGTTCCCCGGTTCGGATCTGCTCCTGCTCGATCGATTCGAACAGGGCGCGGAAATTGCCCTCGCCGAAACCGTTGTCGCCCTTGCGCTGGATGAACTCGAAGAAGATCGGCCCGATCACGGTCTTCGAGAAGATCTGCAGCAGGATCTTAGTCTCGCCGCCGCCGACCACGCCTTCGCCGTCGATCAGGATGCCGTGCTTCTTCATCCGTTCGACTGGCTCGTCATGGCCGTGCACGCGGTCTTTCGACATCTCGTAATAGGTATCCGGCGGGCCCGGCATGAATTTCAGCCCGTTGCCGGCCAGCGCGTCGGTCGCGTCGTAGATCGCGTCGGTGCCGACCGCGATGTGCTGGATGCCCTCGCCATTGTACTTCTTGAGATAGCTCTCGATCTGGCTCTTGTCGTCCGTCGACTCGTTAAGCGGAATGCGGATCTTGCCGCAGGGCGAGGTTATCGCGCGCGACACCAGACCCGTCAGCTTGCCCTCGATGTCGAAGAAATGAATCTGCTCGAAATTGAAGAGCTCCCGGTAGAAATCCCACCATTTGTCCATGTTGCCGCGATAGACATTGTGGGTCAGGTGATCGAGGTAATAGAAACCAACGCCTTCGGGCTTCGGATCGCGCTCGCCCAGCCACTCGAACGCCTCTTCATAGGCCGAGCCCTTCTCGCCGTAGCATTCGACGAAATAGATCAGCGACCCGCCAATGCCGACGATCGCCGGCACGTCGAGCGTCTTGTCGTCGCCCTCATAGGGCGTCGCGCCCTTCGAAACGGCATGGTCGAAGGCGTGCCGCGCATCGACCACGCGCCATGCCATGGAAGGCGCGCACGGTCCGTGCTCGGAGACGAAGCGCATGGCGTGGCTCCCCGGCTCGGCATTGACGATGTAATTGATGTCGCCCTGGCGCCAGACCGTGACGGCCCTGCTCCTGTGGCGCGCCACCGGCACATAGCCCATGCGCGCGAACAGGGTCTCAAGTTCCTTCGGATCGGGATGCGCGAACTCGACGAATTCGAACCCGTCGGTTCCGGCGGGGTTGTCCGGCGTGATCGACGCCGCCGGCGCGTCATGCGGGAAAGGTCCCATTTCAACATCCTCCGTCACGATTGATGATGTCGTCAGGATAGCGCAGATCGCATGCACGATGTTTGCATTGCACGCGTCAAACAATCATTCTATGCATGGTTCATGCATGATTTAATCACAGTATGCACGATATGAACGAACTCGATTCCTTTGATATCGCCATCCTCGGGGCGTTGCAGCGCGATGCGCGCCTGACCAACCAGCAGCTTGCCGACAGGGTCAATCTGTCGGCCTCGCAATGCTCGCGCCGCCGCGCGCGACTGGAGGAGACGGGGGTCATCGCCGGCTACCCAGCGCGTCTCGACCGCGAAAGCCTGGGCTTCGACCTGACGGTCTATGTCTCGGTGATGCTCAACACCCACAATCGCGACAATGCGCGCAAATTCGCCGAGCTGATGAAACGGCTCGACAATGTACAGGAAGCCCATTCCATGACGGGCGAGATGGATTACCTGATCAAGTTGACCGTCCGGAACCTCAAGGAACTGTCAGCCATCATCAACGACGAATTGATGCCGCACGAGGCCGTGCAGACGGTCAAGAGTTCCATCGTGCTCGACACGATCAAGGAAAGCAGCGCGCTACCGGTGGGCTAGAACAGCCGCGGGTCGCGGAACTGCCTACGCCGCCGGCAGCAAATTCTCGACGAGCTTGACCCAGTAGGAGGCGCCATGCGGGATCGCCTCATCGTTGAAATCATACTTCGCGTTGTGCAGCCCGGCCGAATCGCCATTGCCCGTGAAGATGAACGCGCCCGGCCTTTCCAGCAGCATGTAGGAGAAATCCTCGCCGCCGAGCAGTGGCGGGATGTTGGTGATCGTCCCCGCCTCGCCCGCCACGGCGCGCGCGGCGTCGATCGCCTTCAGTGTCTGCGCCTCGTGATTGACGGTCACGGGATAGTTCCGGTCATAGGCATATTCGATGCTCGCACCATGCGCTGCGGCAATGCCGCTGGCGATCTCGCCGATGCGCCGTTCCGCCATGTCGCGCACCTCCGGCCGCAGCGAACGAACCGTGCCGGCGAACCAGCAGCTGTCCGGCAGGACATTGTGCACGAAACCGCCCTTGATCTCCGTCACCGAAACCACCAGCGCATCGACGGGATCGGTCTCGCGCGACACGATCCTCTGCAACGCCGAAATGATCTCGGCAGAGATCGCGATCACATCCGTGCCCAGATGCGGCATCGCCGCATGCGAACCGGTACCGCGAACAGTTATCGAAAACTCGTCGGTTGCCGCCATGATCGGGCCGGGCCGGATCGCGAACTGCCCGACCGGCAGACCGGGCATGTTGTGCATGCCGTAGACCTCGTCGATCCCGAACCTGCGCATCATCCCATCGTCGACCATCGCCTTGCCGCCAGCCCCGCCTTCCTCCGCCGGCTGGAAGATCACCGCCACCTTGCCAGAGAAATTGCGCGTCTCGGTCAGATAGCGCGCCGCGCCGAGCAGCATGGCCGTGTGGCCGTCATGCCCGCAGGCATGCATCTTGCCAGCATTCTTCGAGGACCAGGGCTTGCCGGTTTCCTCCTCGATCGGCAGCGCATCCATGTCGGCGCGCAGCCCGATGGTCGGCCCGCTGGCGTTCCTGCCGCCGATGACCCCGACCACGCCCGTGCGGCCGATCCCCTCGACCACCTCGTCGCAGCCGAACGCCTTCAGCTTCGCCGCCACGCTGGCCGCCGTTTCCTCCACGTCGTAGAGCAGTTCGGGGTTGGTGTGGAATTCGCGCCGCCACGCCGTGATTTCGTCGTGAAGTTCGGCCATGCGATTGATGACGGGCATGATCTCTCCGGATGTGGGGCGCCGATTGCGCGGCTCGCGGGATTTCCTACCTGTATGAGCCGGTACGTGACTGGACGCAATCGGCGAATTTTGCAATTACCGGGGCGCCCGCGCAAGCGGTCGCCGGCAGACAAGTCCCAATTCCGGAAGGCATTTCCATGGCAGGCAGTGTGCCGACAGGGCGCCCTATGAAGGCAAGACCGATACGCGAACGCGCTTCCCGCCTGGCAATCGTCCTGCTGCTCGGCCTGATCGTCTTCGCCCTGCCGCGCGCGGGCGCACTGGCCGCCTCCGACACGCCTCACATGGTGGTCGACCGCGACAGCGGTGTCGTACTGTCCCAACACCGTCCCTTCGACCGCTGGGCACCGGCATCGCTGACCAAGCTGATGACCTTCTACGTCACGCTGCGTGCCATTCAGGCCGGGGAATTGCAGGCGGGATCTCCGGTCGTCATGTCGGCGGCGGCGACACGGCAGCCCGCTTCGCGCATGGGGTTCCCGGCGGGCTCGAAACTGCGCGTCGATACGGCGCTGCAGATCCTGGTCGTCAAATCCGCCAACGACGTCGCCGTCGCCATCGCCGAGGCGGTCGCCGGCTCGGTGCCGCTGTTCGCCGAGCGCATGAACGCGGAAGCCGCGCGTCTCGGCATGACCGACAGCCATTTCGTCAATCCCAACGGCCTGCACGCGGCCGACCAGTATACCAGCGCGCGCGACATGGCTCTGCTCGCCAGGCATATCTTCACCGACTTCCCCGAACATGCCGGCATGTTCGCTGCCCCCGCGATCCGCTACGGCGACAAGACCCATCATTCCTACAATCTGCTGCTCGAGCGCTTCGACGGCACCGATGGCATGAAGACAGGCTTCGTCTGCGCCTCCGGCTACAACTTCGTCGCCAGCGCGACGCGCAATGGCCGTCGCCTGATCGCCGTCGTGCTCGGTGCCTTCTCCCAGAAGGAACGCGCGGTAGAGGCCGCCCGCCTGTTGCTCGACGGCTTCGCCGCCACCGAAACCGGCCCGGCGATCGATTCTTTCGCGCGCACCGGCGCACCCGTCGCCCCCGTCAGCCAGCGCGCCCGCATCTGCTCCGAGAGTGCCTACAACCAGCGCGACGACCCCGGTGCGGGGATGGCGGTCATCGATTCGCCCCTGCTGCATCCTGCACGTGAGATCGGCCCGCCCGTCACCGTCGCGCTTGGCGGCGTCGACGCCGCGCCGAGCGAGGCCGTGCTCATCGCCCGCGTCGTGCCGAGTGGCAATGTGCCGGTGCCGAGCATCAGGCCGGATTATGTGATCGTCGACATCGACGGCCGCCCGCGCACCGGACCGAGCTTCACGCCGGAAACCATCCCGGTGCCCACGCCCAGTCCCAGACGATGAGCAACAAGACGATCACTGGCAGCGCGGGCAGGAAACCGGTCTTCGTCCTTTCCGGCTTTCTCGGCGCCGGCAAGACCAGCCTGCTCAACGCGCTGATGCGCGACGGCGCGCTGCAACGCACCGCAGTGATCGTCAACGAGTTCGGCGAGATCGGCCTCGACCATCTGTTCATCGGGCAGAAGGGCGCGAACATCATCGAGATGTCGGCAGGCTGCCTGTGCTGCACCATCAAGGGCGAACTCGCGACGACACTCCTCGACCTCGCCCCGCTCGACATAGACCGCGTCGTTATTGAAACGACGGGCCTCGCCGATCCCGTGCCCGTACTGCAGGCAATCCTCGCCGACCGCGAGGTGTGCAACCATTTCGACCTCGCCGGGCTGGTCACGCTGGTCGACGCCGTTAATGCGCCCGCCACGCTGACCGAACATGCCGAGGCTCGCTCGCAGGTGGCCCTTGCCGACGCGCTGGTCGTCACCAAGGCCGACATATTGTCGGACGATATCCGGGCCGAGGCGATGGCGCGCCTGACGGCGAGGCTGCGCGAGCTCAACCCGCATGCGCCGATCCTTATGCGCGGCGACACGGCGGGCATGGCGAAACTCTTCGCCGGCACGATTACGCCATCGGCAAGCCGCGTCGCCGGCGATATGGCCGGCGCGCACCATCACCATCACCACGACGTCAACCGCCACGGCGACCGGATTGCCGCGACGCTGATCCGCCACGACCGGCCGATGCCGCTGGAGGCGCTCGAAGCCTTTCTCGAACTCATCGCCTCGGCCCATGGCGATCGCGTTTTGCGGCTGAAAGGTCTGGTCGCGGTGACGGGCAGCAATGCGCCCTATGTCGTGCACGGCGTACAGGGCGTGTTTCACGAACCCGAGCGGCTCGATGCCTGGCCGAAAGACTGGCCGCAAGGTTCTCGGGAATCCGGAGGAAGCACCCGCCTCGTCGCCATCCTGTACGACATGGAGCCGGATTTCATCCAGCGCCTGTTCGCGGGCTTTGCCGGCATTCCGCGCCACGACACGCCGGACCGTCAGGCGCTGACCGACAATCCGCTTGCCATTCCCGGCGCGGCCGGGACATTCCGGAAGCGCTAGCTTCCCCGTTCGATCAGGAACCGGTGGAAGCCTTCGTCCGCCGCGCTTTCGATCAGTGCGTGGCCGTCTTCCCGGCAGAAATTCGGCACGTCGATCAGCGCAAGCGGATCCGTGGTCTCGACCCACAGCCGCGTACCCGGCGCCAGTCCGCGCATCGCCTTGCGCGTCCTGAGCACCGGCAGCGGGCATTTCAGCCCCCTGAGATCGAGCGTCTGGTCGTCCATCGCATTATCCCCGCGGCATCTTGCAGTGCCATCTTCCGGCAATTCGAGCCCGTGCACTTTTCTCGGAACGGCATCGGTGTCAAGTTCGGGCGCGAGGAAACGGTTCAGGGAAGGCCATACCATGAGCGGCAAGCCGGGCGACGTCATCGACTACTGGAAATCGATCGGACCGGAAGGCTGGTTCGCCAGGGAAGACGAGATCGACCGCACCATCGCCGAGCGCTTCTCCGGCCTTTACGAAGACGCAGCCGCCGGCAAGCTCGACGACTGGCGCAAAGCCCCCGATTCCTGCCTAGCCCTTGTGCTGCTGCTCGACCAGTTCTCGCGAAACCTGTTCCGCGATGACGGCCGGGCCTTTGCCCAGGACCCCTACGCCGTGGACATCGTCCGCCAAGCGATCGCCGACGGCTTCGACATGAAGGTCGACCCGGCGCTGAGAACCTTCGTCTACATGCCCTTCATGCATTCGGAATCGATCCTCGATCAGCAGCGCGGCATCGTGCTCTTCCAGTCGGTCGGTTCGGAGGAATCCCTGAAATTCGCCCGGATTCATCACGACGTTATCGCCCGCTTCGGGCGGTTTCCGCACCGCAACCCGGTACTCGGCCGCCACACCACGCCGGCTGAACAGTCTTTCCTCGACAATGGCGGTTTCGGCGGCCCGAATTTCGGCAAGAAGTAAAGCCCGGTTAACCCTTTTTACGGGGCCGCCCGAACCATTTCTTAAACGCTTTGTGGCAGGTTCGCCCCCGGAAAAACCGGAGTCCGAACCCCTTGCGCCTGCGAATTGCCCAGCCTGTCGGCCGGCTGCTGCCCGGACCGATTGCGAACCGTCTGGCGCCGCATCTCGCCCGCCTGGATGCGATGCTCGCCGGCAGCGATGACAGCGCGGTCTCGCAGCGCACGGCGCTCTTCGCCTTCGCCATCCGGGTCGCCAGCGCGGCCATCGCCTATTTCTCGCAGGTCTTCATGGCCCGCTGGATGGGCGATTTCGAATACGGCATCTACGTCGCCGTCTGGGTCGCCGCCGTCATCCTGGGCGGCATCGCCTGCCTGGGCTTCCAGACAGGCGTCATCCGCTTCATCTCCGAATACCGCACGGCCAACGATCTCGATCACCTGCGCGGCGCCATCAGGGGTGCGCTGATGTGGTCCTTCGCCGGCGCCACCCTTCTGGCGCTGGTCGGCGCCGCCGGGGTCTATCTGCTGGCCGACCACCTCACCAGCTATTTCGTTGTGCCCATCTATCTGGCCGCCATCTGCCTGCCGATGATGGCGCTGCAGGAAACACAGGACGGCGTGGCGCGCGCCTTCAACTGGCCGGGCACCGCGCTCGGGCCGACCTTCATCGCCCGGCCGCTGATCATCCTCGCCGCCATGGCGATCTTCATCCTTGCCGGCATGCCGGCCGATGCGCCGACCGCCATGCTGGCGGCCATCGTCGCCACCTATGCCGCCAGCATCGGCCAGTTCGTCTCGCTTGTCGTCAAGCTGCGGAAAACCATTCCGCGCGGCCGCAGCACGTACAAGCCGCGCGAATGGCTGATCATCGCCATGCCGATCTTCCTGGTCGAGGGCTTCTACAACCTCCTGACCAACACCGACATCCTGTTCGTCGGCTACTACCTCCCGCCGGATCAGGTCGCGGTCTATTTCGCCACGGTGAAGACCCTGGCGCTGGTCCACTTCGTCTATTTCGCCGTCAAGGCCGGCGCGGCGCACCGCTTCGCCGCCTATCGCCAGGCCGGCGATACTAGGCGCTATGAGGAATTCATCCATGAGACGGTGACCTGGACCTTCTGGCCCTCGCTGGCACTCGCCATCCTGATGGTCATCTTCGGCCGCTACTTCCTGATGCTGTTCGGCCCGAGCTTCGTCGCCGGCGAAAGCCTGTTGTGGATCCTCGCCATCGGCGTCGTTGTGCGCTCCACCGTGGGCGCGGCCGAGAGCGTGCTCACCATGTCCGGCGAGCAGGCGGTCTGCGCCGCCGTCTATGCCGCGAGCCTGTTCGTCAATCTGACGCTGAATTTTTCGCTGATCCCGACCTATGGCCTGGCCGGTGCGGCATGGGCGACCACCTTCGCCCTGTTCTTCGAGGCCTTCGCGCTCTACGCGGCCGCCCGCCGCAGGCTCGGCATCCACATCTTCATCGTTCCGCTCGCGCAATTCGGGCGCGGCAAGGCAGGCACGGCATGAACGATATCCTGAAGACGAGACGCCTGCATCCTGGCGCCGGCGCCACGGATGCCTCGCTCTCCGATCCGGCTTCTGTCGTCATCGAGGAAACCATCGGTTCCAGCCAGTGGGTGCTCGAATACCGGCCCTACGCCCATCGCGCGCCGCTCATCGCCGCGCTTGACGAACTCGCCAGCCACAGCGACGGCGCCAACCCCTTCTTCGAACCGGAGTTCCTGTCCGCCTCGGTCGACCGCATCGGCGAGGCCGGCAAGAACGTGATCGTGCTGTGGGAACGCATCGGCGAGGCGCAGATCGCCCGTCTCGCCTTCCCGGTGATCGAGGAAAGGATCGGCCTGCCGGCCAAAAGCGTGCTGCGCGCCTGGAGCCATCCCTTTGCGCCACTCTCGACGCCGCTGATCGACATGCGCGACGCCGAGGAGGCCGTTACCCGCTTCGCGCAGCTCTATCCCCGGCTGGAGCCGGCGAAGCTGCTGCCGCTCGTCTTCGACGATTTCGCCCTCGAAGAGCCCGCCGCGAAGGCGCTGCTCGGCGCCATGCGCGAGGCCGGGTTCGCGACCCTCGACACGGCGCCCAGAACACGCGGCTATCTTCCGCCGGCGCCCGGCCGCAAGGTGACCGATCATCTGCTGATCATGGCAAACGCCAAACGGCGCAAGGAACTCGCCCGCCAGTTCCGCAAGCTGGAGACGCTGGGCCGCGTCGAATATGAGAAGGTCGAGGATTTCGACCATATCGTCGTCCGCTTCGAGGAGTTCCTGCTGCTCGAAACGCGAGGCTGGAAGGGCCGCAAGGGCACGTCGATCCACGTGCTGCGCAAGACCGCATCCTTCGCCCGGCAAGCCGTTGCGGCGCTGGGCGATCGCGGTCGCGCGGCGATCTATTCGCTCCGCCTCGACGGACGGGCCATCGCCTCGCTCATCATGCTGCGCGCCGGCCACCGTTACTTCCCGTGGAAGATCGCCTTCAACTCGGCCTATCAGAGCTATTCGCCGGGCGTGCTCCTCATGGTTCACGCCAGCGGTGACCTTATGGAAACCGAGGGCTTTGCCGGCGCCGACTCGCTCGCCGCCGAGCGCTCCTGGATCGACCGGATCTGGCCGGCGCGCCTGCCGCTGGAAACGCTGATCGTTGCACCGCCCGGCACGAGGGCCGCGGCCGGCGTCGCCGACGTCGCACGCGCCGTCGAGCGTGACCGCCGGCTGAGACGTTTCGCCAAACGCCTGCTCAGGCGTGAGCCGCCCCTTCCGGCGAAGCCTGTCGGGCCTCCTCGATCGCCCGCTCGCGAAACAGCCGGCGAATGACCTTGCCGGTCGTCGTCAGCGGTATCTCGTCGACGAACTCGATCTCGCGCGGATAGATATTGGCCGCAAGTCGCGCCTTCACATGCGCCTTGATCTCCTCGGCCAGCGCCTCGCTCGGTGTGTGGCCGGGCGCGGCCACGACATAGGCCTTGACGATCTCGGTGCGCAACGGATCGGGCTTGCCGACAGCGGCGGCGAGACGGACCGCCGGATGCGAGGCGAGGCAGTCCTCGATCTCGCCGGGACCGACCCGGTAGCCGGCCGAATTGATGATGTCGTCGTCGCGGCCGACGAAATGGAAATAGCCGTCCGCGTCGACCGTGCACTGGTCGCCGGTCAGCATCCAGTCGCCGACGAACTTCGCCGCCGTCGCCTCCGGATCCCGCCAGTATTCCAGGAACATCACCGGATCGGGCCGCGACACCGCGACCTGCCCGCGTTCGCCGACCTCACACACCGAACCGTCCTCGCACACCACGGCGACCCTGTGCCCCGGCACGGGTTTGCCGATCGCACCGGCGCGGGCGACGCCGAGCTTAGCGCAGGAACTGAGCACCAGATTGCATTCCGTCTGGCCGTAGAACTCGTTGACCGTCAGGCCGAGCTCCCGCTGCGCCCATTCGAACGTATCGCTTCCGAGGCTCTCGCCACCCGAACCGATCGTCCTGATCTTCAGGTCGAATCGCTCGCGCGGCCGCTCCACGGTCTTCATCAACCTGAGCGCCGTCGGCGGAATGAAGGCATTGGCGACCTGCATCTCGGCCATCAGGCGAAACGCCTTTTCGGGATCGAAGCGCTCCAGCCCGCCATGGACGACCGGCACGCCGAAATAGAGGCAGGGCAGCAGGATGTTGAGAAGTCCGCCAGCCCAGGCCCAGTCGGCCGGCGTCCAGGCGACATCGCCCGGCTTCGGGATGAATTCGTGATGAATCTGCACGCCCGGCAGATGGCCGAGCAGCACGCGATGGCCGTGCAATGCACCCTTGGGCGGACCGGTCGTGCCGGAGGTGAAGATGATCAGCGCCGGCGTGTCCGGTCCGGTTTCGGCGGGCGTGAACCCGGCCGGCTGTTCGGCGACGGCACGCGCAAGTTCCACCTCGTCTTCGCCCTTCGCCTCGTCGACCACGAGCACATGTTCGAGATCGGGCAGGTTCGCGCGGATGGAGCGGACCTTTTGCGCGCCATCGGCAAAGGTGATCAGCGCCTTGACACCGGCGCGGTTGAGCCGGAACTCGATGGCGTCGGGCGCGAACAGCCGCGCCAGCGGCACGGCGATCATACCGGCCTTGTAGATCGCGATATGGGCGATCGCCGCCCAGTCGCTCTGCGGCAGGATAATCCCTACTCGGTCGCCGGGCTTGAGGCCCTTCGCGACCAGCAGATTGGCCAGCCGGTTGGAGCGCTCGGAAAGTTCGCCATAGCTGGTGACAACGGGTTCACCGTCCTCGCGCCAGCGCAGGAGCGCGACACGGTCGGGCTCGGTGGCCGCGATACGGTCGCTGACCGCCACGCCCATGTTGAAATCGGCGGAAATGTCCCATTCGAACGCGGCCTCGACCGCTTCCAGCGTTGCAGCCTCTTTCAGCACGGTCTATTCGTCCTCGCCGCCGGTGCCGTCTCCGGGTTTGCGTCGCGTCCGGCGACGCCGTGCCGGTGTCTGCGCATCCGATTTGGCTGATTTCGATTGCGCCGGTTTCGGCATGGCTGAGCTGGCCTTTCCACGCGCCTCCAGCAAGGGAGCCAGCCCTTCCAGCCCCGTCTTGATGTGCAGATCGCGTTGCGGGAACGGGATTTCAATCTTCGAATCCCGCAGCGCCTTGTGGATCGCGTAGCGCAGGTCGCTCTTCGTCTGGAACCCGTCGAGAATGTCGGCCACCCAGGCGCGCACGTCGAAAATGAGCGCATCTGCACCGAAATCCAGGAAGAACACCTTTGGTTCGGGATGGGACAGGATGAGCGGATGCTCCTGCGCGCATTTGAGCAGGATGTCGTGCACCTGCTCGGGATCGCTGGTGTAGCCCACACCGACCGACACGATGACCCGGCCGAGCTTGGAGCGATGCGTCCAGTTGACCAGCGATTCGCTGATCAGCGTGGAGTTCGGCACGATCACGGTCGCCTGGTCGAAGGTCTCGATCTCCGTGGAGCGGACGGAGATGCGCCGCACCATGCCCTCCCCGCCGCCAGTCACGACCCAGTCCCCCGCCTTGATCGGCCGCTCGGCGAGCAGGATCAGGCCGGAGACGAAATTGTTGACGATGGACTGCAACCCGAAACCGATACCGACCGAAAGCGCGCCGGCGACGATCGCCAGATTGGAGAGGTCGAGCCCCGCCGCCCCGATCGCCAGCACCGCCGCCAGCACGAAGCCGAGATAGCCCAGCACCGTGGTGATCGAATTGCGCATGCCGGTGTCGAGTTTCGTCGTCGGCAGCAACTGCGTGGAGATCCAGCGCTGGATCGCACGCGTGACCGCGGCACCGGTGATGAACAGGATGAGCGCCATCAGGATCGACGAGAACGAGATCGTCAGATCGCCGACCTCGAAACCGAAAAACGCCCGGTTCATCAGCACCAGCCAGTCGGCCGTGCGCACGCCCCAGGGCAACAGCATCGCGACGATGGCGATCGCGATGATCGCGAGCCGCAATCCGCCGAAGCCCACAATGGCGAGCTGGCGTCCCGACTTGGTCAGCCGGGGCTTCGAACGCGACGAACCGGTCGGCGAACCCAGCACGGCCTGTCGCGCCTCGTCGATCCACGTCATCATCAGCCAGATCACGCCAATGACGGCCATCGCCATGATGATCTGGTAACCGATGAACTCGGCCAGTCCGATGAAGCCGAACAACAGCCCGCCGGCGCCGGTGACGACGGCCAGCCAGAGCAGCGTGCGCACATAGGACCAGCGCAACATGACGGCGCTGTCATCTTCCGGCGTGTCGTGCGGATTGTCGCCGGAGATCGCCAGCAGAACACGCGCCGTCACCACGATGCAGGTCAGCGCGAACAGCGCGGAGAGCATCAGCGAGATTTCGAAGGGTGCGAGCAGGAGGATCGCCGCGACATTGAGCGTATGCAGCCCGCCTGCGACCACCAGCCCGCCAACCGTGGTGAGGAAAACGGTCCGCGCCGCATAGTCGGAAAGATCCGCGATCCGGATCTCCGGCCGCGCCGGCCGCAGGAACACGCGCAGCAGCGAGAATCCGGCAAACGCGATGGCGAGCGCGACCAGACCGTTGCCGACGAGGCGGTCGAACCGGTCCGCCAGCATGTTGGAATTGTCGAGCATCCGCGCCACGAAAACGAGCAGCAGCGCCGGCAACAACCCGTTGCGCACGAAATCGCTGAGATGGCTGCTCGCCGGCCAGCCCGATATTCCGGCCTTGGCAACCCGCGCCGCGACCCGGTCCAGCCGGCGGTGGATGGTTCGTCGCAGATACCAGACGACCAGCACGCCGGCGGCAAGCTGTGCCAGCAATGCCATGAAGGCGCCCGGTGCCTGGCGCGCGCGGTTGACGCTCGCCGACATCGACTCGCGAACATGCAGGCCGAGACTGCGCAGGCTGGACGGCACGCCGGCGGCCGATTCGCGCCAGAACGCCGGATCGATGATCGACAGGGTGCGTTCGGTCAGTTGGCGCAGGAAGCGGTCACGCCGCTTGGTCAGCGAAGCCGCGTTGATCTGGTCGGCGCGCACCACGACGAGGCGCGCCTGGCGCACGGGATCGTCCACGGCGGCAAGCGTCTCGCCAAGGGCCTTGCGATTGTCGGCTACCGCCGCGCTCTCGGCCGGCGCGCCGTCTTCGGGCGGCGGACCGAGCTGGTCGATCTGCTTGCGAACTTCCTCGACCCTGGGCTGCAGCGTGGCGATCAGCGCGGCAGCCTCGCGGCTGATCCGCACGGCCTCGTCGGAGAATTCGCCGAGTTGGCCGTTCGTCACGCCTTCGCGGTCGAGTGCCTGGGCAATCCCGTCGAGGATGCGGTTCCAGCCGGCGATCTTCGTGGCGGCATCGACCGTGCCATCCTGCGCGGGCTCGGCACCCTGCGCCGGGGACGACGGCGCCTCCGCGACAGGCTGCGGGCTGGTCTGGAGTTCCTGGGCAAATGCCGGCGGCTGCCCCGTCGTCGCGAACGCGATGCAAAGCAGGATGACGAGAGCCGGCAATGTTCTGATGATGGCGAGGATGGTTCTTCCCCCCTTGGCCTGCGAAATGTCTCCCGAGCCATATCCGGGCGAACCCGGGGGCTCGTCACCGAGAACCGAACCCGGAAATTGGCCCGGGAACCGGTTCATGGCGTACTGGACGACGTCACGCACGACATCGCCCGAAATTGGGCGGATTTCGTGGCCTTTTTGGTGCCCCTGGCCGGGATCGAACCAGCACGCCCGTGAAGGCAACAGATTTTGAGTCTGCCGCGTCTACCAATTCCGCCACAGGGGCAACGCGAAAGCGCACTAGCGTTTTCGCGGGTTCAGGTCAATTACCTTCGTGCCCGCCGGCGCCCTGGCAACACGGGCAATCATTGATTGCCGCAATGCAAAAACCTGTCTAAAGCTCTGGCCGATTGTCGGCCGTCGAGCCGATTTCAGCCAGGACCGCGCGCCGGAACGCCCCGCCCATGATCAGATGGCTTTACGACTGGGTCTTCTCGCTCGCCCGCCACAAGCGGGCAAGCTGGGCGCTGGCGGCCATCTCCTTCATCGAGAGCTCGGTCTTCCCGATCCCGCCCGACGTGCTGCTGATCCCGATGGTGCTTGCCGAGAAGCGCAAATGGCTCATCTACGCGCTGATCTGCACGCTCGCCTCGGTCGCCGGTGCGTTTCTGGGCTATTTCATCGGCTACGCGCTCTACGAAACGCTCGGCAAACCCATCCTCGCCTTCTACGGCAAGGAGAACTCCTTCGACGACATCGCCCGCTGGTACAATGAATGGGGCGGCTGGGGCGTGCTGTTCGCCGCCATGACGCCCTTCCCCTACAAGGTGCTGACCATCTTCTCCGGCGCGACGGGCCTCAATCTCGTCGTTTTCGCCGTGGTCAGTGTCATCGGTCGCGGCGCGCGGTTCCTCATCGTGTCCTGGTTGCTGTATCTGTTCGGCGAGCCGATCCGCGACTTCATCGAAAAACGGCTGGGGCTGATGTTCACCCTCGCCCTCGTCCTGTTGATCGGCGGCTTCGTCGCAGTCAAATACATCTTCTGAGGCGGTCCATGCCCGACACACGCAACACGCATCTCGTATCCGCCATCCTCGTCTTCATCGGCATGGTGGCCATCATCGCGGCCGTCCAGGGCTTCGAACACATCGGTGGCTTCATCCCCTGCAAGCTGTGCCTGGCGCAGCGCCAGCCCTATTACATCGCCATGCCCGTCGCGCTGGTCGCGATCGTCTCGGCCTGGCGCGGCTGGTCGCCGGTGCTGACGCGCCTGCTGCTCGCCGTGACCGGCCTGTTGCTGCTATGGACCTTCGGGCTCGGCATCTACCATTCCGGCGTGGAATGGGCCTGGTGGCAGGGACCGGATGATTGCGGCGCGGTCGCAGGCGGGCTGTCCAGCAATGTCAACGATCTGCTCGCCGACCTGACCGCCAAACGTCCGCCCTCCTGCACGGAGGCCGCCGGCCGCTTCCTCGGCCTGTCCTTCGCCGGCTGGAACGTCATCGCATCGCTGGCACTGGCGCTGGTCGCCTTTCGCGCCGCCTGGAAGAAATAGGCTTTCCTGGGGTCCCAGCCCTAGGTTTCCAGCCCTACGGCTCCAGTTCGGTATCCCAGTAGAGAAAGTCCATCCAGCTTTCGTGCAGATAGTTGGGCGGGAATTTCCGCCCGTTACGATGCAGGTCCTCGATGGTCGGCACGAAGGGCGCCTGGTGGGGCCACATCTCGGCATCGCGCGGCAACTTGTTGCCCTTGGTCAGATTGCAGGTCGAGCACGCCGCGCAGACATTCTCCCAGGTCGTCTGGCCGCCCTTCGAGCGCGGCACCACGTGATCGAAGGTTAGATCGTCGCCCGTGCCGCAATACTGGCACTCGAAACGATCGCGCAGGAAAACGTTGAACCGGGTGAAGGCAGGGTGGCGATTGGGCCGCACGAAGGTCTTGAGCGAAACGACGCTCGGCAATTTCATCGCGAACGAAGGGCTTCGCACCGCCGAATCATATTCGGCGACGATGTTCACCCGGTCCAGAAAGACCGCCTTGATGGCGTCCTGCCAGGACCAGAGCGACAGCGGATAATAGCTCAGAGGCCGGTAATCCGCATTCAGGACCAGCGCCGGATGCGCACCCGGCGATATGCCAATCGTCAACGCGCCCTCCTGTTTGCGGGCCGTCGCTTGAAACGACGGTCCAGAATCGCACCGTTTCGTCGGCGTTACTATCTAAATCGGATATGTCAGCCTTGTGAAGACCGGGACCTCCGTTTTGCCGGCTCATCATGACGATCAATCAGACCGGCATGGCGTCGCGTCCGCCCCTGATCTCGCGATAATAGGCCCATAGCAGCCGTGCGGCGATACCCCGCCAGGGCGACCAGCGCCCGGCGATGGCGCGCAGTGCCCTGTCGCCCGGACGCTCGTCGAGACCGAACGCCACGCGCGCGGCCTCGGCCAGCGCCAGATCGCCGGCCGGAAAGATGTCGGCATGGCCGCCGCAGAACAGGAGATAGATCTCCGCCGTCCACGGCCCGATCCCCTTGACCTGCGTCATCGCCGCCATCGCTTCATCGGCCGGCAGCAGGGGCAAGCCCGCAAGGTCGAGCCGACCGTCCAGCACCGCTTCGGCGATATTGACGAGCGCCCGCTGTTTGGGCCGCGACAGCCCGGCCTCGCGCATCGCCGTCTCGCCGGCCGCCAGCAATGTCACGGGCTCGAGCGGGTCGACCAGCTTCACCAGCCGGCCATGGATCGCGGCGGCACTGGCCGTGGAGACCTGTTGTGAGACGACGATGCGGGCAAGCCCGGCGAAATCCGGCGTGGATAGCCGCAGTGGCAACTCGCCCGCGATCTCGGCGACGGCGCCCAGGCGCGGGTCGAGCGCGAGCAGGTGGACCAACCCTCTTTCGACATCCTCGATGGTGCGGATGGTTTCCAATGCCCCTTCGCCTCCCGGATTGCCTTGCCGGCTCGCAATTGGCAGATAGTCTGCCGTCATGACTACGCCGGTTTTCCGCTTCGCGCCAAGTCCCAACGGCCTGCTGCATCTGGGTCACGCCTTTTCGGCGCTCCTGAACCTGCGTCTCGCGCAGGCCGCCGGCGGCGCCATGCTGCTGCGCATCGAAGACATCGACACGGTGCGCTGTACACCCGAAAACGAAGCCATGATGCTCGAGGACCTCGAATGGCTCGGGTTCGAATGGGATGCCGAACCGCGCCGCCAGTCGGACCATTTCGACGACTATCGCGCCGCAATCGACGAGCTGCTCGCAGAGGATCTCGTCTACCCCTCGACCATGAGCCGGGGCGAGATCCCCCGCGCCGTCGAGCGCGCGGTGGAAAATGGCGGCTCCTGGCCCTGCGACCCCGACGGCGCGCCGCTCTATCCCGGCCATGAACGCGATCTTTCGCCCGACGAACGCCATGCGATTGTCGAAAGCGGCGTCGACCATGCGTTGCGGCTTGACCAGGCTGCCGTCTCGGCACGACTGAACATCGGGCGAGGCGAGCCGCTGCAATGGATCGAGGAAGGTGCGGGACCGGAGGGCGAGACCGGCTGGATCGACATCGATCTCGCCGCCTGGGGCGACGTCGTCCTCGCCCGCAAGGACACGCCGGCGAGTTACCACCTCGCCTGCGTCATCGACGACGGCATCGCGGGCATCACCCATGTCGTGCGCGGGCGCGACCTGTTCCATTCGACCTCGGTGCACCGGGCGCTGCAGGAACTGTTCGGCCTGCCCGCGCCGATCTACTTCCATCACGACCTGATCCTTGATGAGGACGGCCGCAAACTGTCGAAGAGCATCGGTTCGACCGCACTGCGCCATCTGCGCGCTGCCGGCGCCACGCCCGGCGACATCCGCCGCATGATCGGGCTGGAAGTCTGATTGCAGGCGAATAACGTCTAGCTGTGCGTCAGCGCCTTGGCCGCCGAGGACAGGACGAGCAGGGTGGTCGCGCCGGCAAAGGCGGCGATGAGCGTCAGTTGCAATTCACCCTGGAAGCGGTAGCCGAACTCGTTGAAGGCGAACAACCCGCCATAGCAGCCGATAAGCAGCAGCAGCCAGTTGCCGATCACGCCGAACCCGGCGTAACCCATGATCCGGTCGGCGATCCAGCCACAGATGAACGAAAGCGAACAGGCGAGCGACATGCTGACGAGCCAGTCATTCGCCGACATTTCCAAGAGCATGGTGACCTCCCGTCGTGTGGGTGGTTACGGTAAGCCCCATTCCAGCTTTATTACCTTACGTCACTTCGCTTCCACCGGGATTAATCGCGGCACTGCAATTTTAGCCATTTCGGCCACGCGTGCCCGCATCGGAAGCAGCCCCTTTCTCCCACCGTCCTTGCGGACCAGCCCGTTCGGCGTTAAGCGGCGCTCTGGACCGGCAGTGCGCAGGCCGGCAGCGGAGACCGTCTCACCCATGATCCCGAATTGCCCCCTAGATCGCCCATGACGGCGAGAACCATCCTCGTCACCGGCTGCTCGTCCGGCATCGGCCGCCATTGCGCGCTGAAGCTCAGGCAGGATGGCTGGCGGGTCTTCGCCACGGCGCGTACCGATGAGGACCTTGCCGCGCTCGAAGGCGAGGGTTTCGACGCACTGCGCCTCGACTACGCGGAGAGCGACACCATCCATGCCGCGATGGACGGCCTGCTCGCGCGCACCAGCGGCCGTCTCGACGCACTGTTCAACAATGGCGCCTACGCCCAGCCCGGCGCGGTCGAGGACCTGCCGACCGATCTGCTGCGCACCCAGTTCGAGGCCAATTTCTTCGGCTGGCACGAGCTGACGCGCCGTGTGGTGCCCATCATGCGCGCTCAAGGGTCCGGCCGCATCGTGCACTGTTCCTCGATTCTGGGCTTCGTCCCCTATCGCTGGCGCGGCGCCTACAACGCCTCGAAATTTGCGCTCGAGGGCCTGTTCCTGACCCAGCGCCTGGAACTGATGGGCAGCGGCATCCATATGAGCCTGATCGAGCCTGGCCCGATCGTCACCCGCTTCACCGAAAACGCGCTGCGGCAGTTTCAGGCGAACATCGACCTCGAAGGTTCCGTCCACGCCGAACGCTATGCCGCCTATCTGGCAAGGCTAAAGGACAAGGGCGGCGCCAATCGTTTCCGCCTCGGTCCCGAGGCCGTCTACGCCAGGCTCGACCACGCGCTCAATGCAGAGCGACCGCGCGCGCAATACCCGGTGACGGTCCCCTCCCATCTCATGGCGTGGCTGCGCGGCATCGCGCCGCAACGCATGATGGACTGGCTTTTGACAAGGTCGGACTGATCGCGGAAGTGTGGCCGGGCAAGCGCACGGTGCCGCACGATGCCACAATCGGGGCCACAATCGGAGCCCCAATCGGAGCCCCATTCGGAGCCCCAAACGGAGAACGTGACATGATCGTCTTCAACATCCTCATCCCCCTGGCGGTGGCCGGCGTGGTGATCGTGCTGGGACTCGGCCTGTACAATCTCATGCGTGGCGGAAACCCCAACCGCTCGCAGAGTCTCATGCGCATGCGCATCCTGATCCAGTTCATCGCCGTGGTCTTGATCGTCACCGCGCTCTATATTGCCGGGCGCGGCTGAATCGGCACAAACGAGCGAGACTGGAAGATTGGTAGTCCTCAACAAGATCTACACGAAGACCGGCGATGACGGCACAACGGCGCTGGGCAGCGGCGAGCGCCGTCCCAAGCACGATCTGCGCGTCGCCGCCTATGGCACGGTGGACGAAACCAATGCCTGCATCGGCCTTTGCCTGCTGCATGCCAACAAGGGCAATGGTGAAGGTGGCCTCGCCGAGACGCTGGTCGCCATCCAGAACGATCTGTTCGACCTCGGCGCCGACCTCGCCACACCGCACTCGGAAGACGGCGATACCAGTGGGCAACTGCGCATCGTCGATGCCCAGGTCACGCGGCTCGAAAACGAGATTGACACGATGACCCGTCAGCTCCAGCCGCTGCGCACCTTCGTGCTGCCCGGCGGCTCGCCGCTCGCCGCCCATCTTCATCTGGCGCGCACCGTCGCGCGCCGTGCCGAACGCCAGATCGTCGAACTCGCCGAACGCGAAGCCGTCAATCCGGCAGCCGCACGCTACGTCAACCGGCTTTCCGACTGGCTGTTCGTCGCCGCCCGCCACGCCAATGACAAGGGCGCGAGCGACATGCTATGGGTACCGGGCAAGAACCGCTGACCGGAGCATCGAGCAGAAGGATCGCCGTTATCGCGCGTTTGTTCCCGACGACACATCCTCCCGCCCGCGCCGGGCGGTTCGGCGGCTAGCACCATGTTCATACCGCTGCACGACGCCAATCATCTGCGCCACATCCGCGTGCAATATGTGACGCTCGCCATCATCGTCATCAACTGCGCGATCTGGCTCGTGACCTTTGCCATGGGCATGGGCGACGGCTCCGAAAGCCGCGCCACCTTCTTCAGCTATGGCTTCATTCCGGCCGTCGCCAATGGCTATCAGACCCTGCCGCCGGATTTCGACAAGCTGCCCGAACTGGCGACCTATGTTTCCTACGCCTTCCTGCATGGCGATTTCATGCATCTGGCCGGCAACATGCTGTTCATCTGGGTGTTCGGCGACAATGTCGAGGACGCCACCGGCCATTTCCGGTTCCTCATCTTCTTCCTCGCCTGCGCCGCCGCCGGCGCGCTGTTCCACTCGCTGGTGCAGCCGCAATCGACCGCGCCGCTAATCGGCGCGTCGGGTGCCGCCGCCGGTGTCATCACCGCCTATCTTATGCTGCATCCCCACGTGAAGGTCTGGATACTGGCGCTTGGGCGCGTACCGCTTCGCCTTTCTGCAATGTGGGTCATCGGCGCCTGGATCCTGTTCCAGCTTTTCAACCTGCTGACTTCCGGCGACGACGAGGTCTCCTGGGGTGCCCATGTCGGCGGCATCCTGGCCGGTGCGATCCTGCTGCCGATCCTCAAGCGTCGCGGCGTGCCGCTGTTCGCGCGCACCCCGGTCGAGGAGGTCATCCCCCCGGTTCCACCGCCCTCCGTACCGGAACATGAGCACATCGAGGAGCCGCCCGAAAACGCGCGCTATCCCGACGAGGAACCCGGCGAACCTGCCGAAAGCAGGGGCCGTTCCATGCCCTGGGGACGCCAGCCCCGCTGATGCCCGGTTGATGATCGGCGCGACCGAATGCCGGCCCGACTGGTCCCGTTGCGACAGTCGATAGTCATGGTTCGTCAGGCGCAGTCCTATTGTTCCGCATCGCGGTATCGCAATGTTGACGCCTGCCGCAATTGCGTCTATCGCCTGCGCGTCGGCGTCATCAGGCGCCCAGCAAGGTTTTCGCGACGGAGGAGGCCGCACCCGTGAAGGGGCAAGGCCGGATCTGTTTGAAGGCCCCTCGTACGGTCGGCACGCCCCGATCGACTGCATACCCAGGCCGACCAAGCAAGTTCTTGGCCGTAAGTGTTTGAAAGGTATAGCCCATGAAAATTCTCGTCCCGGTGAAGCGGGTGATCGACGCCAATGTGAAGCCGCGCGTAAAGGCGGACGGCTCGGGCGTCGAACTGGCCAACGTCAAGATGAGCATGAACCCGTTCGACGAGATCGGCGTGGAAGAGGCATTGCGCCTGAAGGAAGCCGGCAAGGCCGACGAAGTGATCGCCGTTTCGATCGGGCCGCAGCAGGCACAGGAAACGATCCGCACCGCGCTCGCCATGGGCGCCGACCGGGGCATTCTGGTCAAGGTCGACGAGGCGGTCGAGCCGCTCACCGTCGCCAAGATCCTCAAGGCGATCGTCGACGAGGAACAGCCCGGCATGGTCATCCTCGGCAAGCAGGCCATTGATGACGATTCCAACCAGACCGGCCAGATGCTGGCCGCCCTGCTGGGCTGGGGCCAGGCCACCTTCGCCTCCAAGGTCGAACTCGACGGCGACAAGGCCAAGGTCACCCGCGAGGTCGATGGCGGCCTGCAGACGATCGAGGTGAAGATGCCCATCGTGGTCACCACCGACCTTCGCCTGAACGAGCCGCGCTACGCCTCGCTGCCGAACATCATGAAGGCAAAGAAGAAGCCGCTCGACGAGAAATCCGCCGCCGATTACGGCGTCGACACCGCGCCGCGGCTCAAGGTGCTCAAGACCACCGAACCGCCGGCACGCTCGGCCGGCGTCAAGGTCGCCGATGTCGCCGAGCTGGTCGACAAGCTGAAAAACGAAGCCGGTGTACTCTGAGTAGCGGACGGGAAAAGGAACAATTGACATGACCACACTTCTTCTCGCCGAACACGACAACGCCGCGCTGTCCGACCAGACCGCCAAGGCGCTGACCGCCGCGAAGGAACTGGGCGGCGACGTCCATGTCCTCGTCGCCGGCACCGGCTGCAAGGCGGTGGCCGACGAGGCCGCCAAGCTCGACGGTGTCGCCAAGGTTCTCCTTGCCGACAGCGCCGAATACGGAAACCTGCTGGCCGAGCCGACCGCCGACCTGATCCTGTCGATCGCCGGCGATTACGACGCCTTCGTCGCGGCGGCCACCGTCAACGGCAAGAACATCATGCCTCGCGTCGCGGCCAAGCTCGACGTGATGCAGATCTCGGAGATCATCGCCGTAGACGGCCCCGACACCTTCCAGCGTCCGACCTATGCCGGCAACGCGATCCAGACGGTCCAGACCTCCGACGCCAAGAAGGTCATCACCGTGCGCACGGCCGGCTTCCAGGCGACCGGCGAAGGCGGATCGGCATCGGTCGACACCGTTGCCGCGGCCGGCGATCCGGGCCTGTCGAGCTTCGTCGAGAACAAGCTCGCCGAGAGCGACCGTCCGGAACTGACCTCGGCCAAGATCATCATCTCCGGCGGCCGCGCGCTCGGCTCAAAGGAAAAGTTCGAGGAAGTCATCCTGCCCGTCGCCGACAAGCTCGGCGCCGCCGTCGGCGCATCGCGCGCAGCCGTCGATGCCGGCTACGCGCCGAACGACTGGCAGGTCGGCCAGACCGGCAAGGTCGTCGCGCCCGACCTCTACATCGCCTGCGGCATCTCGGGTGCCATCCAGCACCTCGCCGGCATGAAGGACTCCAAGGTCATCGTCGCGATCAATAAGGACGAGGAAGCGCCGATCTTCCAGGTCGCCGATTACGGCCTCGTCGCGGACCTCTTCGTGGTTCTGCCGGAACTCGAAAAGGCGCTCTGACGACACCCGGCACGTTTTCCCGGCGCGGCCTCGCTGTCGCGCCGGCCGCGCCTTGCGGCGATTTGATTCAGGATCACAACAGCAGATCGACGGCGAAATAGCTCGCCGCCATACTGACGCCCAGCGCCAGCAGCATCAGGATTCCGTCCTTGATGATCAACGCCAGCCCGAACAGTGCAATCGCGCCGAAAGGCGCGGCCACGGCGAAGGGCACGACCTCCAGCGGCGGCACCATGGCGCAAAGCGCCAGCGTCAGAAACGCTCCGGCCCGCACCACCGGCTTCGTCACCAGAAAGGAAAGCCGGCGATGGGTCCATTTGTCCAGGAAGTCGGCCGCCGGCTGAAGCCACTTCACCGTCCCCTTCAGCTTTCCGGTGTCGATGGTGCGGTCGCGCGCCATCGAAGGGAGCCAGATGTGGCTGTTCCCCCAGGCGATCTGACCCGCGATTAGCGCGACCAGAATTGCCAGAAGGGTGGGAACGCCCGGAATGCCGCCGATTGGCGTAACGCCTATGAGGGCGGGCAGGACGAGCCATGGCCCGTGCGTGCGTTCGCCGACGATATCGAGCAACGCACCGACCTTCATCTTTTCGGATTTTTCTCCGGCATCGCTAAGCTGCTCAAGCAACGCGCCAGCGGAATGGATTTTGTCTGCCACTTGCATGCCCCCCAGCTTTTTGCCCTGTTTGGCGCCCGATCCAACGTTCAACTCTTCGCCACAGCGACGTTCGCCCCAGTTGACTCATTGACCGCTAACTCAATGACCGCGGTTCGCTTTGGTTCCCGGCGACGCCCGGCTTCGCGCATGCTTCGCACCGATCTTTCCCGGCCGATGCAACCTCCCGCCATCCGGCTCGTTGACTGGAACCGGCAAGCACAAGCAGCCGGATTGAACCATCGAAGGAGATAGTCATGTCCGGTTTCAAGTCCTTGCTGACCCTTTCCGCCGTCGCGCTCGGGCTCTATGCAATTGCGCGAAACGCACGGCAGGGTTCGCCAGATGCAGAGCCCCAGCCCGCACCCGGTACCGCCGGTCCCCCTCCCGGTCAGGCAGCACCCGCCGCGAATCCGCAGCAGCCGGGCGCCGACTGAACGCAAAGGCGCGGTTGCGACCCGCAGGTCGCTGCACGTTGCTCAAAAAGACGCCGTTCACCCAAAAGGCTCCCGGCCCAAAAAACGCTGGACGTACCCGGCGCACCCCGAATAGGTTTGCCCGCGTTAAGGGACGCCGGGATGCGCCGGTGATTCCGCAATGGGAATTCCGAACGGGTCGCGTTGATGAGCAATCGGATCAGCAAGGTCGGTATCGTCGGTGCCGGCCAGATGGGAAGCGGCATCGCGCATGTCAGCGCACTGGCCGGCTATGACGTCCTGCTCAACGATCTGACCGTCGACAAGATCGAATCGGGCCTGGCCACCGTCAACGGCAACCTCGCCCGTCAGGTCGCTTCCGGCAAGATCACCGAGGGCGACCACAAATCCGCCATTGCCCGCATGGCGCCGGCGCCGTCCATGGAGGATCTGGCGAGCTGCGACATCGTGATCGAGGCGGCGACCGAGAACGAGGCGATCAAGCGCAAAATCTTCGCCGGATTGTGCCCGGTACTCAATCCGGAAGCGCTGCTGGCGACCAATACCTCCTCGATCTCGATCACCCGTCTGGCGTCCTCGACCGACCGGGCCGAACGCTTCATCGGCATCCATTTCATGAACCCGGTGCCGGTGATGAACCTCGTCGAACTGGTGCGTGGCATCGCCACCGAGGACGACACGTTCGAGACCGCGCGCAATTTCGTAACTTCGCTCGACAAGACGGTCGCCGTCTCCGAGGACTTCCCCGCCTTCAT
>JBHIWX010000025.1:0-45155 GCA_041987205.1 Rhizobiaceae bacterium | reverse complement strand
TCCGTCTGCTTTCCACCAGTGTCGAACGTGAGGATGAAAGTCCTGTCCAGGAAGGATTGTTTGTCGTCAAAGACAACTAGAGCGGAAGCCATTGTTGTGGTGCACGCGATGTAAAGCAGTCCAGCGGCAATGATACGCAGTAATTTCAATGATGCCTCCCGTGATTGGTAGCGCAAACGCGCTTTGGTTCCTTGTTATTACCATGTGTTCTTCTGCAATTGCGTGTCGCATGTCACACCTCGCTTGTGTTTGCTTGTTCGCGTTTCGGCCCGGCTGCCATCGCCCCGAAACGGGCCCCCGCGTCTGGCATTGACGACCTCCGCGCCCTATATTCCTGTTGCAACCAACGGAGCATTTCATGGCTGGATTCCAGGTCATCACCGTAACCGACACCGCCGCCGAGCGTGTGGGCGAAATTCTCGCCGACAAGCCCGACGCGAAGGGCATTCGCATCGGCGTGAAGAATGGCGGCTGCGCCGGTATGGAATACACGGTCGACCTCGTCATCGAACCGAAGGAGGGCGAGGACAAGGTCGAGACACCGCAAGGCACGATCTGGGTCGCGCCGCAGGCGGTGCTGTTCCTGCTCGGCACCGAGCTCGGCTATGAGGTGACGAAGCTGAGGACCGGGTTCGTGTTCAACAACCCCAATCAGACCTCGGCCTGTGGCTGCGGCGAATCCGTGGAACTCACGCCCGCGCAGATGACGCCCGAAATGATGCAGGCAAGAAGCGGCCCGGCCGCCTGACGTCTCGACTCGTCAATCCCACCTCGTCGTCCCTGGCGCTCTGGCGCGGGACGGCCTCTCACGGCATCTTCGGTGAACAATCGGAAGCCCGGAACCATGCCGGGCATGACTGCTTGATGGGGCATGAGCCTGTCGAGGCAGGTTGACACACGCTGCGCAGTTGAACAAAATAGGAACAAACAGCACCTTTCCGGCAGCGTCACATGGCCATTTCGCCTGAATTCATCGCCTGGCTCGACGACCTTTTCGCGGTCGTGCCCGGCACATCGATCCGCAAGATGTTCGGGGGTGTTGGCGTCTTCCGGCACGGACTGATGTATGCGCTCGCCATGTCGGACGGCCGTGTCGCCATGAAGGCCGACGAGGTCAACGTGCCCGATTTTCGCGCCGAGGGCTGCACCGAGTGGACCTACGAGATGCGCAAGAGCCCGAAGAAGTCGATGGGCTACTGGTACGTGCCCGAGCGTCTGTTCGACGATCCGGACGAATTGCGCCAATGGGCGCTCGCCGCCTTCGACGCGGCGGTACGTGCCGATGCGAGGAAGCCGCCGAAGCAGCGCAAGCTCAAGGCTTGAGCTTTGCGCATGGCCGCATTGCACCAAAAGCTGTGAATTATTGACCTGGATCAAGAAAGGGATGTTGCCCGGTGCGGTACCGTGCATACACCTTAAGTTGTATTAATTGGGGCATGCATAACACTTAGACTATCCTGACGATACTGATTGAAAGACGTGAAATGATCACGCGACGAAACGTCATGCTGGGAACTGGCGCGACGGCGGTCGTGGGTGGGGCAGCCTACTTTTTCGGTCCTTCCTATGAGGAAGCGGTCGGCGACGTGTGGAGGCCCGTCAAGCCCGACGGACCGCTCGATTTGCGCTATCTGGCGCACTACGCGACACTGGCCGCCAACAGCCACAACACGCAGCCCTGGCGGTTTTCGCTCGATGGCGGACGGGTCGCCATCCTGCCCGACCACGCGCGCGCAACGCCGATGGTCGATCCTGACGACCATCATCTCTATGCGAGCCTCGGCTGTGCGGCCGAAAACCTGGCGCTGGCCGCCGGCGCAGCAGGGGCTGCCGCCGAAATTTCCTTTGCCGGGGAAGGGCGGGTCGAGATCGACCTGGTCGAGACCGCGCCGCGCCGCGATGAATTGTTCGAAGCGATCCTCGAGCGCCAGTCGACGCGCGCCGAATATGACGGGCGGGCGGTGCCCGCATCCGATTTGCAGGCCATAGAGGAAGCGGCGAAGGTTCCCGGTTGCGAGATTATCCTCATCACCGACAGGGACCGCATCGAACAGGTGCTCGAACTGCTCGTCGCCGCCAGCACGCGACAGATCGCCGACGACGCCTATGTCGACGAGTTGCGCTCCTGGATGCGCTTCAACGCCACCCAGGCGATCCATACGCGCGACGGTCTCTACACCGCCTGTTCGGGCAATCCCACTCTGCCACCATGGCTGGGCCAGGCGCTGTTCGGCCTGTTCTTCTCGGCGAAATCGGAAAACGACAAGCTGGCCCGCCAGATACGTTCCTCCGCCGGCCTCGCAATCATCGTATCCGAGCACGACGACAGGGCCCACTGGGTTGCCGCCGGCCGCGCCTGCCAGCGCTTCGCGCTGAAGTCGACGGCGCTCGGCCTGCGCCATGCCTTCGTCAATCAGGCGGTGGAAGTGGCCGACACACGCCGCCAGCTCGCCGACCTGCTCGGCCTGGGCGACCGCCGGCCCGATCTCCTGCTGCGTTTCGGCTATGGTCCGCCCATGCCGCGCTCACTCCGCCGCCCGGTGGACGCGGTGATCGCCTGAACCTGCTTGCGCATATCGTTCGCTGACAGCAGAATCGCCGGAAGATCATCCGGAGTTCGACCATGCCTGTCGGAGCAGACGGCTCAGGGCGCAAGAGCGACCGCGTCAAGACGAGAAGGGCACGGCGTTTCGTGGTTGCCCTGTCGCTCTTCCTCGTCGTCTACATCGCCATCGCCTACTGGCTGATACCGTTCGGCTGGCGCGAATACAGCGAAGACCATCCGGCCTTTACGGACAATCCGCGGCTGACCGCGACGTCGGACGGCCATCCCGGCGATCCCCTCAATATCGCCCTGGTGGGCGACAGGGCCAGGGTGGAGGCGATCATGGCGAAAGCCGGGTGGACACGTGCCGTCAGCCTCGGCGTGTTCAACGATCTTGCGATTGCCGCCGACTCCTTGCTGGACCGGTCCGACCCCGACGCACCGGTTTCCAGCCTCTATCTGTTCGGCCGCAGGCAGGACATGGCCTTCGAAAAGCCTGTCGGTCGTAGCCCGCGCCGGCGAAACCATGTTCGGCTCTGGCGACAGGACGAGCCTGCGAAAAATGGCGATCCGGTCTGGATCGGCGCGGCCTCCTATGACGATGCGGTCGGCCTCAGCCACACGACCGGCGAAATCACGCACCACATCGCACCGGATGTCGACACCGAGCGCGACCGGCTCGCCGCCGATCTGCAGGCGACGGGCGATCTGGCTGACAGCCATCTGCTGCCCGACTTCCACACGGTGCTGGAGGGCCGCAATGGCGGCGGCGACCGCTGGGTGACCGATGGCGCGCTGTGGGTGGGAGTGATTGCTGCGGACTGACAGGCGGCGGATGCCGCTGTCCGAGGTGTCTTCGGAAGCTGCCTCAAACAAACCGCCCCACGGAACGATCTGCCCTTTTGGGGAGTTGGAGGGGTAACCACACCCCAATGCATGAGGATCGCCATGGCCAACCCGTATGAACTCGAAACCAAATTCTGGAAAAAACTCGCCTCCGACAAGACGGTGATGATCGGCCTGGCCGGTGTCGATGAGGCCCACCAGCGCCCGATGACCGGTCTGGTCGAGGGAGAAAAAGGACCGATCTGGTTTTACACCTCGAAGGACACCGATCTTGCCGAGGGCCTGACGGTGCCCAAGCGCGCGATCATGAGCTTCGTCGCGAAGGATCACGACCTGTTCGCTTCGGTTCACGGTATCCTGCAAATCGACAACGACCGCGACATGATCGACCATTTCTGGAACGCCTATGTTTCGGCCTGGTTCGACAAGGGCAAGGACGATCCGATGCTCACCCTGCTGCGCTTCGAGCCCGACCGGGGCGAGATCTGGGAAAATGTCGACAGCCTGATCGCTGGCGCGAAGATGCTGTTCGGCGCCGACCCGAAGGAGGAGTTCGCCGACAAGGTCGCCGAGGTCAATCTGAGCTGACGGCGACGCACGCGCGGGGCGGTCGCTCCGCCTGACCGTATCAGAACTCGGCCAGCGACATCGCGATTTCGGCGGCCAGCCGGGCATTGTTCTTCACCAGCGCGATGTTGGTGGCGAGCGAGCGTCCGTCGGTCAGTTCCAGGATGCGGCCCAGCAGGAAGGGCGTGACCGCCTTGCCGCGAATGCCGGCGGCTTCTGCGTCGGCGATCGCGCGCGCGATATGGTCTTTCATTTCGCCGGCCGGGATCTCGTCGGTCGCTGGCACGGGATTGGCGACCAGAACGCCGCCCTGCTGGCCGAGCGCGCGGCGCGTGCGCCACAGTGCGGCGATCTCGTCGGCGCCGTCGAGCCGCAACGGGCAGGGCAGATCGCTCTCGCGCGACCAGAAGGCGGGGAAGACATCCGTGCCGTAGCCGACCACCGGCACGCCCTGCGTCTCCAGCACTTCCAGCGTCTTGTCGAGGTCGAGGATCGCCTTGGCCCCGGCGCACACGGTGATGACGCCGGTGCGGCCCAGTTCGCCCAGATCGGCGGAAATGTCGAAGCTCGTCTCCGCGCCGCGATGTACCCCGCCAATGCCGCCGGTCGCGAATACCTCGACGCCGGCAAGTGCGGCCGCCATCATGGTCGCCGCCACCGTGGTCGAGCCCGGCCTTCCCGTCGACAGCGCGAAGGCGAGGTCGGCGCGCGACAACTTCATCACGTCTTTCATCTGCGCCAGTTCGGCGAGCCGCTCGGCGGAAAGCCCGACATGGATGCGCCCGCCTATGACCGCGATGGTCGCCGGCACCGCGCCGGCATCGCGGATGACCGCCTCTACGGCAAGCGCCGTCTCCACATTGTCTGGAAACGGCATGCCATGGGTGATGATGGTCGATTCGAGCGCCACGACGGGCGCGCCGGTCTTCAGCGCGCCGGCCACTTCGGGCGCGATGTCGAGATAGTCGTTCAGCGCGGGCGACAGCATGGTCGATGTTCCTTGTGATGCCTTCGCTTAGCCGTGATCGGGCACCGGCGCAATCGCCGCATCCACTCAGCCGCCCATTGCGGCCGTCCGGCTCTCCACCGCCGCCCAGTCGAGCCCTTCATAGATCGGCTCGCGAACGCTCAGCGTCAATTGCGCGGCCACGATGCCCGCCTGTGCGGCACGAGCCATCGGCAGCCCCTTCGCCAGCCCGGCCAGCGTCGCACCGGCCAGCGCGTCGCCCGCGCCGTTGACGTCGGCAATCGTCTTCATCGGCGGCGGCGTCAGCATGCCCCGGTCCGCACCGTCCCACCAGGTGAGCGCGCCGTCGGCAGCGCTGATCGTGCCGGCAGCGACCCCTGCGCCGGCGAGTGCGCCGGCCAGCATCGGCCCGTCGGCTTCGCTGAGCCCGGCGATCGCGCGCGCCTCGCGCAGATTGGTGAAGATCAGGTCGAGCCGTGACAGGACCGGGATCAGTCGCACGGACTTCGCCGGCGAGATCGTCGCCGCCGCGACCGCCTTGTCGCCGGCGCGCGCGCAAAGCGCTGCCAGCGTCGCCTCGCTGGAATTGGCCGCCAGGAACCACAGATCGGCGGCCGCCAGGGCCGGCCCGCAATGCTCCGCCAGCCAATCGGCGTCGGCCGCCTCGTAGATGCTGAGATCGGCGAGCCCGATCACCATTTCGCCGTCCGGCGCCATGATCGAAGTGTAGGACCCGGTGTTGCGGCCGACCATGGGAGCAAGCGCGTCGCGAATGCCGCGCGCCGCCGCGATGCGCTTGAGTTCGCGGCCGGCCTCGTCCTCGCCCACCGGGCCGGCAAGTGTCGCGACAAGGCCGAGCGCCGTTGCCGCGCTGGCCGAGTTCAGGCCCGCCCCGCCGGCGAAGCGTTCGAATCGCCCGGGATTGGAGACATGGAGGATCGGCGCGCCGTCGAGCCGTCCGGCCAGATCGAAATGCGCCCCGGTGATGAAGCAGGCGGAGGAAAAGGGCTTCATGGCCGCACCCCGATTCGCGGGCAGGTGCCGAGAACGGCCGTGCTAGGCGTTCCGGTAATGAGAAAGGGCGGGATAAGGCGCATCAGGGTTACCCGGAAGAACAAACGGGGGTTGAACGGAGTTGGAACATTTGAGGATTTTACATTTTGTTTCAATGCTTTGGGCGCCGCTTTACAAAATGGAACATTTTAGGTACATTTTAGGAACAAAGCGGGAGTGTGGCCGGACGACGCGGGACTGTGGCGAACGTCGGCGAACACCAATGCGGCGAGTTGGAAGCTTCGCACGAGGATGATAAGCATGGCACAGAATTCACTCCGTCTCGTAGAGGATAACACGGTGGACAAGACCAAGGCACTGGACGCCGCGCTTGCCCAGATCGAACGCGCCTTCGGCAAGGGTTCGATCATGAAGCTGGGCAAGAACGAGCAGGTCGTCGAGATCGAGACCGTGCCCACCGGTTCTCTCGGCCTCGACATCGCACTCGGTGTCGGCGGCTTGCCCAAGGGCCGCGTGATCGAGATTTACGGTCCGGAATCGTCGGGCAAGACAACGCTGGCGCTGCACACCATCGCCGAGGCGCAGAAGAAGGGCGGCATCTGCGCCTTCGTCGACGCCGAACACGCGCTCGACCCGGTCTATGCGCGCAAGCTGGGCGTCAATCTGGAGGATCTGCTGATCTCCCAGCCCGACACCGGCGAACAGGCGCTTGAGATCGCCGACACGCTGGTGCGTTCCGGCGCCATCGACATTCTGGTGGTCGATTCGGTGGCCGCGCTCACGCCGCGCGCCGAAATCGAGGGCGAGATGGGCGACAGCCTGCCCGGTCTGCAGGCAAGGCTGATGAGCCAGGCGCTGAGAAAGCTGACCGCATCGATCTCGCGTTCCAACACCATGGTGATCTTCATCAACCAGATCCGCATGAAGATCGGCGTGATGTTCGGTTCGCCCGAAACGACGACCGGCGGCAACGCGCTGAAATTCTACGCCTCGGTCCGCCTCGACATCCGCCGCATCGGCGCGGTCAAGGACCGCGACGAGGTGGTCGGCAACCAGACCCGCGTCAAGGTCGTCAAGAACAAGCTGGCGCCGCCGTTCAAGCAGGTCGAGTTCGACATCATGTATGGCGAGGGCGTGTCGAAGACAGGTGAACTGGTCGATCTCGGCGTCAAGGCCGGCATCGTCGAGAAATCGGGTGCCTGGTTCTCCTACAATTCCGAACGCCTCGGCCAGGGTCGCGAGAATGCCAAGCAGTTCCTGAAGGACAACCCGGCCGTCGCCGCCGAGATCGAACTGGCGCTGCGCCAGAACGCCGGCCTGATTGCCGACACCCTGCTGGAGGGGGAGATTGGCGAGGACGACGACGCGATGGGCAAGGACGGCAATCCGAAGGACGAGGATTTTGGCGAGGCCGCCGACGGCTGAGCCCTTGAAACGGTTGCTTTCCCGGACGTGAATGCCGGGTGTTGGAATGATCGAGGCCGGGGTAATGCACCCCGGCCTTTTGCTTGGTTCCCGCTGAACCACGCATTCCCGCAAGAAGGCGGTGACGTAACAGGCGAGATCGAAAGTTGGGCAGGGCTTCCGCTGTGCTGGACACTCCGCGGGCCGGACGTTAAAAGCTGGCCGATTGCCCGTTTGTTGCGACCGCGCGGCGGGCCGAGCTTCCCGAAATGTCCGGATTCCACATGAGCAGCGTCAACGACATCCGCAAGGCCTTTCTCGACTACTTTGCACGCAACGGTCATGAGGTCGTCGCGTCCTCGCCGCTCGTGCCGCGTAACGATCCGACGCTGATGTTCACCAATGCCGGCATGGTGCAGTTCAAGAACGTTTTCACCGGACTGGAAAAGCGCGACTATTCACGTGCCGCGACCTCGCAGAAATGCGTGCGCGCGGGCGGCAAGCACAACGACCTCGATAATGTCGGTTACACCGCGCGCCATCTCACCTTCTTCGAGATGCTCGGCAATTTCTCCTTTGGCGACTATTTCAAGGAAGAGGCCATCGAACTCGCTTGGAATCTGGTCACCGGGGAATTCGATCTGCCGAAGGACAAGCTGCTGGTCACCGTCTATCACACCGACGATGAGGCCGCAGGCTACTGGAAGAAGATCGCCGGACTGTCGGATGACAAGATCATCCGCATCCCGACCTCGGACAATTTCTGGGCGATGGGTGACACCGGCCCCTGCGGTCCTTGTTCGGAGATCTTCATCGATCGCGGCGAGCATATCTGGGGCGGACCTCCGGGAACGCCGGAAGAAGATGGCGATCGGTTCCTCGAGTTCTGGAACCTCGTCTTCATGCAGTACGAGCAGGTCACGACAGACGAGCGGGTCGACCTGCCGCGTCCGTCGATCGATACCGGCATGGGCCTCGAGCGCATGGCCTCGATCCTGCAGGGCGTGGAAAGCATCTTCGAAACGGATTTGTTCCGCAGCCTGATCGACGAGACCGCCGCCAAACTCGGCAAGTCGCCGGACGAGGACAGCATTGCGTCCTATCGGGTGATCGCCGACCATCTGCGATCGTCGGCCTTCCTGATTGCCGATGGCGTGCTGCCGTCGAACGAGGGCAGGGGCTATGTTCTGCGCCGCATCATGCGTCGCGCCATGCGTCACGGCAGCCTGCTCGGCGCGGGCGATCCGCTGCTGCACCATCTGGTGCCGGCGCTGACACGCGAGATGGGCGCGGCCTATCCCGATCTCAAGCGCGCCGAGTCGCTGATCACCGAGACGCTGCATCTGGAGGAGACCCGCTTCCGCAAGACGCTGGAGCGCGGCATCGGCCTGCTCGAGGAAGCGAGCGCCGACCTGAAGGACGGCGACATGCTCGACGGCGAGACCGCCTTCAAGCTCTATGACACCTATGGCTTCCCGCTCGACCTGACGCAGGATGCGCTGCGCCGGCGCAACATCTCGGTCAATCTCGACGGCTTCCAGGACGCCATGGCCCGCCAGAAGGCGGAGGCACGCGCCTCCTGGGCCGGCTCGGGCGAGGCGGCCGATGAAAAGGTCTGGTTTGCTGTGCGCGAGCGCACCGGCGCCACCGAATTCCTCGGCTACGGCACCGAGAGCGCCGAGGGCGTGGTTCAGGCGTTGATTGTTGACGGCGACGAGACCGACAAGGCGGTCGAGGGCGCCGAACTCGCCATCGTCGTCAACCAGACACCGTTTTATGGCGAATCCGGCGGCCAGCTCGGTGACAAGGGCGAGATTCGCTTCGAGGGCGGCCGCGTCGAGGTGACCGACACCAAGAAGAAGGGCGACGGCCTGATCGTCCATTTCGGCCACCTCGTGAAGGGCACGCTCGCCACCGGCACGCCGGTCGAGCTCGAGGTCGACCATGTCGCGCGTTCGGGCCTGCGCGCGCACCATTCCGCCACCCATCTGGTGCACGAGGCGCTGCGCGAGGTGCTCGGCACCCATGTCGCGCAGAAGGGCTCGCTGGTTGCGCCCGACCGTCTGCGCTTCGACTTTTCGCACCAGAAGCCGATCGCGGAAGACGAGCTGGAGGTGATCGAGACCATCGCCAACGAGGTGGTGCGTCAGGCCGCGCCCGTCGAGACGCGCCTGATGGCGGTCGACGACGCTATCGAACTGGGTGCCATGGCCCTGTTCGGCGAGAAATATGGCGACGAGGTCCGCGTCGTTTCCATGGGCACGGCAACGCGTGGTGACAAGGCCGGCAAGACCTATTCGCTGGAGCTGTGCGGCGGTACCCATGTCCGCAACACCGGCGAGATTGGCCTGATCCGCATCCTTGGCGAAAGCGCCGTCGCGTCCGGCGTGCGCCGGGTCGAGGCGCTGACGGGCGAGGCCGCGCGGCGTTATGCCGAGGAACAGGAATTGCGCCTGCGCGAGATCGCGACAACGCTGAAAGTGCCGCCCGCGGATGCGCCGGCCCGCGTCGCCGCGCTGGTCGAGGAACGCCGCAAGCTGGAGCGCGAGCTGGCCGAGGCGCGCCGCAAGCTGGCGCTGGGCGGCGGCAACGCATCCGGACCCGAGGCCAAGTCGGTCAACGGCGTCAGCTTCCTGGCGCAGGTCGCAGAAGGCGTCAGCCCGAAGGACCTCAAGGGGCTTGTTGACGAGGCCAAGGCGAAGATCGGTTCCGGCGTCGCGATGATGATCGCCACCGCCGAGGACGGGAAGGCGGCCGTGGTCGTCGGCGTCACCGACGACATGACCGGCCGTTTCAGCGCGGTCGATCTGGTGCGAGCGGCGTCCGAGAAACTGGGTGGCAAGGGCGGCGGCGGCCGACCCGACATGGCCCAGGCCGGCGGCCCGGATGGCGCGAACGCCGATGACGCCATCGCCGCCGTCGAGGCGATGCTGTCCGCATAGCGACGGCAGCGCCTGTCGCGATCGAAGATCGTTGCAAGATGGCGATTGACGAAGGTCCTTAGCCGGCATAATAGGCGCCACCCTTTTCCGGTGGCCCGGCTTGTCTCACGATTTGCGCCTCGTTTCCTTCGACATGGGCCGCACGCTCGACATCGCGGGCGTGCGCCATCTCAAGCCCGAGCACCTCTTTGCAAATGTCGATCTTTTGCGTGAGGCAGACTGGGTGCTCTTTCCCGAGGAATGGCAGCTTGGCGCACTGGTCGACGCGCTGAAGTGCCGGGTGTTTCCGAGCGTGCAAAGCTATCGCTACGGCCAGGACAAAATCCAGTTCACCCGCGCGCTGACGGCGCTTTGTCCCGCGCATTTGCCTGAGACGATGATCGCCCGCGCCGAGCCGGAGGCAGCCGAGCGCGCCGCCGAACAGTTCGGCTATCCCTTCGTCGTCAAGCTGCCGCGCAGCTCGATGGGGCAGGGTGTCTTCCGCGTCGACAACCGACGCGAAATGGCCGCGTTGCTGCCAAGGCTGGACACGCTCTACGCCCAGCAATTGCTTGAGATCGAACGCGATTTGCGGGTCGTGTGGATCGGTGACCGCGTGGTGACGGCCTATTGGCGCGAGGGTGGCGACGGCTTTCTTCACAATGTCGCACAGGGCGGCGAACTGAATTTTGACGCTGTGCCAGACGAGCCGCTCGAACTGGTACGCCTCGTGGCGACTGGTCTGAACATCGACCATGGCGGGTTCGATCTCGCATATGCCGACGGGCAGTGGTTCTTCCTCGAGGTCAATACCCGGTTCGGCAATGCCGGGCTCAAGGCGGCGGGTATCGATCCGGCCCGCGAAATCCTTGCCTGGATTCTGCGCAACACGCCCAGCCGCGACGACCCGACGAAACCGGGCAGCGGTCCCGAGAAGCCGACCGGCCGACCGCCGCTGGCATTGGCGGGCTAGCTCGCCCGGGCCTCGCGTCGCTCCGCCAGCACCAACGATTGCGCGGCCTTGTGCGCCGAGGAGCGGACTTCCTCGGCAATCGGGCTGTCGGGAAGCGTCCGAGCCAGGATCATGCCACCGACGCACAGCGCTGCCATCGCCAGCGCGCGTTCCCTTGCCTCGGGCTCGCGCGCGTCGATGTTGGTTTCGAACAGCCAGACCATCGCCGCGAGCAACCGCTCATAGCCGGCCCGCACCTCGTCGCCGGCACGCGCCACGTCGGAAGACAATGCGATCAGCGGGCACTGGCCCTCGGTATCGTTCAGATGCGCTTGCGAGAGATAGGAATCGACCATCTGGCGCGCCATCTCCGAAGCGTTGCGCGAGGGATCGATTCCGGCCTCGTTGCGCCATTTCAGGCCGCGCCCCATGAGGAAACTGTCCACCGCGGTGGCAAACAGCGCCTCCTTGTTCTGGAAATGGGCGTAGAAGCCACCCCGCGTCAGGCCGGCACGCGTCATGACCATGTCGATCGTCACCCGCTCGAAACCATGGCGATTGAACAGTTCGCGCGCGGCCTCGACGATGCGTTCGCGCGTTCTGCCCTTGTGACTGGCAGGATATGGCATGAGCGTTTTCCTCCGGGTCGCGACCTCAGAATATGTTCTTGAACATATTTTACAGGGGTACCAGTCTCACGCAATCGCAAACGATCAATGACTGGAGAAAACATGCCCAGATACGCACTCGTGTTTCGCGGCGGAATGCCGGAGACGCCCGAACAGGGCGAACGGATGATGCAGGACTGGAACGCGTGGATGGCCGATCTCGGCGCCGCTCTGGTCGAGCCCGGCGCCGGATTCGGAAAATCCCGTTTCCTGACGGGGCCGGGAGCGGAAACGGCGGCGCCGAACCCGCTCTCGGGCTACAGCATTGTCGAGGCATCCGACCATGACGCGGCAGTGGCGCTGGCGTCGAAAAATCCGATCTTCGGGCTCGGCGGCACGATCGAGATCGTTCCCGAAATGAAGATGTGAGGTTGGAATGGTGCTTCCCGTCACCTTTACGCTGATCGCGCTTTGCGCCGCGCTCCTCATGCCGGGAACCGCCTGGATCGGTCTCCTGCGCGGCCGCCTTGGCATCCTCAGGGGCGATGGCGGCGACCCGGTGCTTTTCAAGCGCACGCGCATCTACGGCAATTTTGTCGAGATTGCGCCGCTCACCTGCCTGGCACTGGGCGCGGCGGAAGTGCTGGGCCTTGCCGCCGCATGGCTCTGGGCCGGCGTGGTCTGCTTCTTCGCCGGCCGGTTGCTGCACTACGTGCTGTATGACAGCAAGACTCGTGGCGGTGCGATGGGTCTGTCGGTGTTGCCAGCCTTCCTCGCGGGAATATGGGTTCTGTGGAAGCTCTGGCTTGCCTGAAAGGCTTGGCAAGGGCGCCAACAGGCCACACGATCAATCAAAAAAGGCCGGACATGATATCCGGCCTTTTGCGTTTTCGTTCGGTAGCCCTGGAAGGCGCGGCGGTCAGCCCATCGCCTTCTGGAGGTTTTCGTCCACCTTGTCGAGGAAGCCGGTGGTCGTCAGCCATTTCTGGTCAGGACCGATCAGCAGCGCCAGATCCTTGGTCATGTAGCCGCTCTCGACCGTGTCGACACAGACCTTTTCCAAGGTCGAGGCGAACCTGGCCAGCTCCGCATTGTCGTCGAGCTTGGCGCGATGGGCGAGCCCGCGCGTCCAGGCGAAGATCGAGGCGATGGAATTGGTCGAGGTCTGCTCGCCCTTCTGGTGCTGGCGGTAGTGGCGCGTCACGGTGCCGTGCGCGGCTTCCGCCTCGACGGTCCGGCCGTCGGGGCTCATCAGCACCGAGGTCATCAGGCCGAGCGAGCCGAAGCCCTGCGCCACCGTGTCCGACTGAACGTCGCCGTCATAGTTCTTGCAGGCCCAGACATAGCCGCCCGACCATTTCAGCGAGGCCGCCACCATGTCGTCGATCAGGCGATGCTCGTAGGTGATCCCGGCTTCTTTGTACTGGTCGACGAACTCGGCCTCGTAGACCTCCTGGAAGATGTCCTTGAAGCGGCCGTCATAGGCCTTCAGGATCGTGTTCTTGGTCGACAGATAGCAGGGCACCTTGCGCTGCAGTGCGTAATTCATCGAGGCGCGCGCGAAGTCGCGAATGGAATCGTCGAGATTGTACATCGCCATGGCGACGCCCGATCCCGGCGACTGGAACACTTCGCGCTCGATCGTCTCGCCGTCTTCGCCGACGAATTTCAGCGTCAGCGTACCCTTGCCGGGGAAGCGGAAATCGGTAGCGCGATACTGGTCGCCGAAGGCGTGGCGGCCGACGATGATCGGCTGGGTCCAGCCGGGAACCAGACGCGGCACGTTCTTGCAGATGATCGGCTCGCGGAAGATGACGCCGCCCAGAATGTTGCGGATCGTGCCGTTCGGCGAACGCCACATCTTCTTGAGGTTGAATTCTTCGACGCGCGCCTCGTCGGGCGTGATCGTCGCGCATTTGACGCCGACACCGTATTCGCGGATCGCATTGGCCGCGTCGATGGTGATCTGGTCGTCGGTCTCGTCGCGCTTCTCGATGGACAGGTCGTAATATTTCAGATCGACGTCCAGATAGGGATGGATCAGTTTTTCCTTGATGAACGCCCAGATGATCCGGGTCATCTCGTCTCCGTCGAGCTCGACGACCGGGTTTTCGACCTTGATTTTCGCCATGCGGAAAGCCTCTTCTTGTTCGGGCGGGGCGCGCTGCCGGTCGGCGGCGGCGACACGGTATGGAATGGATGCGCGTTCTTATCAAAAGGCGGCCGAAAGGCAAATCGGACATTGGTCCCGATGCCCAATTTGATGCCCTGCATCGGGTACGATGATGGGCAATGCACCACCCCTCTGCTAGATATGGATATGCAAGGCGGGAAGCCATGGTCAATATCGAAGCCATTGACGATCTGGTCGAGTGGATAGGCGACGGTGGGCAACCGCTCGCCGACGGCCGCAAGATCGTTGATGCGATCTGCCGGCGGCTTGTCGACGCGGGCGTTCCCGTCGATCTTTACAGGCTCTTTATTTTCACCATCCATCCCACCATCATGGGTCGGCGGCTGCAATGGAAAGCCGATACCGGAACCCGGATAACCGAAGCCGATTTCGGTCTTTTCGACACCGAGGAATATCGCGACAATCCGCTGCCCCATGTCATCCATTCGCGCCAGGCCTTGCGCCGGCGGCTGGTCGACCCGGATTGTCCGCATGACTACAAGGTTGTCGACGAACTGATTGCGGAGGGTTTTACCGACTATCTCGCCCAGCCGGTGATCTATGCGAACGCGGAAGTCCATGCGATGAGCTGGTCAAGCAGGGCAAGTGGCGGATTTTCCGATGAGGCCATCGCGGCGCTCGAGCGCATCAGGGGTCCGATGACCCGCCTGGTGGAGAGTTATCTGCTGCGCATCAACGCCGCCAACATCATCTCCACCTATGTCGGCCGCAATGCCGGCGAGCGCGTGCTGCGGGGCAAGATTCGGCGCGGCGACGCGGAGGAGATCTCTGCCGTCACCCTGTTTGCCGACGTCAAGAACTTCACCGAACTGTCGAACCGCATGCCGGTCGATCGCGTGCTCGAAACGCTCAACGGTTTTTTCGACGCACTGGAGGCACCGGTGATCGAGGGCGATGGCGAAATTCTCAAATTCATCGGCGACGAGATCCTGGCGATCTTTCCCGTCCACGAGAAGGATGGCGAGGCTGGCCTGCGCAAGGCCGCACGCGCCGCCAGCAATGCCGTTGCGACAGCGCGGGCGACGCTGGCCAGCGAGAAGGATGCGGCCGGTTTCCGCTCGGCAATTCACTTTGGCCGGCTGTTCTACGGCAATATGGGAGCGTCGCAGCGCCTAGACTTCACGGCGATCGGCCCCGCCGTCAATTTCACGGCACGCCTGCTCGCCACGGCGTCCTCGCTCGGACGCGACGATGTCTGCTCGGCCGAAATCGCCAGCCTGCTGGAGGGTGCCTATGTCGAGGCCGGCAGCGTTGCGCTGAAGGGCTTCGACGGCGAGCACGCCGTCTACGCCCGATCGGACTGAACAGCTCAAGCCGAATGATCGCATTCCGTCCATTGGCATCTTTCGCCTGACGGGGTTTGCCGCTAAACCCTCTCGCCATGTCCGGAACCGACACCACCAGGGAACTGATCGCCGAAGGCCCCGCCATCATTCTGGTCGAGCCGCAACTCGGCGAGAATATCGGCATGGTCGCGCGCGCCATGGCCAATTTCGGCCTCGGCGAACTGCGCCTCGTCAGCCCACGCGACGGCTGGCCGTCGGAGCGGGCGAGGGCGGCCTCGTCCGGCGCCGTCCACGTCATCGACGCGGCCAGGGTCTTCGACAGCCTCGAGGATGCGATCGCCGACCTGCGCTTCGTCTATGCCACGACGGCCCGCTCGCGCGACATGCTCAAGCCTGTCGAAGGCCCGACGGAGGCGACCGCGAAACTGCGCGGCCTGTTCAACGAGGGTGTGCCATGCGGCGTCCTGTTCGGCCGGGAGCGCTGGGGCCTGGAAAACGAGGAAGTGGCGCTGGCCGACGCGATCGTCACCTTTCCCGTCAATCCGGGCTTCGCCTCGCTGAACATCGCGCAGGCCGTCCTGCTCATGTCTTATGAATGGATGAAGACGCGCGAGGGTGACACAAAGCCATTCGAGACGCAGCCGGCACCCGCCGCTACGCGTCAGGACCTTGTGTCCCTGCTCGCTCATCTTGAAAGCGCGCTCGATGAGGCCGGCTATTTCTATCCCGCCGAAAAGCGCGGCAAGATGATGCTCAACCTGCGCAACATCTTCACCCATGCCGGGCTGAAGGAGCCGGAGATCAGGACGCTGCGCGGTGTCATCGCGGCACTGGAGCGGCGCTGGCAGCGTGGCCGCGATCCGGCGTGATGCCGTAATCGCCTGCGATTAACCTCGTTCGACAGGTGCGCGTGGCATGCTTGCCAAGCGATGCGCCATGGAGCACATCACGGGCAGGGAAAGCCGCCGTCAATTCCGGTGAGACATGAGCGAACAGGTCGACAAATCCGCCGACACGAACGAACGCTGGTCGCAGGTCATCCTCCGCGACATGCGTGAATTCGCGCAGCGCACCGGCCACTGCACGATCGAGGGCGGGCGCCAGACCGGCATGTGGTGGCAGCGCGTCGCCGCCTGGTTCCGCTTCGTGCATTACCGCAGGATCGACACGCGTTTCGCGGTATTTCCGCCGTGGCGGCGTGTGGCCGAAATCCTGGCCATCTTCGCCTCGATCGTGCTGGCGCTGGTGATCGTCGCCGACACGCTGTTCATGACCATGACGCGCTCTGGCGATCCGGGCACGAAAGCGCTCTTCGAGCACCTCACCAAGCTCGGTGATTCCGCCTGGATTCTCTATCTCACCGGCGCGATCGTGCTCGGCATTTCGCTCTATCCGGCAGGCGGTTTGCAGCGGGCGCGCCGCGTCAACCTGCACGGCGCCCTTCTGGTCGCCTATTACCTGTTCACGACCGTGGCGTTTTCCGGCCTGCTCACCAATCTGCTGAAATTCCTGTTCGGCCGTGCCCGGCCGCCGATCACGCCCGAAGGCTTCGTCTGGTTTGCACAGCCCTTCACCGCCGGCTACGAGTTTGCGAGTTTCCCCTCCGGCCATTCCACGACGGCCGGCGCGCTGGCAGTGGGGCTGGCGCTGCTGCTCCCCAGATTGAGGGTCTTCATCCTGCTGGCCGGCCTGTGGATCGCCATTTCAAGGCCGGTGCTGGGCGTGCACTTCCCGTCCGACATGTTCGCGGGTTTCTGCCTGGGTGCTGCCTTCTCGTGGTTCTATGCGCGGTCCTTCGCCCGCAAGCGCCTGCTGTTCGCCTATGACGACAAGGGCGGGCTCGTCGTGCGCCGGCCGCCGAAACGATTGCGGCCATGAGGTCGCGATCATGAGCCTGCTCGTCTTCGATTCCGGCATTGGCGGGCTGACGGTCCTGCGCGAGGCGCGCGTGCTGATGCCGCATCGCCGCTTCGTCTATGTCGCCGACGATGCCGGCTTCCCCTATGGCGACTGGACCGAAGACGCGCTGCGCGACCGGATCGTGGACCAGTTCGAAGGACTGATCGAAACGCACCGCCCCGACCTCGTCATCATCGCCTGCAACACGGCATCGACCATCGTCTTGGCCGAACTGCGCAAGGCCTTTCCGCAGACGCCATTCGTCGGCACCGTGCCGGCGATCAAGCCCGCCGCCGAGCGCACGCGTTCCGGCCTCGTCTCGGTGCTTGCGACGCCCGGCACGGTCAAGCGCGAATACACGCGCGGGCTGATCCGCTCCTTCGCCGCCAAATGCCATGTCCGCCTCGTTGGCTCGCGCCGTCTGGCCGAATTCGCCGAGGAGCATATCCGAGGCAACGAGGTCGACGACGAGGAGGTGCTGGCGGAAATCGGTCCGTGCTTCGTCGAGGAGGAGGGCAGGCGTACCGACATCGTCGTGCTGGCCTGCACACACTATCCGTTTCTCGCCAATGTCTTCCGCCGTCTGGCGCCCTGGCCGGTCGACTGGCTCGATCCGGCCGAGGCGATCGCCCGCCGCGCGCTGAGCCTGATCGGCGAAATGCCGCTGGAGTCAGAGGATGGCGAAGACATCGCGGTCTTCACCTCGGGCGCGCCCGATTTCGCCACACGGCGGCTGATGACGGGATTCGGCCTCAAGCTGGACTGACAAATTCATCTGACCCAGTCGAAGGCCTCGCGCAGCCGTTCGACGGCGTTTTCGTCGATCCATTTGCCATGCGCGATGACGATGCGCTCCGGTGCGCAGCCGATCATCCAGTCGACCACCGGGCGCAGCCTGTCATGGTGCCCGGCATAGGTGGCCCTCAAATCGCGTGGCGCCTTGCCGTGCGGCGCCATCACCCCGATCAGCCGGTACATGAAATGGTTGAACCAGCCATGTAGACGGTCGGGTTCGAAATTTTCGATCAGATCGGCCAGGATCAGCGTCTTCGAACGCTTGTGGAAGAAGACCACCTCTTCCATGACGCGCGAGCCGCGCGCGATGTGCTGGTCGATGTCGTCGGCCCAGTCCGCCGGCGGCAGATCGCCGAGGTCGCGGGCGAAGTCGAAGTCGGACCGCTTGCGCACACCGGGCGAGGCCCAGGTGACAGCGTCGGGAAAGCGGGCGGCCCAGTATTCGACGTAGACGTGGTGGATCATGTTGGGCGAGACGATATGCGCGACGGGGCCGAGTTTCCCGACTTCGGCAAGCAGGTCCTCGTCGGCGTGGGTCGGCGAATGCACGAACAGGCTGCCATCGGAAAGGCGGATCACCGTCATGCGCGTCGGGAAGGGGAATTTGACCGGAATGCCGTAGCCCCATTTCAGCACGGGGCCGTCCGCTATCCAGATGTCGTTGCCGATCGCCTGAAGCGTGTTCTGCGGCTGATAGGCGTCGTAACCTGCCGACATGCCCTTCCTCCCCTTGGCCGGAATTCTGCCGGCCGGAACCGATCACCCGCACACAGGTTGTACGGTTTTGAGAAGGGAGTATGACACATGCCCGCCAAATCCAAGGCACAGCAGAAAGCCGCCGGCGCCGCGTTGTCGGCCAAGCGCGGCGAAACCTCCAAAAGCGACCTGCAGGGCGCCTCGAAGCAGATGTATGAGTCGATGAGCGAGAAGGAGCTCGAGGACCTCGCCGAAACCGATCGAAAGGGCCTGCCCGACAAGGCCGACTGATTGAGACTGGTCCTGTGCATCCGGATTGACTTTCCGGGTGCATTCCACTATCTCACCGCCAGTTCCGGGCCCCGTTTTCGAAAACTGGGCGCCCGGTTCTTTTTTTGACGTGTCCCGTGGCCGAAACCGCAAAACGTGCGCGGTCCGGCCTGTCGATCTCCCGATACGGGAGGTAGAGGAGGGCGCGTTTCCTTCAGCCGTCGGTCGAACGACGGTTGGCAAACCTTTGAAAGGAAATGCGATGAGCAAGCGTATCAGCGCGAAATACAAGATCGACCGCCGCATGGGCGAAAACATCTGGGGTCGCCCGAAGAGCCCGGTCAACCGCCGCGAATTCGGCCCCGGCCAGCACGGCCAGCGCCGCAAGGGCAAGCTGTCCGATTTCGGCATCCAGCTCCGTGCCAAGCAGAAGCTGAAGGGCTATTACGGCTCGATCACCGAAAAGCAGTTCCGCAAGGTCTACGAGGAAGCCAACCGCATGCGCGGCGATACCTCCGAGCACCTGATCGGCCTGCTTGAAAGCCGGCTCGACGCCGTCGTCTACCGCGCGAAATTCGTGCCGACCGTCTTCGCCGCGCGCCAGTTCGTCAACCACGGCCATGTCATGGTCAACGGCGTGCGCACCAACATCTCGTCCTACCGCTGCAAGCCGGGCGACAAGATCGAGGTCCGTGAAAAGTCCAAGCAACTCGCCATGGTTCTGGAGGCCGTCGGCCTCGCCGAGCGCGACGTGCCGGACTACATCGACGCCGACCACGCCAAGATGGTTGCGACCTATGTCCGCGTGCCGACCCTTTCCGACGTGCCCTATGCGGTGCAGATGGAACCGAACCTGGTCGTCGAGTTCTACTCGCGCTAAACGGTTCGCTCAGAACGATTTTCGAAAAGCCCGGCCTTGCGCCGGGCTTTTTGTTTGGCCCCTGAATGCCTCCCCCTTGTGGGGAGGCGGGTGACGCCGAGCGAAGCGAAGGCGGAACCGGTGGGGGTAAGGCGCGGTAATCGGCGCCGCTTGCCTATGATGCTCCTGCACCCTTTCCCGAACGCACACTCTCCGCTATTGCTCACGCCATGAACGAAGCCGTGAATCCCGAGAGCCTGACCGAGGCTGGTGGCGACACCTGCCATCCGATGTTTCGCGAGGCGCCGTCATCCGTGGAGTTCAACAAGCTGCGCAAGCGCCTGTTGCGGAACACACGACAGGCGCTCGACGATTTCGCCATGGTTACACCGGGCGAGCGCTGGCTGGTCGCGCTGTCGGGCGGCAAGGATTCCTACGGCCTGCTCGCCGTCCTGCTCGACCTGAAATGGCGTGGCGTGCTGCCGGTCGAGCTGCTCGCCTGCAATCTCGATCAGGGCCAGCCGAATTTTCCCAAGCATGTCCTGCCGCACTGGCTCACGCGAAACGGCGTGGACCATCGCATCGAATATCAGGACACTTACTCCGTGGTGACCGACAAGCTGCCCGACAACGCCACCTATTGCTCGTTGTGCTCGCGGCTCAGGCGCGGCCATCTCTACCGGGTCGCGCGCGAGGAGGGCTGTTCGGCGCTGGTGCTGGGCCATCACCGCGAGGACATGCTCGAAACCTTCTTCATGAACTTGTTCCATGGCGGCCGGCTCGCCGCCATGTCGCCTAGTCTGGTCAACGACGAAGGCGATCTGCGCGTGCTGCGCCCGCTCACCTATTGCGCCGAGGACGATCTCGCGAAATTCGCCGAGGCGATGGCGTTTCCGATCATCCCCTGCGATCTGTGCGGCAGCCAGGACGGCCTGCAACGCAATGCCATGAAGGCGATGCTGACCGACATCGAGAAGCGCATGCCCGGCCGCAAGGACACGATGATCCGCGCGCTTGGCCATGTCCGACCGAGCCATCTCCTCGACACGAAAATGTTCGATTTCGGAGCGCTCGCCCCGCGCTGATCCGGTTGTTCGAAGTCGGGGTCGTGATGCCGTCAGCCTTGCGCATGGCGGGCTTTGTCCCTAACTCTGAGCCATGGCAGGATTTCGAGAGCGGATGGCGGCGCGATGAGCGATTGGGGCAGGGGATCGGTACCCTTCAGGCGGCGCGGTTCGCGCTTTCCGTTCTTTCTGATCGGCCTCATCCTCGGCATTGCAATTCCAGTGGCGCTCGTGATCTTCGGGCCGCGCTACGGCATGCCGGTCGAAAACATCGTCTCATACACCGTCAGCAATGAGAACGCGCAGCTCAAGGCACGCATCGAGGGTCTGGAGCGGCAACTCTCACTGGCCGAGGAAACGCTGGCCGACCGGTCGGAACCGTCTTCCACGGGCGATACCGGTTCTGCGAATGGCGAGGAAATCGAACGCCTGCGCGCTCAGCTCAAACTGGCCGAGGATGTAACCACCGAACTCCAGAACCAGCTCGACAGGGCGTTCAACGCCGATATCCCCAAGCTGAAGGACGATATCGAAGCGCGCGAATTCAAGATTGAAGAGCTTGAAGGCGAAATCGAGCGATTGGCGGCGATCGAACGCGACTACAAGCGTCTGAAATTCGAACAGCCGGCCGGAGGTATTGCGGACCAAACCGCAATTCGCTCGCTGGAGGCGGAACTGAAGAAGCGCGATGCCGCGCTGGCCCAGGCGGACGACGAGATCGCCCGCCTTTCCGCCGCCGAGCGCGAATTGCAGGCGCTGCGTGCCGACAATCCGGCGCAGGCGACCAAGGCCCTTCAGGAAGAGCTCGACCGGGAGCGCGGCAGGACCGCAGCCTTCCAGAAAGAGATCAACAAGCTCGGCAAGGAAATCGCCGCGCGCGACGACATGCTCGGCAAGCTCGATGCGGAATTCTCGCGCCTCGAACCGCTGGAAAAGGAAGTCGAGGACCTGCGCGCACGACTGGCGATCGCCGACAAGACCGCGCAGGACGAGCAGGCGCGGCTGCAAACGACGCTCGACGAAACCCGCGATGCGCTGGATGCGGCGCGCCGGAACATCGCCACCCGCGATACCGAACTCGCCCGCCTGCGGCAGGAAAAAGCGCGCGCCGCCTCTGCCGGGGGCGGTGAACCTGTCGCAAAGGCGACGGAAGAACCCGAACCGACTTCCGCTGAACCCGAACGCCAGAACGTCCCGCGCGATCCGTTCCGTGTCGCCGAGGCGATGCGCGATGCGCGCGGTCTCGACGATCTGGGTGATGCGGATCGCGACAGGATCGCCAACGGCCTGATCGAGGGGCAGTGCGTGACCAGAGTGCTGAGCGATGCGTTCGAAAGGCCGCCGGCGCTTGCCGTGCGCGACCTTATCAGCGCGCTCGAATCCGACTGCTGACGACCGACACCGCAGGAGTACCCGACTTGCGCATCCCCGCGATCCTTCGCACACTCGCCCTGGGCGCGATCCTGACGAGCCTCGCCTTGCTTGGCGTTGCGCCGGCCGGCGCGGCCGAGTTCGAAAAGAACATCATGACCGGCGGACCGCAGGGCACCTACATCCAGATCGGCCGCGATCTGGCCAGGCTCGGCGCCGAATGCGGCCAGACACTGAACGTGATCGAGAGCGCCGGGAGCCTTGAGAATTTCATCGGTGTCCGCAATCGCCGCAACACGCAGTTCGGCATCGTCCAGTCCGACGTGCTGGAATACCTCAAGACCTATGAGGCGAACGATCCCGAGGTCCAGAAGGCGGTCCGGGGCGTGCGCATCATGTTCCCACTCTACAACGAGGAGATCCACCTGCTTGCCAGCAAGGACATCGCCTCGGCGAAGGATCTCGACGGCCGCAAGGTCGCCGTCGGCAAGGCCGACAGCGGCACCTTTCTCACCGCCTCGCTGGTGCTCGACATCCTCCGGGTCAACAAGGCCGAGCGCCTGAAGATTGGCTCAGCTGAAGGGCTTGAGAAGCTGCTGTCGGGCGAGATCGACGCCTTTTTCTATGTCGCCGGTGCGCCGACCAAACTGTTCGACGACGAACGCATCGATCCGGCGAAATACCATCTCGTGCCGCTGACCGAGGCGCCGCTCAAGGCGACCTACACGCCGACACGGATCGCCGCCGGCGCCTATCCCTTCCTCGACGCAGCCGTCGACGTCGTCGCGGTCAAGGCGGTGCTGATGACCTTCGACTACGACAGGACCCGCAACGCCTATCACCGCCAGAGCTGCAAGGCCGTGGCAGATTTCTCCAGCCTGCTGATCTCGAACCTCGACCGGCTGAAGCAGGAAGGCCACCCGAAGTGGAACGCCGTCGACCTCACCGAGTTGCCGCCGGGCTGGCAGGTCGGCGTCTGCGTCAAGGAAGGCATGGCGCTCGACTACAAGGTCGAATGCGCCGGCGCCGAACCGGCCGCGTCGTGGGGCGAGGAGGAGTATCTCGACCTCCTGAAGAAGCGCCTCAATTCCAGCCAGTAGAGCCCCTGAGCCTCAACCGGACAAGATGGCGCTAAAGCCGGTTGCGCAGCACCGGCGTCTTGCGCGACCAGCGGAAGCGGGTCTCTTCGCGGATGAAGGTGAATAGGCCCGACAGCGCCAACACGCCGAGCCCGGCAAAGGTCAGCGTGTCGGGTAATTCCGCGAAGAACAGCGCGCCCAGCACGACTGCCCAGACGATCTGGCTGTACTGCACCGGCGCGATGTGGTTGGCGGGCGCGCTCGTGGCCTGGACCAGCGCGATATGGGCCAGCCCGGTCAGGATACCGGCGCCGGCCATGACCAGCAGCAGCTCCGGCTTCGGCATCTCGAAATCGGGCAGCATGCCGACGAAATTGATCGCCAGCGCATAGGCGATGATGATCCCCATCAGGGTCGAGCGCCGCTCCGAGCCGGAAAGCGTACGCAGGAGGATGATCGTGAGCGCGCCGCAAAAGGCGACGCCGATGCCGGCCGCATGCGCGATGGTGATCTCGCGAAAGCCCGGCCGGACCACCAGCAGGATGCCGCCGAAGCCGGCCAGGACGGCGAGCCAGCGCCGCCAGCCCACCGGTTCGCGCAGGATGACGACGGACAGCACGGTGACGAAGATCGGAATGAGGAAGATCAGCGCATAGGCCTCGGCGAGCGGCAGATGCGTGAAGGCGTAGATCGACAGGAGCCCGCCCGTGATGCCGGACAGGCCGCGCAGATGCACCAGCCATGGCCTTTTCATCGCCAGCATCATCCGCCAGCGCTCGTCGGCGGGGCGAAACGCCATGACCGGCAGGATCGAGAACACCGCAATGAAGAAGCCGATCTCGAACACGCCGGCATGCATCACTTCGCCGGCCTGCTTGATCAGCGCGTCGGAGAACGAGAAGGCGGCATAGGCGAAGAAGGCTGCGGGGACACCGCGAAGGAAACGATCGAGCAAACAGGCAATCCGTAACGGATGTCGGCGGCCCGATTGCCTCCGGCTTAAAATCCAATAATCCGCCGTATTATTGATGCAAGTGGATTTTTGATGCGAGCATCAACAGGATTGTCTTGTGCTCGTGCCCGCCGCCATGCCAAGCCGGTCGCAACAAGGCGGGCCGAACCCGTCATCCAACGTTCTGGAGGAAATCCCATGGCGAAAGTCTCGCAGCGCATCGCCTCGATCGCGCCCGCCGGCAAGACCGGCTGGGAGGTCTATTTCGAGGCCGAGCGCCGCCGCAATGCCGGCCGCGACATCATCATGTGCTCGATCGGCGACCATGATTTCCACACGCCCTCCGAAACGGTCGAGGCTTGCGTCGAAGCCGTGCGCGCCGGTCATCACCACTATACCGGCCTTGCCGGTTTCGAAGGGCTGCGCGAGGCGATGGCCCGCTCCAGCGAGCGCTCCACCGGCGTGCCGACCGGCATGGAGAACATCATCACCACGGTCGGCGGGCAGGGCGCGCTGTTCACCGCCGTCCAGGCCTCGCTCGACCATGGCGACCACGCCATCGTCGTCGGTCCCTATTATGCCACCTATCCCGGCTGCTTCCGCGTGGGCGGCAATCCCTACACCGTCGTCGATGCGCGCCCGGAAGACGATTTCCAGCCGCGCCGCGAGGCACTCGAGGCTGCACTCCGGCCGAACACGCGCGCGTTGCTGATGAATTCGCCCAACAACCCGACCGGGGCGGTCTATTCGCGCGAGACGCTGGAGGATATCGCCGGTTTCTGCCGCGATCACGATCTCTGGCTGCTCTCCGACGAGGTCTACTGGACCCATGCTGGCGCCGCCGGCCACATCTCGCCGGCTTCGCTGGAAGGCATGGCCGAGCGCACCCTAGTCATCAATTCGGTGTCGAAGAGCCATGGCATGACCGGCTGGCGCGTCGGCTGGCTGCGCGCGCCGAAGGAGCTGATTGATCGGCTCGGCGCGTTCAACCTCGTCGTGACCTACGGCCTGTCGGATTTCGTCAGCCGCGCCGCCGCCGCCGCGCTTGATCATGACTGGGGCCTCGACGAGATCGCCGCCACCTATGAGCGACGCCGCCGCACCATGCGCAACGCGCTGGAGGGTCTGGAAGGCGTCACCATCCACGGGTCGCAGGGCGGCATGTATGTCATGCTCGACGTGCGCGGCATCGAGCCCGACGGCGAGCGCTTCGCCTTCGATCTGCTCGACGCCGAGGACGTCGCGGTGCTGCCGGGCGAGAGCTTCGGCGAGGCGGCGGCCGGCCATATCCGCATCTCGCTGTGCCAGCCCGACGACGTACTCGAGGAAGCGGCCCGGCGCATCAGCGGGTTCGTGCGTTCGCGCGCGGCCGCCCAGCAGGGTCGTCTTGCAGGAGCTGCCTCGTGAGCGCGCTCGCTGCACGTCATCGCCGTTTTCGCGAACTTCATGATTCCGGCTGTTTCGTCATTCCCAACCCGTGGGATGCTGGGTCGGCGCGCATGATGGCCGCGCTCGGCGCTCAGGCACTGGCGACGACTTCGGCTGGTTTCGCCTTCACGCTCGGCCGGCCGGACATGGGGCGGGTCACGCGTGACGAGGCGCTGGCCCATGCCGAGGCGATCGTTGCAGCCACGCCCCTGCCGGTCTCCGGCGATTTCGAGAACGGCTTTGCCGATGCGCCCGACGAAGTCGCCGAGACGATACGTCTGGCGCGCGAGGCCGGCCTGTCAGGCTGTTCGATCGAGGATACGAACATGGTCGAGGGCAACCCGGCCTATGCATTCGACCTCGCCGTGGAGCGCATCGCGGCGGCGGCTGCGGCGGCCAGGGCGCTGCCCGAACCCTTCGTGCTCTGCGCCCGCGCCGACGGCGTGATGAACGGCTCCTACGGCATGGATGAGGCGATCCGGCGCATTCAGGCCTTCGAACAGGCCGGCGCCGATATGGTTTACGTGCCCATCGTACCGGATGCGGATGCGCTCAAAGATGTTGTCGATTCCGTCTCGGTCCCGGTGAATGCGCTGGCCTCCGGGGCGGTGGCGAAACTGAAAGTGCCGGAAATCGCCGCGCTCGGCGTAAGGCGCATCTCGCTCGGCTCACAAATCTCGCGCCTGACCCATGCGGCCATCCGCGACGCCATGCACGGCATCATCGACGATGGCAGCTTCGCGATTTTCGATGGCGTGATGGGCGGCGGTGCGGTCAACGCATTGCTGGCGCGCGGTGCCGAGGGTGATGCGGCGGGCTGATCTCAGCCCTTCGCTTTCTGATCTTCCGCCAGCTCTTCCTCCGGCACGACAAGGCCGGTGACATCCGGCACCTGCGCGGTCCGCATCTCGAACTGTTCGGTTTCCTCGGGCGGTATCGGTGCGCGCATGGTCAGCCGCACGGCGATGAATCCGGCATAGGCGAGCGCCAGCACCATGGCGGCATACATGAAGGTTTTCGGACCGAAGATCGGGGTCAGCGAAGTGACGACGAGCGGACCGACGAAAGCCGCGGTCGACCACGCGACCAGCATGGTCGAGGCCAGTGCCACGAAGGTCGAGGGATCCGCCCGGTCGTTGGCATGGGCGTTGGCGACCGAATAGACCGTCTCCGTCGCGCCGGCCCAGATCGCGAAGACGAGCGCAACGAGGGCAAACTGGGCAAAGCCGGTCATCGAGGCGAGGCCCGCTGCGCCTGCGATCAGCAGGCAGGTGCCGATCAGCACCTTGCGACGGTCGATACGGTCGGACAGCGCGCCGAGCGGATATTGCACGCCCAGCATGCCGAACTGCATGACGAAGGAGAGTAGGGCCACATCCTTCTGCCCGAAGCCGTTGCTTGTCACATAGATCGGCGTGAAGCCCTGGACGAGCATGGTCAGCCCGCCTGCCGTCAGAATGCCGATCATGCCGACCGGCGAAACGCGCCAGGCCGCGCGCAGATTGATCGACACCCATTCGGGCGGCGGCGGCGCCTTGAGCCGCGTCAGCCCAACCGGCAGCACGGCGAGCGCCGCGAAGCAGATCGCCATCAACGCCGGCAGATTGCCGTCGGTCGGCATGTAGCCGAAGGCGAAGCCGCCGCAGCCAAGCGAAATGACATAGGCCATGTAGAAGAACGACATGGCCCGGCCGCGCCACTGGTTTTCCGCCGCCTCGTTGAGCCAGCTCTGCGACACGATGAACAGCCCGTTGGAGGCGACGCCATAGAGCACGCGCGAGCCGATCCATGCCAGCGGGTGGATGCCGAGCGCGATGATCCAGACCGACAGGATGACAATCGCCATGAAGCAGGCGAAGGCGCGGGCATGGCCGACGCGACGGATCAGCGGCCCTGCGACGAGACAGCCGGCAATGCCGCCGCCGGCGATGGCGGTGACCATCGAGCCGGCTACCCAGGTGGGGAAGTCGTTATGCGTCAGGATATACGGCACATAGGTGAAGACGATGCCGCTGCCGACCGCGTTGAGCGACATCGACGCGATGATGGAACTGACCGAGAGGAGGGGATGGCGCGCCATGCTCAGCAAGCCTCGCAGTTCTCAATGCAAAAATTGTTTGCCCTGATCGATGAACGCAGTTCTTGTACATTGATGGCGCTTGGGCTGCGCGGATTGCGAACTGCAGGGCCTGAGATTGAAAATGCTCCATGACGACGTTGGCACCTCCCGGCAATGTGCAGGGATAATGTGCGGACGCAACTTGGGTTGGAAACTATCAGGGGGTCACTGACGAGCGGCGCTCACCGAACTGAAATACTCGCGCAGCTCATTCGTGGAGTGAATGCCGTGTTTCCGCAGGAAATTCACGGCGGATTCGTCCGGCACGGCTGAGCCTTCGATTAATTCAGCTCGATCATTGATGACGATTGACTTTCTGTCGCGTGGACTCCCTGCGGCGTCGCCTTTGTCGATCTTCCTTAAAGTACCTTCCCGGGATTGAAGGTAGTAGTGATTGAGCTGAATGTTCTCTCGCGTAACGAAGGAACCTTTTCGGTCCCTGTTGGCGACAACGCTTCCCAGGCTGTTTGATGTGAGCGTTTTGTCGGTGGCGGTGTCGAACTTGTGCACGCCAACGGTCGTTACCGCGCAAGGGTCGACGATGCACTTGAAATTCAGAAGTTTCCTTGCCGTGGACTGAGCCCGTTGCGTGAACGCGAACGGAAGTGCGTCGCTTGGTGTTCGTTCATGTCCGCTATGGCCGAACATTGTCCATGGAAGTGAAACGTTCGCGTGCTGTGGAATGGACTCCAGGATCGTACGTTGCTTTTTCGGAACAATGTACTCATCGAGATCGATGAAGACCATCCTGGAAAACTCCCCGCCGAACGTGCATATGGCATGGCAATACGCCATCGTCTGCTTTGAAACCGGTATGTTCGACACGGCGGTCGCGGCATTCAAGTGCCAGGGAATGACGGTAACGGCCTCGCTGGAGAACGAGCTCGCAATCTCACGCGTGCGGTCGGTCGACTGGTTGTCGTAGATGATGAACTTTCGGGCTCCGGCAAGGTGGTGAAAGGCCAGCCAGTCGCCTATGCCGGACTCTTCATTCTTGGCAATCGCGACGATCGCAAGGCCATTCCGGTCCGGATCCGGATCGGGAGGCTGAATGTCCATCCGCCATGTTCGTATGGTTTTCCTGAAATATTTCAGCATTTTAAGAAGTGCCCCATCCAAGTATCGTGTCGTAATGCGGGGTAGCTTGGTCTTCCCCGGCATTGCTGTCTTACATCCTCGTGTTCAACATAATCCCTGCTGTCGTCGCCCTTTTACTACTCCCCTCTGGGGAAGCGCTTGCTTTCCTCCAGCACATTCAAATCCATGTGGTTGCGCATATAACGCTCGGAAGCCTTCTGCAACGGCTGGTAGTCCCATGGATAGTATGCGCCATTCCTCAGCGACTCGTAGACCACCCAGCGTCGCGCCTGGCTCTGGCGCACCTCGGCGTCATAGGCCGCCATGTCCCAGTACCGGCCGGCAAGCCGGGCGAATTCGGACGCCGTTTCGGTATAGGCCGGGTCATGCGCCAGATTGGTCAGTTCGTCCGGATCGGCCTCCAGATCGAAGAGTTGCGGAGCATCAAGTTCGCAATGGGTGTATTTCCATTTGCCCTGACGCAGGCAAACCAGCGGCGCGTAGGAAGCCTCCGCCGCATATTCGATCCTGACCGGCGTCTCGCGCGTACCGCCAGACATCAGGGGCGCCAGGGTCTCGCCATCCGTCCAGGGCCCGATCTCGCCGATATCGATGCCGGCGAGGTCGCACACGGTGGGCGTGACGTCCATCGTGCTGACCGGCGTCGTGACCAGCCGCCCTGCGACGCCCGGTGCGGCGATCATCAGCGGCACGCGCGCCGACCCCTCGAAGAAGTTCATCTTGAACCAAAGGCCGCGCTCGCCCAGCATGTCGCCATGGTCGGAGACGAACAGCACGATGGTGTTGTCGGTCTGCCGGGTTGCCTCCAGCGCGGCGAGGATTTCGCCGATCTTGTCGTCGAGATAGGAGATGTTGGCGAAATAGGCACGGCGTGACCGCCTGATATCCTCTTCGGTGATGTTGAAGCTGCGCCAGTCATTGGCGTCGAAGATGCGTTTCGAATGCGCGTCCTGCTCGTCATAGGGAATGGCCGGCACGCGCGGCTGCAGGTGTTCGCAATCCTCGTAAAGATCCCAATATTTGCGTCGTGCCACATAGGGATCGTGCGGATGGGTGAACGAGACGGTCAGCATGAACGGCCGTTCGTCGCCGCCGCGCGACAGATCGTAAACCTTGCGCACGGCGTGATAGGCGACCTCGTCATCATATTCGAGCTGGTTGGTGATCTCGGCCACCCCGGCGCCGGTCACCGACCCCATGTTGTGATACCACCAGTCGATGCGCTCGCCGGGCTTGCGGTAATCCGGCGTCCAGCCGAAATCGGCCGGGTAGACATCCGTCGTCAACCGCTCCTCGAAACCGTGCAACTGGTCCGGCCCGACGAAGTGCATCTTGCCCGACAGGCAGGTCTGGTAGCCCGCGCGGCGCAGATGATGCGCATAGGTCGGGATGTCCGAGGCGAATTCCGCCGCATTGTCGTAGACCCGTGTCCGGCGCGGCAATTGCCCGGCCATGAAGCTCGCCCGGCCCGGCGCGCAGAGCGGCGATCCGGTATAGGCGTTGGCGAACCGTACCGAACGCGCCGCCAGCGCGCGCAAATGGGGGACATGCAGCCATTCGGCCGGCCCGTCGGGAAACAGCGTTCCGTTGAGCTGGTCGACCATGACGATGAGGATGTTCGGCTTGCGCGACATGAGATTTTCCCGCTGGTTCGAGGGTTTCGGCAGGCTATACCAATCGCGCCGGCGCGCATGCCCGCAAATCGACATGAACGCCCTGAAAACGCCGCGCGATGTACCGCCGCACAACCCGCAACAGGCTTGACTTGCCGGACTGCCCGCGCGATCCCGATGCGTGGAAAAACGGATGGAGCCCGAGGCCGATGACCGACTACACCAAGCTGATCGATGCCGAGACCTGGGCGTTCATCGACCGGACGAATTCCTTCTATCCGCCGGAGACCGTTACCTACACCATCGAACAGCAGCGCAACGTCTACGACGCCATGTGCGTCGCCTTCCATGCCGGCACGCCGCCCGGCGTGACGGCGCGCACCATGACGATCGATCTGCCCGACCGCTCCATCCCGATCCGCATCTATGACAGCGTCGAGAAGCCGTCCGCGCTGATCCTCTATTTCCACGGCGGCGGGTTCGTCGTCGGCGGGCTGGAGAGCCATGACGATGTCTGCGCCGAACTGAGCGCCGAAACCGGGTTTCGCGTCGTTGCCGTCGACTATCGCCTTTGCCCCGAACACGCTCATCCGGCCGCCTTCGACGACGCCATGTCCGGCTGGCAGTGGGTGATCGAAAACTTCGCCGGTCCGATCGTGTTGTGCGGCGACAGCGCGGGCGGCAACCTTGTCGCCGCCGTCGCCCATGCCACGCGCGGCAGCGAGCGCACGCCTGCCGGCCAGTTGCTGATCTATCCGGGGCTTGGCGGAGACCGCACAAAGGGCTCCTACGTCACCCATTCGGAAGCGCCGATGCTGACCCGGAACGAGGTCGATTTTTATGCCCAGATACGTGCCGGCGGCATTGAGGTGTCTGCCGATCCGACCTTCGCGCCGCTCGCGGCCACGGACTATTCGGACCTGCCGCCGACGGTGCTGATCACGGCCCAATGCGATCCGCTCAGCGATGACGGGCGCGACTATCGCGACGCCATCCTTACGGCAGGCGGCAAGGCGGTCTGGATCGAGGAAGAAGGCCTCGTCCATGGCTATTTGCGGGCCCGCCATTCCGTCGGCCGCGCCCGGGACAGCTTCGCCCGCATCGTCGCGGCGGCAAAGGCGCTGGGCGAGGGGGCATGGCCCTACTGAGATGACGACGCAGCCGGATATGCTGGCCGTCGAGGACAGGCATCTCGATGCGGTCCTCGACCTCAACAATCGCTATGCCACGGAACTCTCCTGGCTGGAGCGCGACAGGCTGGCCGAACTGGTCGCGGCGTCGTTCCATTGCCGCGTGATCGGCCCATCGTCATCCATTACGTCGGCATCTTCCGGCGTCGAGGCGTTCCTGATGAGCTTCGACGAGCGGGCCGATTATGACAGCCCGAATTTCCAGTGGTTCCGCGAACGCTATCCGCGCTTCGTCTATGTCGACCGGGTCGTCGTCGATCCCGCGGCAAGGGGCAGGGGCCATGCAAGGCGGCTCTACGCGGAATTGTTCGACCTTTCCCGCGACAATGGTCATGAGGTCGTAACGGCGGAGGTCAACGCTGATCCGCCAAACCCGGCTTCCGATGCTTTCCACGCGGCGATGGGCTTCGCGCCGATCGGCGAAGCCGCGATCGACGGCGGTGCCAAGGTCGTGCGGTATTATCTCAGATCGCTCTGAGGCAGTCGCAGCCGGGTAAGCGTGGGTGCGCGGTCTTCCGTGAAAGTGACGAGAAACAGGTTTCGGTAATCATCCGGAGTGATCTCGATAGTTTCCTGCACACCGAGCCCTGACAGAATGCCGGGAATGGTCTCGGTATGCCCGACAATGAGCACTCTATCCTCCGCATGATCGAACTCGAGCAGGTCGGTGACCGCGGTGATGTCGGCCATCGGTGTTTCGATCCGCTCCGTACCAAGTGCCTCCGCGATGATCGTGCCGGTCTCGCGGGCGCGTTTCGCGTCGGTATGGAGCACGGTGTCGATGTCCGCATTTGCGAGCATCCTCGACCAGCCCAGCGCCATTTCGCGGCCCCTGGGCGTAAGGCCGGGATCGTCGTCTGTTGCTTCCTTTTCCGCGTGACGAATGACGAAGGCCGCTTCCTGCGCGAGCGCCGCCGGCGCAACCGCAGACAGTACCAACAACACCACGAGCCGGACTGCCATGGTCATCACGGGTGCCTCCTCACTCGGCGGGATAATGCTCCTGATAGGCCGCCAGCACGGCGGGCAGCGTGGCGAGGTCGAGCTTTTCGGGTAGCACGCCGTCCTCGAATTCCCGGCAGCTCAGCGCGGTCGCACGGGTTTTCGGTCCGGCCGCGCCATCCACCGCGCCGACATTGCAGCCCAGCGCGTTGAGATGCGCCTGCAGCGCCTTGACCTTCTCGATGTCCTCGTCGTCATAGAGGCGCGCGCCCTTGGTGACCTTCAGATCGCGCATCTTCAACGTGATGCCTTCCTTCTGGATCTCGGTGAAGGGAGAGGGCTTCCCGTATTTCTTCCACTCATGCCCGAAACCGGTCAGCACCGGGCCTGGAATGAACAGGATGCGCGTGGCATTCTTCTTCTTGCCGGGCTCGCACTGGTTTGTAACGTAGCACTCCGGCGCCTGGTTGGTCGCGATCCCTTCCTCCAGCCCGACGATCTTGTCGTTGCACGTGACCTTGATCCAGCCGCTTTTGTCCGACGCCCAGCGGACCTTCATCGAAAACCGGTTCCACTGGCCGAGTTCCTCCTTGGGGAAACAGGATTTCGACAGGAAACGGACGCCGTGCACGCCGTCGAGCTTCAGCATGTAGAGGAAATTGTGAAGGTGCTGACCCTCCCAGCTCGCGATGCGCAGGCGGCTGTCGCGACCGTCGGGCATGAACTTGTAGGCGTGTGAATTGATGAAGCCCGGATAGTCGATGGAGGGGTCGACCCACAGATCGAAACTGTATTCGACCGTTTCTCCCAGACGCTCCTCGCGCGGCGGCGCCAGCACGGATCGCACATTGCCGTTGAAGCAATCGCTCTCGCCGCGTCCGTCACCATATTTGGTGTCCGAGCAGCCGTGATTGTCGATGTGAAAGGTGGTGACGCCGTCTTCGGTGACCGGGTCGGCTGGGTTGAACCGGTGATTGCGGAAGCCGGAAGGGTGCGGATCCGCCAGGACAGGCAGGGCAAGTCCGAGGACAATGAGAAATGCGGCGGCAAGGATCGTGACGGAAAAGCGCATGCGAAAAAACTCCCCATCTCGCGACGCCGGTCAGGTCAGGAACGGCTTCGCCTTCATCGTGTCCGGAACGGCGACCCCCAGCCGTGATAGCACCGTGGGCGCAAGTTGCAGCTGGTCGATCAGCATATCCCCGGCCGGGCCCTTGGCCGAACCGAAATAATAGAGCGCGGCGTCCTGCTGGAGGTCCTCGTGCCCGCCATGGTGGCCGCGATCGGTTTGGCCGTGATCGGCGGTGACGATCACCTCGTAGCCGGCCTGGAGCCAACCCGGCAGAAAGGCCGCCAGCATCGCGTCCATCATCGCGCAGGCATGGTCCATCGTGACGTTGTCATGGCCGAAGCGGTGACCCATGGAATCGAGCGTGCAGGTGTGGAGGATGCCGTAATCGATGCCGTGGCGCATCGCCAGCATGGAGAGCGTGGCGAACAGATCGGCGTCGCACGGCGTCATCTGGTTGTCGTGGCCATAACCGGTCATGGTGTGGAAGCGGCCGTGATGGATCGGGCCTTCCGGCTCGTCATACTCGATGTCGCGCACGAAATCGAAGGGATGCCGGTTGAAGAATTCCGACCAGTAGGAATGCGTCACCGCCCCGGACTTGCCGCCGGCCTTCGCCACCTCGGAGAAGATGTCGGGCAGGTCGACGCGATGGCGTACCTCGTTCGACCGGATCCCGTGCACCTGTGGCGGCGTGCCGGTATGGATCGAGGCGTAGCAGGGCGCCGAGATCGACGGCACCACGGCGCGGATCTTCCACACGCGCGCCTCGCCATGCAGCACCCAGCCTTCCAGATTGCCGAACAGGCGACGGAAGTTCCGGTAAGGCACGCCGTCGAGGATGATGAGCAGGAGCTTGTTGTCGAGCGCCATCGGCGTCTCCCTGGCGTCAGCAGACGTATTGGATGGTTCAGTTCCCCGCGCTTTCCATCTTGCGGCTGGAAAGTGCCTTTTCCAGCCAGCCGAGCTTCATCTCGGGCACGGAGGAAAGCAGCAGGTCGGTATAGTCGTCGAAGGGCGGTGACAGCACCTTCGATTTCGTGCCGTAGCGCACCACCTTGCCCTGGAACATCACCGCGATGGAATCGGCGATCGCCCTGACCGTCGCCAGGTCGTGCGTGATGAACAGATAGGCGACGTTCTCGATCTTCTGCAGATTGAGCAGCAGTTTGAGAATGCCGTCGGCAACGAGTGGATCGAGCGCGCTGGTGACCTCGTCGCAGATGATCAGCTTCGGCTTGGCGGCGAGCGCGCGCGCAATGCATACGCGTTGCTTCTGCCCGCCCGAAAGCTCGGCCGGATAGCGGTCGGCGAAGCCGGTACCCATCTCGATCTCGTCGAGCAGTTCGCCGATGCGCAGGTCGCGCTCCTTGCCGCGCAGGCCGAAGTAGAATTCGAGCGGCCGCCCGATGATCGTGCTGACGGTCTGGCGCGGATTCATCGCGACATCCGCCATCTGGTAGATCATCTGCAATTCGCGCAGATCGTCCTTGCTGCGCTGGTCGAGACGCGGCGGCAGGCTGCGTCCGTCGAAGGTGATCTCGCCCTCGCGCGGCGGCAGCAGGCCCGTGATCGCGCGTGCCAGCGTCGATTTGCCGGAGCCCGACTCGCCCACCACGGCGAGCGTCTGGCCCTCATGGAGGTCGACGGAAACGTCCTTGAGCACATCGACACCGCCGCCATAGCTGGCCGTGACGTTCTTCACCGAAAGCAGCGGCGTCTCGGTCGGCTTCTTCTCCTCATGCGCGATGGAGCGAACTGAGACGAGGGCCTTGGTGTATTCCTCTTCCGGCTTCTCGATGATCTGCTCGGTCGTGCCGTATTCGACCTTCTTGCCGTTGCGCAGCACCATGATGTGGTCGGAGACCTGGGCGACGACAGCAAGGTCGTGCGTGATGTAGAGCGCGGCGACGCCGGTGTCGCGAATGGCATCCTTGATCGCCGCCAGCACGTCGATCTGCGTCGTCACGTCGAGCGCGGTTGTCGGCTCGTCGAAGACGATGAGATCGGGATGCGAACACAGCGCCATCGCCGTCATCACGCGCTGCAACTGCCCGCCGGAAACCTGGTGGGGATAGCGCTGGCCGATGTTTTCCGGGTCCGGCAGGCCGAGCTTGCCGAACAGGGTCACCGCGCGTTCGCGCGCTTCGGCACGCGAGGCCGCGCCGTGCTCGATCGTCGCCTCGATGACCTGGTCCATCAGCTTGTGCGCCGGGTTGAAGGCCGCCGCCGCCGATTGCGCGACATAGCAGACCTCCCGTCCGCGCACCTTGCGCAGGCCGCGAACGCCGCCCTTGAGGATGTCGGTGCCGTTCAGCACGACCTCGCCGTCGGTGATCCGCACCCCGCCACGGCCATAGCCCATGGAGGAAAGGCCGATGGTCGACTTGCCGGCGCCGGACTCGCCGATCAGGCCGAGCACCTTGCCCTTTTCCAGCGTCAGCGAGACATCGTCGACAATGACGATGTCGTGCGGGTCTTCGCCGGGCGGATAGACGGTCGCCTCGATGCGAAGGTTCTTGATGTCGAGGAGCGTGTCGTCAGCCACCGCGGCCTCCTTTCAGGGAAGTGGTGCGGTTGAGCACCCAGTCGGCCACGAGGTTCACCGAGATCGCGAGCGTGGCGATGGCGACCGCCGGCCACAAGGCCGCTCCGATCCCGTAGACGATGCCGTCCTTGTTCTCCTTCACTATACCGCCCCAGTCGGCCATGGGCGGCTGGACGCCGAGCCCGAGGAAGGAGAGCGTGGAGATGAACAGCACCATGAAGATGAAGCGCAGCCCCATCTCGGCCACCAGCGGCGACAGCGCGTTGGGCAGGATCTCGCGGAAGATGATCCAGCCCCGGCCTTCGCCGCGCAGCTTCGCCGCCTCGACATAGTCCATGACGTTGATATCGACCGCCACCGCGCGCGCCAGCCGGAACACGCGGGTGGAATCCAGAAGCCCCATCACGACGATCAGCACGGGGACTGTCACCGGCATGACCGAGAGGATGACGAGCGCCAGGATCAGCGACGGGATCGACATGACGAGATCGACGAAGCGGCTCAGCGCCTGGTCGGCCCAGCCGCCGAGGACGGCGGCGAGGAAGCCCAGCACCGCGCCGGTCGTGAACGAGATCAGCGTTGCCGCCGTTGCTACGAAGATGGTCGTCTGCCCGCCATAGATCATGCGGGTCAGCAAGTCCCGGCCGATATTGTCGGTGCCAAGCCAGTGTTCCGCGCTCGCCGGTTCCCACACGTCGCCCACCACTTCGGCCATGCCGTAGGGCGCGATCAGGGGGGCGAAGATGGCGACGAAGAAATAGAGCGCCGTAAAGGCGAGCCCGATCAGGGCCGCGAGAGGAATCTGCTTGATCATTTCGGATGCCTCAATCTCGGATTCGAAAGGATCGAAACGATGTCGGCCACCATGTTGAGCCCGATATAGACGGCGGCGAAGACGAGGCCGCAGGCCTGTACGACCGGCAGGTCGCGCTTCGACACATGGTCGACGAGATACTGGCCCATGCCCGGATAGGTGAACACGACCTCTACGACGACGACGCCGACGACGAGATAGGCCAGGTTGAGCATCACGACATTGACGACGGGCGCAATGGAATTGGGGAAGGCGTGCCGCCAGATGACCTTGAAGGTTGAAAGCCCCTTCAGTTCGGCCGTCTCGATATAGGCCGACTGCATCACGTTGAGGATCGCCGCGCGCGTCATGCGCATCATGTGCGCCAGCACGACCAGCGTCAGCACCGCGACGGGCAGGGCGATCGTGTTGAGTTTCTGCCCCAGGCTCATGCCGTCATAGATGGTCGCCACGGTCGGTGCCCAGCCGAGTTGCACGCCGACGAAATACATCAGCACGTAGCCGATCAGGAATTCGGGGATCGAGATGCTCGCCAGCGTCACCGCCGAGATCAGCTTGTCGGGCCAGCGGTCGCGATAGCGGACAGCCAGCAGGCCGAGAAAAATCGCCAAGGGAACCGAGATCACGGCGGCCCAGAAGGCGAGGAACAGCGTGTTGGAAAGTCGCCGTCCCAGCGCGGTGGCGATGTCCTGGCCGGAGGTCAGCGCCGTGCCCAGATCGCCATGCAGCACACCGCCAAGCCATGAAAAATAGCGCGTCAGCGCCGGCTCGTTCAGTCCCAGATCCCTGCGCAGATTGGCAAGCGCCTCGGGCGTCGCGGACTGGCCCAGAATGGACTGTGCGACATCGCCTGGAAGGATCAGCGTTCCGACGAAGATCAGAACGGAGACGAGAAACAGCAGCAGGATGCCCAGCGCGAGGCGCTGGGCAACCAGTTTGAGAGCGGGGCCCATACGATCAGCCCGCTACCCACATTTTGACCGGAGCATAGTAGTTCATCAGCTCGTAGCCCGGGCTCGGCGCATAGCCGGTGACCCGGTCGCTGATCGCGTCGACGAAGTCGTTGAACATCGGCAGGATCAGGCCGCCTTCGTCGCGGATGAGTCCGCTCATGTCGGCATACATCTGCTTGCGCTTGGCTTCGTCCAGCTCGGCGCGCGCGGCGACGAGAAGCTTGTCGAACTGCTCGTTCTTGAAGCGGGTGTCGTTCCAGTCCGCCGTCGACAGATAGGCGGTCGAGAACATCTGGTCCTGGACCGGGCGTCCGCCCCAGTAGGAGGTGCAGAAGGGCTGCTTGTTCCAGACTTCCGACCAGTAGCCGTCATTGGGCTCGCGCTTGATCTCGAGCGTGATGCCGGCCTTGGCCAGCGACTGCTGGAACAGGGCTGCCGCATCCGGCGCGCCCGGGAAGGAGTTGTCGGAGGTGCGCAGCAGCACCGGACCCTCATGCCCGGACTTCTTGAAGTGGAAGGCGGCCTTGTCCGGATCGTAGGTGCGCTGCTCAAACGGCGTGAACAGCGGGTAGGAATCGTTGATCGGCGTGTCATTGCCGACCGATCCGTAGCCGAAAAGGATCTTCTCGACCATTTCCTCGCGGTTGATGCCGTATTTCAGCGCAAGCCTCAAATCGTTGTTGTCGAACGGCGCCGTGTCGCAATGCATGATGAACACGTAGTGGCCGGGACCGGACTTGGAGTTCACGCCGATATTCGGCGCGCGGTCGATCAGGCCCGCGGTGCGCGGCGGCACGCGGTTGATCATGTCGACCTGGCCCGACTGGATCGCCGCTACACGTGCGGTATCGTCATTGATCACGATCACCTCGATCGTGTCGGCATGGCCGTGGCTGCTGTCCCAGTGGTTCGGGTTCTTCTCGAACACGAAGCGCACGCCCATGTCGTAATCCTTCAGGATATACGGGCCGGTGCCGATCGCTTCGGTCGGATTGTCCTTGCCGCCATTCGGCTGGATCAGCAGGTGGTAGTCAGCCATCAGATAGGGCAGGTCGGCATTGGCCTCGTCGAGTTCGACGATGAAGTTCATGCCTTCGGCCTTCATGCCCTTGATGCCGCGCATGATGCCCAGCGCGCCGGACTTGGTGTCCTCGCCCGAATGGCGTTCCATGGTCGCCTTGACGTCTTCGGCGGTGACCGGCTTGCCGTTGGAGAACTCGACACCCTCGCGCAGCTTGAAGGTCCAGACCTTGGCGTCGGGGCTGGAGGTGACGCTTTCGGCAATCCGCATGTCGAGGCCGCTATTCGCCAGTTCCACCAGCGGTTCGCCCCACATGCGCTGAACCATGGTTGCGGTCTGGTTGGCGGCAAGCGCCGGGTCGAGGCTGTCGGAAGAGCCGCCGCCATTGACGCCGACCTTGATGGTTCCGCCCTTCATCGGGCCTGCCGCCATGACGGCGCTGGAAATGAGGGCGTTCGCCGAGACGGCGGCGACACCGAGTGCCGAGGCCCGTCCCAGGAAATCGCGACGGCTCAGTTTGCCGAAAGCGACCCTGCGGCTGAGATACTCCAGTTCTCTGGACATGAAAAATTCTCCCTTTGTTTGTCGGGTTGTTTACCCGCTTTAGTTCCCTTGCCGCGATTGTTTACGATCGGCGCCGTCACGGCAAGGACCGGCGACGAAAAAACGTCAGTGGATGTCAGTTAGCGACACCCCCTCGGCACAACCTGCCTGTAATCGCGTCGGAATACGCTTTTGTGACCCTCGAAGGCTTCGACCCGCCCCTCGACGGTGAAATCCGTGGCATCGCTGCTCATCGACGTCGTCGAGACGATACGTGCCGACCAGTCGCCGCGGTCATGGGTCTGTTCCCAGTGCGCTTCGCCCTTGGCCGAGAGCGGATCGTCCGGATCGATGGTCCAGACCTCGCGCATGCGGCTGCCATGGACGAGGCCGTGATCCTTGTCGCGCGTCTCGCCAAAATCGTCCTCGATGGTCACGGTGACTGTCCCCGTAGCGACATCGCGCTCGATGCGCCGCCGGTTCGATGTGGGCCGCAGCGTCTCGATGTTCCAGGGCGCCGCCGCCTCGGGCGCTTCGAACGCGCATTCGTCGGCATCCGCCGTCGGGCGTACCGGAAGCTCCAGCGTGCCTTCGCCGATGGTCAGCGTAACCGGCTCGGGCGAAGGCCAGACCATCGGCCAGTAGGCCGGCGAGATCGACAGCCGCAGGCGGTTGCCTTCCGGCGCGCGCCAGGCGATGTCGTCGAGCCTCAGTTCGATCTCGTACCACTGGCCGGGCTTCAGCTTCTTCGGCTTGTCGTGCCCCTCGCGGTGGCAAAGATTGAGCACGCCATAGGTGATCCGTGTCGAGGCCCCGTCGGAATAGACGTCGCACAGCCGCACCGCGATCTGCGCCACCGGCCTGTCGGATTTCAGCTTCAGCCGGACGACAGGCCCGCCAACGATGTCGACCGCCTCCTTCAGCGGAGCGCCATCGAAGGTCAGCGACAGCGCGTCGTCGCGGCGCTGGTCGCCGGCCAGTTCCGGCCCCCAATAGATCGCGCAATATTCGCCGCCGTCGAGGCCGGTGTCGGCCGGGGATGTGACCGCGAGTTCGAACGGCTTCGCCTTGCCGGGTTTAAGCATCCGGTCGCCGGTAAGCGAAAGGCTACGCGCCTTGATACGTTTCGATGGCCAGGTTTCGTCGGCGATCCAGGTGCCCGAGCGTGTCTCGTACCAGGGCTTCGGGCGCTCCGAATCCATCACGAACTGGCGCATGGCCGGCAATTTTTCGACGCCGTTCTCGGCGTCTTTCAGCCAGCGGTCCCACCAGCGCACGGCCTCCTGCAGGAAGCCGATCGGGTTGGGCTTGGCGAGATGCGGGTATTTGTGGATCCACGGGCCGATCAGACCCTTGGCGCCGCCTTCCGGCGTGTTTTCCAGATTGGCGACGAGGCGTCCGACCGCGTTCTTGTAGGCATCGCCCCAGCCACCCACGGCCAGCACGGCGGCCTCGATCGCGTCGTAATTCTCGCAGACCGAGCCATGCTTCCAGTAGGCGTCGCGCGTGCCATGTTCCAGCCAACGCGCATGCAGCATGGGATTGGCCTCGAGCCGCGCCTTCCACAGCTTTCGCCATTTCCTGCCGACGATTTCCGGATCGGGCGGACGCGCGGAAAACGAAAACATCGTCGCGCCCCAGCCGAGGTTTTCGTGCAGGACGAGACCGCCCTTGTAATGGATGTCGTCGGCGTAGCGGTCGTCGGTCGAGCATAGCGTGATGATGGCCTTGAGCGCCGGCGGTTTCAGCGCGGCCACCTGCAGCGAATTGAAGCCGCCCCAGGAAATGCCCATCATGCCGACCTTGCCGGTGCACCAGTTCTGGCTCGCTGCCCAGGCGATGACGTCGCAGGCGTCCTGCAGTTCCTGCGCGGTGTACTCGTCAGTCATAATGCCTTCGGAATCGCCATTGCCGCGCATGTCGACGCGGATGCAGGCATAGCCGTGGCCGGCGAGATAGGGGTGGGTCAGGCAGTCTCGCGCGGTCGTGCCGTCGCGCTTGCGGTAGGGCAGGTGCTCGACGATCGCCGGCACCGGCTTTTTCTCCGCGTCCTTCGGTAGCCAGATTCGTGCCGACAGCCGGCAGCCATCCGGCATGACGATGCCGACATCCTCGTGCATTACCACCTTGCGGGGGAATTTGCGGATGGTTTTCATGCTCCACCCTTCGTCATCCTCGGGCCGGCGAAGCCGAGACCCGAGGACCCATTCCGTTGAGTGTCGACAGACGGGGCAGCTCGGTCGGGAACATATCGCGGCCAAACGGTATGGATCGTCGGGTCAGGCCCGACGATGACCGAGGCAAAGGCATGCGCCAAACGGTTCCTGATGATCGGTCCCCCACGCATAGCGCCTATTTCCCCTTCCACACCGGGTCGCGTTTCTCGGTGAAGGCGTTGAAGCCCTCCATCATGTCCTCGCTGCCATAGAGCGTGTCGACGGTGGCGAACTGGCGTCGGGTGATGCGATTGAGCGCGTCCTGGAACTTCATGTCCTCGGCTTCGCGCACCACCTCCTTGATCGCCGCCATGACCAGCGGCGGACCCGACGCGATCAGATCGGCCGCCTCGCGCGCCTTGGCCATGAGGTCGCCGGCCGGCACGACATGATTGACGAACCCCCAGCGATGCGCTTCCTCAGCGTCGACCCAGCGCCCGGTCAGCAACATCTCCATGGCGATGTGATAGGGGATGCGCTTGGGCAGTTTGATCGAGGCCGCATCGGCCACCGTGCCGGAGCGTATCTCGGGCAGGGCGAAACTGGCATGCTCGGCCGCGAAGATGATGTCGGCCGACAGCGCCAGTTCCAGACCGCCGCCGCAGCAGATGCCGTTGACCGCGCAGATCACCGGCTTGTTCATGTGCGGCAGTTCCTGCAAGCCGCCGAAGCCGCCGACGCCATAGTCGCCGTCGACCGCGTCGCCGCCCGCCGCCGCCTTCAGATCCCAGCCGGGGCAGAAGAATTTCTCGCCCGCCGCCGTCAGCAGCGCGACCCGCAAGGCGTTGTCGTCGCGGAACGCCTTGAAGATGTCTCCCATGATCCGGCTGGTCGCGAGGTCGATGGCATTGGCTTTCGGCCGGTCCAGCGTGACCTCCAGAACCTTGCCGCGCACTTCGGCCCTTACCGGACCTTCCTGCGGATAGCTCATGCCGCAACCTCCTTGCCTGCCGTTTCTGTTTTTTCTGCCAGTCTAACCAGCGCATCGGCGGCCACCGCGCCTGTTTGCGTCACGATCAGCGGATTGACGTCAAGTTCGATCAGCCGCTCCCGCTCCGCAGCCGCATAGGCGGCGATCGCCTCGATCGCGTCGAGGACGGCGTCGATGTTGCCGCCCGCCTTGCCGCGATAGCCCTGGAGCAGCGGATAGATGTTCAGGCTCGACAGCCTGTCGGCGATTTCGGCGCGGCTTGCCGGCAGGATCAGGCTGGCCGTGTCGCGCATCAGTTCGGCCAGTACGCCGCCGGCACCCAGCGTCAGCACGAAACCATGCGCCGGGTCGCGTACCACGCCGACGATCAGTTCGCAGACCGGCCGGTCGACCATCGCTTCCACGAGGAAGCTGTTCGACACGTCTTCCATGGCATCCAGCGCCTGCGTGAAGGCGTCGGTATCTGCCAGATTGACCGCGACGGCGCCGGCCTCGCTCTTGTGGGCAAGGCCCAGCCCCTTGAGGACGACGGGAAAACCGATGTCGAGCGCGGCTGCCAGCGCTTCCTGTCGGCTGCCGCAGACCGTGCCGCGCGGGATCGACAATCCGTGCGCGGCGAGCGCGGGTTTCGCCTCGGCCTCGTCCAGCATACGGCTTGCACCGGCAAGCGGTGCGGTGGTGAGAACGGGCGCGGGCAGCGGACGGGACAGGCCTTCGCCGGCGATGAAGGCGGCTTCGGCGGCGAGCAGTGCCTCTTCCATGCCGCAGAGCGGCGCGATGCCCTCCGCGACGAGCTGGATCGCCAATGCCTCGGGCATGTTCTCCGGCATCGACGCGACGATGGCGGCTTTCGTGCCGGTTGTCATTGCCGCTGCGCGGATGGCGTCGAGCGCGATGTCCCAGCCTGGCGCCGAGCACCGGTCGGCACGCGGCCAATCGGAAACGAACAGCGCCAGGTCCAGTGGTGCGTCGAGCATGGCGGTGAACGCCGCCGTCGACGCCGCGAGGTCGCCCCAGACATAGGTGTGATAGTCGAGCGGATTGGCCGGCGAGACGCGCTCGCCCAGCGCCTCGGCCAGGGCCGCTTTTTGCTTCGCGGTCAGCGGCGGATAGGTGACGCGCAGGCCGTGCGCGAGGTCGGCCATCAGGCTCGCTTCCCCGCCCGAGCACGAGATCGAGGCAAGGCGGTTGCCGGCGAGCGGCCCGTGCACATGCAGGAGCTTCAGCGTTTCGAGGAACACGGTGAGCGAGCGCACGACCGGAATGCCGAGGCGCTCAAGTAACGCGCGTGAACCGGCTTCGCTGCCGGCCAGCGAAGCGGTGTGGGTCAACGTCTGGGCGCGCGCCTGTTCGGACCGTCCGATTTTCAGCGCGACGATCGGCTTGCCCAGCGACCGGGCCTTGGCCGTCAGCGCCTCGAAACCGGCGATGTCGCCGATCCCCTCGATATGCAGGCCGAGCGCGGTGATGCGTTCGTCGTCGAGAAGCGCCATGCCGATTTCGGCGAGCGAGGTCTGCGCCTGGTTGCCCGCCGTCGCGACGAAGGCGAGCGGCAGGCCGCGCGTCTGCATCGTCATCGAAATGGCGATGTTGGAGGACTGCGTCAGGATCGCGACACCCGTCTCGCAACGTTCGCCGCCATGCTGATCGGGCCACAACGTGACGCTGTCGAGATAGTTGATGATGCCGTAGCAATTCGGCCCGACGATGGACATCGACCCCGCCGCCTCGACCAGGCGATGCTGCAGGGCGCCGCCGCCGGTTTCCTCGCTTTCGAGAAAGCCGGACGCAAAACAGATCGCGCCGCCGGCGCCACGCGCCGAGAGTTCGCGCACGACCTCGATGCTTGCCTCTCGATTCACCCCGACAAAGGCTGCGTCGGGTGCCGAGGGCAATTCGGCGACGGAGCGATGGCACGGGATGCCGCGTAGCTCGGTGCGCGTCGGATGTACCGGCCAGATCTCGCCGTCATAGCCGATCCTGACCAGTTGCTCGACGACATTGGCCGCCCAGTTGCCGCCGAAGACGGCAATGGAGCGCGGGCGCAACAGGCGCGAAAGATCTTTCTGTCCGCTCATGGGTTTCCTGCCGGAGTTTCAGCTTGTGTTTCACCGACCGCGTCGGCGGCCTCGCCGGATGGTGCCGGGGGCAGGGCGCTCAACTCGCCCTCATAGTCGACCAGCGCCTGCACGCCTTTCGGTGTCAGGGCATAGACGCCGCGTTCGACGCGCTCGAACCAGCCGTAATGATCGTCGGCCATCAGCCGGCGCGCGGTCGCAACGCCCGAGCGTTTCGCCACGTCGGAAGCCTTGCTCGGCCCGTCAGCGTCCAGAAGCTTCAGGCAGCGCAGCGCGTCCTGCCGATATGAGGTGATCAGGCCC
>JBHIWX010000024.1:0-47581 GCA_041987205.1 Rhizobiaceae bacterium | reverse complement strand
GCCAGCAGCCGGGCCAGCAGCCCGGCGACCAGGGCGAGGACGGCGAGGAGGGCGAAGGCCAGCAGGGCGCGCTAGGGCAGCAGGGCCAAGGCGGGCAGAGTCTCGCGCAGCGGCAGCAGCAATTGCGCGAGCGCCTGCAGGATCTGCAGCGCCGGATGCGCGGTATGGGCGCGCCGCAGCAGGGCGAGCTCGGCGAGGCCGAGGGCGCCATGGGCGAGGCCGGCGAGCAGCTCGGCCAGGGCCAGCCCGGCAACGCCACCGGCAACCAGGCCAATGCGCTGGACGCGCTCCGGCGCGGCGTCCAGTCGATGATGCAGCAGATGGCCGGCGACCGCCAGCAGGGCGGCCAGCGGGACGGACAGGGCCAGATGGGCGGCCTCGACCGCCAGCGCCGCGACCCGCTCGGCCGACGCGAAGGTAGCGACGGCTACGAGGACACCGACGCCACCAAGGTACCGGGCGAGATCGAGGCGCAGCGCGCGAGAGAGATCATGGAAGCGATCCGCAAGCGGCTGTCGCAGCCGGCCTCACCGAGGATCGAGAAGGATTATCTGGAACGCCTGCTCGAAACCGAGTGATTCGCCCGGCTCGCAGCGCTCGAATCTTCATTGGTCGTTGCCGGATCAGGCCTCGCCCGTGACCACGCCGACAAAAGGCAGTTCGCGGAAGGCGTGGCCGACATCCATTCCGTAGCCGACGACGAAATGGTCCGGACATTCGAAGCCGACATGGTCGGCGACGATGTCGCCCTTGTGCTTCATGGTCTTGTCGAGCAGCACCGCGATGGCCACCTTGTGCGCGCCGCGCGAGGTCATCAGGTCGCGGGTGAAGCGCAGCGTGTTGCCCGATTCGAGGATGTCGTCGATCAGCAGTACGTCGCGGCCCTCGACATCGGTATCGATATCACGGATGAGCCGCAATTCGCCTGCTTCCGTTCCCGCGCCATAGCTCGAGACCGAAATGAACTCGACCTCGGGCGCCAGCCCCGCAGCGTGCAGCGAACGAATGAGATCGGCCGCGTACACGAAGGATCCCTTCAGGATCGAGATGACCAGCAGGTTCTTGCAGTCGGAAAGCGCAATCTCTTCGGCGAGCTCACGATTCCTCCGGGCGATCTGTTCCGGGCTGAACAGGACCTCGATTTTCTTGTCGCGGACGATCGGCATGGGGCAGGGTTCCAAGGGCTATTCTCTGTACAGCCGTTGCAAAGCGGATTTCGACGCCTTGCGCAAGTGCCGGAACGCCACCCTTGGCGCTGGAAAAGCGAATTGTCTGGCCGGGATCGAGATGCCGCAACGCCGGAACGAAGCGCCAGCCGCCCATCGCCTTGCCGTCGGCATCCCTAATCACCACCTCCAGCGCGTCGATGCTGCGGCGCTCGCCCGAGCGGTTGGTGATGCGCCCGCGCACCTGCACCGTACCGTCCTCGGCATCCGCGATGCGGTCCGCCCCGGTGACCGAAAGCTCCAGCGCGTCACGCTTGCCCCAGAGGTCCAGATCGGCGATCTGCCACTGCGCGCCGAGCGCCGCCATACCGAGCCAGCCGCCGATCACGGCCGCCGCCGCGCCGGCGAATTTGAAGGCCCATCCTGCCGCTTCCGGCCTTTCCGTCTTCGGCATTTCCGCCGCCCGCCTTCCGGTCTTGCGACGCAGCGCAGCCAGCGTGTCGGCGAAATCGGCCGGCGTCTCGTCGGTAACGGTTTCGGTCCGCCCAGTGGCATGGGCGGTCGCATGGGCCGCGTTTTGCGCCGGCCGAACCTTCGCCACGCCGACAATCTCGCGCCAGGTGCCGTTGCATTGCGTACAGCGCCACAGCCCCTCGCCCAGATCGACCGGCTTGCCAGCGCTGCGGCGGGCATATTCGCATTTCGGGCAACGCGAGGCGATCGCGGTCAATTGCCTGTTCCTTCCGGCATGTTCCGGCCATCATCTGCGCCGGAATCAAATAGCTGCCGCAAATGCGTAGAAGAAACGTGTTAATGCATTGTTAACCATACCCAACCCAGTTTGCCCCAACCCTGTTTTCGGTGGCCGTATGATGCGTAGAACTGCGCGCTGTTCGGCGATCCTCGCGAGGCTCCTTTGATCCGGTTCGAAAATGTCGGTCTGCGCTACGGGTTGGGTCCCGAGATCCTCAGCGACCTGACCTTCCGCGTCGAGCCGGGCTCCTTCCAGTTCCTGACCGGCCCGTCCGGCGCGGGCAAGACCTCGCTGCTGCGCCTGATGCTGCTGACGCTGAAGCCGACGCGCGGCCTGATATCCGTCTTCGACAAGGACGCCAACACCATACCCCGACGCCGCATGCCGGCACTTCGGCGCAAGATCGGCCCGGTCTTCCAGGAATTCCGCCTGCTCGATCATCTGACGACCTATGAAAACGTCGCCCTGCCCTTGATGGTGCGCGGCAAGGTGGAAGCCGATTACCGCAAGGACGTGACCGATCTGCTCGGCTGGGTCGGGCTCGGCGACCGCATGCATGTGCTGCCGCCGGTACTGTCCGGCGGGGAGAAGCAGCGCGTCGCCATCGCAAGGGCGCTGATCGACCAGCCCGCCATCCTGATCGCCGACGAGCCGACCGGCAATGTCGACCCGCCGCTCGCCCGCCGCCTGCTGCGCCTTTTCATCGAGCTCAACCGCGCCGGCACCACCGTCGTCATCGCCACGCACGATCTTGGCCTGATGGACCAGTACGAGACGCGGCGCATGGTTCTCAACGAGGGGCGTTTGCAGATCTATGATTGAGCTGAAGGGTGGCTGGAACGCCGACAAGAAGGACGAAACGGAAACCGGGGAAGAGGAAATCCTCGGCACGGGTTCGCGCTTTCGCCTGAAGAGCGGCAGCACCATCGTCCCGCGCGAAAATGTCTCCGGCCAGGCGCTGTCGGCGGTCATCGCCATCATGGCCTTCCTCGCCTGCCTCTGCCTCGGTGCCGTCGCGATCGTCGGCGACACGGCCGCCGGCTGGCAAAGCCAGGTCTCGCGCGAGGTCACGGTCCAGATTCGTCCCTCCGACAAGGCCGAGATGGACGAGGCGGTGCGCGCGGCAAGCCGCCTCATCCTCACCTTCGACGGCATTTCGCGGGTGACCGCACTCGACGATGATTCGGCCGCTGAGCTGCTCGAACCCTGGCTCGGCGCCAATCCCGATCTTTCCGAACTGCCCGTGCCGCGCCTGCTGCGGATCACCATCAAGGAAGGCGCGCGGCCCGATTTCGACGCCATCCGCACCGCGCTTTCCGAAAACGTGCCGGGCGCCTATCTCGACGACCATGGCGCGTGGCTGGAACGCCTCAACCGCATGGCCTGGGTCACCGTGGCGATCGGCACCGCCATTCTGGCGCTCGTCCTCGGCGCCACGGCACTCTCCGTGATCTTTGTCACCAGAGGCGCGATGGCCGAATGCCGCGACATCATCGACGTGCTGCATTTCGTCGGCGCGACTCCGGGCTATGTCGCCGGCAAGTTCCAGCGCCACTTCCTGGTGCTCTCGGCGCGCGGCGCCATCGCCGGCGGGGTCATGGCCGGCCTTGTCTTTGCCGTGCTCAGCGCCTGGATTTCATGGAACCGGACGACGCCCGAGGGCGAGCAGATCAACGCGCTCTTCGGCAATTTCGCGCTGGGCTGGCGCGGTTTCATCGGCATCGGCACCGTGGCCTTCGTCGTGATCGCGCTCGCCACCCTGACCTCGCGACTGGTCGTGATGGCGCATATCCGCGCGCTCGAGGTCTATTCGCATCGACGTTGATCCTGGCGCTGCCCCGCGCGGCATCGACGGCAAGCCTCCGCGAGCCGCTGCAATCCGCGTGATCGGGCTGCCTCCCGTATGCCGCATTCCGATAATAATCCGATAGTCGGCGCTGACCGCGATTGCCGAAACGGCATGTCGAACGATACGAAGCAGTACGACACGGTCGAATCGGGTCTGGCGGGGCTGCCACGCAGGATTCGGCATGCAACACTACCCATTGCATAAGCTCGGTTCGGGTCGAATGACGATGATGACCAGCCGGAAACGCGAAAGAAGGAGCGGGTTGGCGACACGCCTCGCCAATCGGGTTTCGCGCGCCCTGCTCTTCCTGCTGGTCCTTGCCGTGCTGGGCGCGGTGATCGGTTTCCTGCGCTTTTCGTCCGAGATCGCGGCGCTGAACAATCCGGAAACCGCCGCCACAGCCGATGGCATCGTCGTACTCACCGGCGGCAAGGCGCGCATCGAGACCGCGCTCGACCTGCTCGCGCGGAAAAAGGGGCGGCGGCTTCTGATCAGCGGCGTCCACCCGCAATCCACGCCGGACGCCATCCGCACCGCCGTCGGTGGCAAGGAGGAATGGTTCGACTGCTGCGTCGACATCGACCGCGCCGCCACCGACACCGCCGGCAATGCCGACGAAACCGGCAAATGGGCGAGCCGCAACGGCTTCATGAGCCTGATCGTCGTGACCAGCGACTACCACATGCCGCGCGCCCTGATGGAAATGCGCCGCCACCGCCCCGACATCACCTTCACGCCCTGGTTCGTGATCCACGACCAGCCCGAAGCGGGCGATCCTGCGGCCGAACGCGAAAACCTTCGCCTGATGGCCTCCGAATACGTCAAGTTCCTCGCCGCCGGGCTGCGCTTTGCGCTGTCGCCGGCGACCGTGCCGGAGGGCCTTGCCGGCGCCCGCCGGCATGCCGACGCGCCGGGTTGAGCGATCATCCGCCGGGCGTTTTTCGTTTCGCCCCGCTCCGCCTTCGGTTTATGGTCGCCGCCATGCCTGAACGGTTTCGGACCCTGCCGTGATTTTTCTTCGTTCCCTCATCTTCAATCTCGCCTTCTATCTGGCGACGCTGGTCCAGATGATTTTCTGGACACCGGTGTTCTTTTTCCTGCCGCACAAATTCGCCTGGAACATCCCGCGCCTTTGGGCGAAATCGCTGCTGGTGCTGCAGCGCTGGATCATCGGCGCCCGCTACGAGTTTCGCGGTCTGGACAACATCCCGAAGGACCGCCCGTTCATCGTCGCCGCCAAGCACCAGTCGTCATGGGAGACCTACACCGGCCTGCTGTTCCTCGACGACCCCAGCTACATCCTCAAACGCGAACTGATGTTCATCCCGCTGTTCGGCTGGTACGCGGCCAAGATGAAGGTCGTGCCCGTCAATCGCGGCAAGCGGGCGCTGGCGCTCGCCGATATGACGCGCAAGGCGCGCGAACAATATCTGGGCGGTCGCAAGATCATCATCTATCCCGAGGGTACGCGAACCGCGCCCGGCGCCGAGCCGCGCTACAAATACGGCATCACCCATCTCTATCACGAGCTCGACGCGACCATCCTGCCGGTCGCCGTCAATTCCGGCCTGTTCTGGCCGCGCAAATCCTTCATGCTCTATCCAGGCACCATCGTCATGGAATTTCTGCCCGTCATCGAGCCCGGACTTTCGAAGGAAGCCTTCGCGAAGGAACTGGAAACGCGCATCGAGACGGCGAGCGCGAAGCTGATCGAGGAAGCGGTCGCGAGCGACAACCCGCCGCCGCTGGCGCGCAAGGCTGCAATGGCCGCGAACTAGCGCGCCGGTTCGAGGAAGCGGGCCACCGCCTCCAGATGCGGGTCGTGGATGCCCTCGTCGCGCAGATGCGCCAGCGTGTTGACCACATAATCGAGATTGGCGCCCGATCCGCCCGTGGCCCGGCGGACGATCCCGGCGATGTCCGCGTCGCCCATACGCCCGGCATATTGCTCATGCGACCGGTCGACGACATACGCCAGCGCCTTGACGCGTTCGCCATTGTCGAGACGTACGGTGCGCAGGGTTTCGAGATAGACGGCGGTGACCAGTTCGCGCTCGCGCAGATAGGCAAGCACCGTCTCGCCCTCCTCGCCCGCCACCTCGAAGGCAACGCCCCGGCACGAACCGCCCCGGTCGAGGCCGAGCACGAGACCCGGACTTTCGCGCGTGCCACGATGCACCCAGGAATGGATGCAAAGCGCGCGATGGGCGCCATGCAGGACAGCAGGCCGCCGGCTGACCGTCGGAAAGCCCGGATTCCACATCAGCGAACCGTAACCGAAAACCCAGAAATTCCGCATTCGAACCGATATCGTGTCATAAGGATTGCCACGGGATTCGCGTAACGGGCTTGCCTGAAGCCGGTCGTCCTGCCAATCCCGCCCAGATGCAATCGGGGAGCCGACGCCGCCTCTATCATGACCCGCCAAGCGACGCAAAACCGGCAGCCGGCAACGGCCCGCACCTGGTTCTTCAGGATCGCGGGTTTTTTCGTCTTCGTCCTGGTGATCGGCTTTGGCTGGCACTACGCGTGGATGCATGGCGCGAAACTGCTCGACGGCGAAGTGACGCGCTTGATCAGCCGGTCCAACGATGCCGGCCGCGAGATCGAATGCGCCGGGCGCCGCATCGAAGGCTATCCCTTCCGCATCGGTGTCTTCTGCGACCGAGTCTCCGCCTATGGCGTGCGCGACGGCATCTCGATCAGCGCCGGCGCCCTGCGCACCGCCGCGCAATTCTACCAGCCCGGCAAGATCATCGCAGAACTGGATGGCCCGCTGGTCGCGACCACCATTGCGGGCGCCGAGCACACCGCGACATGGGAAAGCCTGCGTTCCTCGGCAAGGATCGGGCTGTCGGGCCTGAACCGCATATCCGTCCAGACCCGCAAGCTCGACTATTCGGCCCGCGCCGCCGAGCCGGACAAGGGTTTCACCGCAACCTTCGACAATGCCGAACTGCATCTGCGCCCCACCCCCGCGGACGACCAGGACGGCGCGGTCGACCTCGCCTTGCTGTTCGGCAAATCCGAGATCGTCCCGGTCGCCGGCCCGGCCATCCCGGCCTTCGCCCTGTCGGGCGATGTCCGCCTCGACGGCATGCGCGAGGAATTGCGGCCCGGCTTCCACCTGCTCGACCATCTGCGCGAAAAAGGGTTGAGGGGAAAGATACGCCGCGCGCAATTCGCGCCGCTCGACGGCGGCGATCTTGCGGTATCAGGTTCCTTCGACATCGCCCGCGACGGGCGCCTCAACGCCACGCTCGACTTCGAGAGCACCGATGCCACCGGCATGGTGGCGTTTCTCGCCCGCGCCTTCCCCGAACGCGACGAGATGTGGGATCAGATCGCCCAGGCCGTGACACTGCTGGCGGGTGGGTCCAACGTGAAGAAGATCACGCTGGAGATCGATCGCGGCGCCGTCTTTCTCGGCTTCTTCCGCATCGCCGATATCCCGCCCCTATTCTGAGGACTTGGCTTCTTCCGGGGATTTGGGCGGCGCCACGCCGCCACGCCCGAAATTGGGCGCATCGCTTTCCTGGCCCAGATCGATGATCGACCGCCGGATCGCCCGCGTACGGGTGAACAGGTCGAACAGCGCATCGCCGTCGCCCCAGCGGATAGCCCGCTGCAGCGCGCTCAGATCCTCCGAGAAACGTCCGAGCGTCTCCAGCACCGCATCCTTGTTGTGCAGGAACACGTCGCGCCACATCGTCGGGTCGGAGGCCGCGATACGCGTGAAGTCGCGGAAACCGCCGGCCGAAAACTTCATCACTTCCGACTGGGTGACGCTTTCCAGATCGTCCGCCGTGCCGACGATGTTGTAGGCGATCAGATGCGGCACATGCGAGGTGATCGCCAACACCAGATCGTGGTGCTCCGGCGTCATGATCTCGACCTCAGAGCCGCACGCCTCCCAGAACCCCTTCACTTTCTCGACCGCCTGCGAATCGGTGCCCGGCGGCGGCGTGAGAATGCACCAGCGCTTTTCGAAAAGCGTGCCGAACCCCGCGTCCGGGCCGGAGAACTCGGTACCGGCCACCGGGTGCGCCGGCACGAGATGAACGCCCTCGGGCAGGTGCGGCGCGACCTGACGCACAACAGAGCTCTTGACCGAACCGACATCGGAGAGGATCGCGCCCGGCTTCAGCGCGCCGGCGATCGTCTCCATCACCCCGCCGACCGCGCCCACCGGCGTGCACAGGATGACGTAGTCGGCATCCTTCACCGCCTCGGCCGCATCGGAATGGTAGGAATCGCCGAGCCCGAGTTCTGCGGCGCGCGCCAGTGTCTGCTCGCGCCGCGTCGAGATCGCGATATGGCCGGCCAATCCCCTTTCGCGCATCGCATGCGCCAGCGACGAGCCGATCAGCCCGATGCCGATCAGCGCGACCCGGTCGAAATGCACTTCGTTCGACAAATCCTGTCCCATCACTTGCCCAGAAACGCCTTGAGCGCCTCGACGACGCCGCGATTGGCCTCTTCCGTGCCGATGGTCATGCGCAGTGCGCCGGGCAGGCCATAGGCCGTAACCTGGCGCAGCACGCACCCGCGCGCGACGAGATAGGCGTCGGCATCGGCCGCCCGCCTGCCGTCCTCGTCGGGAAAATGGATCAGGATGAAATTGCCGACCGAGGGCGTGACCTCGAGACCGAGCGACCTGAGCGCCTCGCTCGTCCAGCTCAGCCAGTGATCGTTGTGCGCCACCGCTGCCTCGACATGCTCGCGGTCATGGATCGCCGCCACCCCGGCCGCGATCGCCGCTGCGTTGACGTTGAACGGTCCGCGCACGCGGTTGAGCACGTCGACGACATGCGCCGGCCCGTAGCACCAGCCGATCCTGAGCGCCGCCAGACCGTGGATCTTGGAGAAGGTGCGCGTCATCACCACGTTCCGCGAACCTGAAACGAGTTCAATGCCCGCCTCGTAGTCGTTACGCCGGACATATTCGCCATAGGCGGCGTCGAGCACCAGCAGCACGTTTTCGGGCAGCCCGGCATGCAGCCGGCGCACCTCTTCGAACGGCAGGTAGGTGCCGGTCGGATTGTTCGGATTGGCGAGGAAGACGAGCTTGGTCCGCTCGCTCACCTTCGCCAGCATCGCGTCGACGTCGACAGTGAGATTTTTTTCCGGAACCGATACCGGCACGCCGCCAGAGGCAAGCGTGTCGATGCGGTAGACCAGGAAGGCATGGTCGGAAAAGATCGCCTCGTCACCCGGCTCCAGATAGGCATGCGCGATCAGGCTGAGCAGATCGTCCGAGCCGTTACCGCAGACGATGTTGGCGGGATTCAGCCCGTGCACTGCACCGATGGCCTCGCGCAGTTCGGTCGATCCTCCGTCGGGATAGTCCTCGAGCTTGGCCGCAATGTCGATATAGGCTTGCCTCGCCTTCTCGCTCGGTCCGAGCGGGCTTTCGTTCGACGACAGCTTGTACAGCTTGACGCCCGGACCCGCCTTCGAACGGCCGGGCACATAGGCCGCGATGTCGAGAACGCCCGAGCGGGGCTGGGGCATGGGAAGAACGTCGCCCATTGTATCGGTACTCCTGGCAAGGCTGCGCGCCGGGCGGCACTGCTGTTCCTGGCGCGGGTTTTCTTAGAGCATGGCAGGGCAAACGAAAACCGTTTTTACGAACCGCCCGGCTGGTCGCGCCGTGCGCCCTCCCGTTCGGCGCGTGCCGAACCCTGCGGTGCGAGGGCGGGCACCAGCACACGCTTGCGCGCCCGCGAATCCGCAGGCAGCCCCTGATAGAGTTGCTTGGTCGCCTCCACCATGATGACGCCGGAAAAGGCCGGCCAAAGCCGCCGGCCGAACCGCTCGAAGCGGCGATAGACGCCGAGGGCCCCGGCACGGCGGACCGGCGGGAAGTGCAGCGCATCCGACCAGGTGGACGGAGACAGCATCGCGTCGCGCAGGAGCTGGCCGAGTTGGCCACGGCTGAACGGCCTGCCCGTGCCGAAGGGCGTGTGCTCGAAGCGCGCCCACAGCCCGCGCCGGTTCGGTACGACGACGAGCACCTTGCCGCCCGGCGTGAGCACGCGCCAGGCTTCCTTCAACGTGGCGGCGGGGTTTTCGCAATGCTCCAGAAGATGGACCATCAGCAGGCGGTCGACCGAGGAATCGGGCAGCGGCAATTGTTCGTCATGCACCAGCGCGGTCAGCGACGGTCCGCCCGTCGGCCATTCCATCGCGCCCTGCGCCGCCGGCATCGCCGCCAGCACGCGATCGGCGCCCTCGCGATAACGCTCCAGCCAGGGCAGCGCGTAGCCGAGGCCGACGATCCGTTCGCCGGGCGCTTCTGGCCAGATCGTTTCGATCGCATTGCCGAGCGAAACCCGCACCGCGCGACCGAGCGGCAAGCCGTAGAACTCTCTCAGATCGAGCACGTCGACATGCATGGCTTTTTTGTAACACGCCCGGCTTTGCGTTTCGTAGTCAAGAATTGACGATTGATCGACCACCTCTATGATGCCCGGCAAACAGGAGGCCCTTTCCGGCATGAGTAATTTGAAGTTTCACCAATTTCCCTGCCTCGACGACAATTATGGCGTGCTGGTGCACGACCCCGACAGCGGCGAGACCTTCTCCGTCGACGCGCCGGACGCCGATGACGTGCTCGCCGCGTTGGACGAGACCGGCTGGAAGCTGACCCACATCCTCGTCACCCACCACCATGACGACCACGTGCAGGGCATCGCGAAAATCAAGGCGCAGACCGGCGCCACCGTGATCGGGCCCGCCGGCTCGTCCATCGCCGACCTCGACCGCACCGTCGCCGGCGGCGACACGATCGATCTGGCCGGCGAGAACATCCAGGTGATCGCCACGCCGGGCCACACGCTCGACATGCTCAACTATTACCTGCCGGAATCAGGCGCGGTCTTCGCCGCCGACACGCTGTTCGCGATGGGCTGCGGCCGCGTCTTCGAGGGCACGCCCGCCATGATGTGGGAATCGCTGGAGAAGCTGATGGCCCTGCCGCCGGAGACGAAGGTCTATGCCGGCCACGAATACACCCTCGCCAACGCCAAGTTCTCCATGACGGTGGACGGCGGCAATCCCGATCTCGTCGCCCGTCTCGCCGAGGTCGAGAGGCTGCGCGCCGACGGCAAGCCGACCCTGCCGACGACCATTGGGCTGGAACTGAAGACCAACCCGTTCCTGCGCGCCGCCGATCCGGAGATCCGCAAGAATCTCGGCATGGAAGAGGCCAGCGACGCCGAGGTCTTCACCGAGATCCGCGAACGCAAGAACCGCGGCTAGTAAGTAGTCTCAGGTGAAGAGATAGGCCGCGCCGATCAGCACCTGCCCGATCAGATAGGCATACCAGATGAACCAGCTCCGCCAGCGCGGCTCCCGATGGGTCGCGCCGGCCGGCGGAAAGGTCTGGTGCGCCAGCACGATGTCGGACGCCATGAACAGCGCCACACCGGCGAGCAGCACTGGATCGGGGCCGCGCCCGAGGGCCGCCACCGCCATGGCCGCGATCGCGGCGGTATAGACCGCGACCGGCCATTTCATCGTGCCGAGTCGTTCGCCGAGCCGCCGGAACACGCCGATCGAGATGGCGAAGACGATCACCGCGCCGGCAAGAAAGAGCGGGCTGGCCGCCCATTGCGCATCCTGTTCCAGGAAGAAGAGCCGCGCATAGGCGAGATGCGCAAGCAGGAACGACACCAGCCCGGCAAGAAAGAATTTCTCGCCCTTGAAGGCGAGGCACCAGTCGCCCAGCGCCGACAGTGCGAAGCCGGCGACCAGCAGAAGCGGCGCATCGGCAAGCCATGCGGCGAAGGCCAGCAGGACCAGCGGCAGCGTCTTGGCGACAGCGCGCAGCAGGCCCTGCTCGCGCTCCAGAAAGACGCCGTAGCCCAGGCCGATGAGCACCGCGATTGCGTAGATCAAAATCATTGCGCCACCCTTGCAGCCCTGCCGAACAGACGTCCCGATGCGACCAGCGCCCCGACGGTAATCAGGATAGACGCCGCAGCCAATTGCCATGTCGCCGGTGCGAAGCCGGTCGCCACCAGGATCAGCGTCGAGATCAGCGGCGCCAGATAGGCGGCCGACCCGAGGAACTGGATGTTGCCATGCTTCACGCCATGGTCCCAGACATAGAAGGCGAGCCCCACCGGCATCAGGCCGAGGCCGGCCACCGCGAGCCATTGTCCGGCTGTCTCTGGCCATACCGTCGTTTCGAAGACGAGGTGACAGACGGCGCTCAGGCCGGCGGTCACGAGGCAGTAGATTGCCACCGCGTCGCTCGACGCACTCTTGAGCGAGCGCGAAAGGATGGAATAGGACGACCAGATCAGCGCGCAGGCGATCGCCGAACCGTAACCGAGCCAGCTGCCGCCGAAATCGATCGACCCCGCCCTGCCACCGACCAGCAGCGCTGCGCCGACAAAACCGCAGGCGACGCCGGCGAGATGGAACCATCTCAGCCTCTCGCCTGGCAGCAGCGCCGAGCCGACCACGATCAGCATCGGCCACAGATAGGCGATCAGACTCGCTTCCGCGACCGGCGCGTTCCTGAGCGCCGTGTAGTAGAAGAAATGATAGCCGAACAGGCCGGCAATACCGACGAACCAGACCCTCGCCGGCAGCCTCAGCCTTGCCGCGACGCCGCGCCGGAACGGCCAGCTCACGACCCCGATAAGCCCGCCGATCGCAAAGGTCATCGCCAGCAGCTGAAACGGCGGCACCTGACCGCTCGCCGCCGTGAACAGCGCCAGCAGCGCCCACATCAGGATGGCGAGGAAACCGAGAAGGGTGGGGTTCATGGATGGCTCAGTCGCTATCAGATAAAATTGGAAATGTTTGCTGAACCACAACCATAACGCTAGACTTCCGCTTACAGTTTGCAGGAAACGAAAAACTCCAAAATCTTTCAGTGCACTAACACGTTGATCGATGACAAAAAAAGATACACCCGCCGAAAAAAAGAAACGCTGTTTCGTAGTAGGCCCGATCGGCGATGATGATAGCGACGACCGCATTCACGCCGATTGGCTTCTTGAGGAAATCGTTGAGCCGGTCATCGACGAGCATTTTCCAGATTTCGTTGTCGAGCGCGCCGACAAAATAGCCACGCCCGGCCGGATTGATGCGCAGGTCATTACTGCCCTACTGGAGGCCGAGTTGGTCATCGCCGATCTGACGAGCCTGAATCCCAACGCATTCTACGAGTTGGGCATCCGCCATATGGCGCAGAAGCCCATCATTCATATGCACCTCGAAGGGCAAAAAATTCCCTTTGACGTCGCCTCTTTTCGATCCATCAAATTCTCGCGGAAGCGACCACGTGACTTAAAAAACGGGCGCACCGCCCTTCGCGAAGCGGTGTCTTCGGCAACGGCTGAAGACCACGAGATAGACAACCCCGTGACTTTTGCCCGCGGGAGACTTGAACTGAATGAGCATGCTACTCCTGCAGAACGAGTTTTACAGGAACAATTGGCCGCAATTTCTGATCGCCTTTACCAGCTTGAGCGATCAAATCTAACACAGATCGAATATGACGATCCAATTGAAGAACTAAAAAGAATATTAGGCGATCTTGAGGCGCCAAATAAACGATCAAAAATAGTATATTTAGTTAAACTAAAAGAAAATACTACAGACAGTATTGATAGAGTAATAAGTATTCATGTAATGCCATTCTTTAAAGATGCTAGAATTGTTGGGATGAATGGAGATTCAGCCTTTATAGAAGCGCCATATACCATTGAAAATGAAGTTGCATATAGAAGCATGAGGAAGTTAACTGATGCACAAAATATTCCGTTCAGGATAAATTTGAGAAATAATAAATAAAAAAATACAGAATATGGAGCAAGCAGACAAGCATCCCCTTGCTTCCATTGCCTCGTCAGCATTTGTTTAGAGGGCTGCGTCCTGTGACCTACGAGAAATACTGCCCGCCATTGGCCGAGATGGTCGAGCCGGTGATGAAGCCGGCGGCATCGGAAGCCAGGAACACCACGCAGCGCGCGATCTCCTCGGCCTCGCCGAGGCGGCCGACCGGGATCTGCGCAATGATGGACTCGCGCACCTTCTCGGGCACCGCCATCACCATGTCGGTCGCGATATAGCCCGGGCACACCGCGTTGACGGTGATGCCGGCGCGCGCGCCCTCCTGTGCCAGCGCGCGGGTGAAGCCGAGATCGCCGGCCTTGGAGGCGGAATAGTTGGCCTGCGCGAACTGGCCCTTCTGGCCGTTGATCGAGGAAATCGTGATGACGCGGCCGAACCCGCGCTCGCGCATGCCCGGCCATACCGGATGGGTCATGTTGAAAACGCCGGTGAGATTGGTGTTGATCACCTCGTTCCATTGTTCCGGCGTCATGCGGTGGAACGGCGCGTCGCGGGTAATGCCGGCATTGTTGATCAGGATGTCGACCGGGCCGAGATCGGCCTCGACCTTCGCGATGCCTTCCTTGCAGGCATCGTAGTCGGCGACCGACCATTTGTAGGTCGCGATCCCGGTCTCGTCGCTGAACGCCTTCGCCGCCTCGTCATTGCCGGCATAGTTTGCCGCGACCGTGCAGCCCGCTTCCTTCAACGCCTTAGAAATCGCCGCGCCGATGCCGCGCGAACCACCCGTGACCAATGCAACTCTCGACATGCCTTTCCTCCCGTTATTGCTCCCCCGACAGTTTTCTGCCGAGTGCCTGTTCGACTTCGGCTTCAGTATGCGTGCCGGATCGGAGGATGCCAAGCGCAATGGCGTGCAGCAATGCGGAATCCGAACTGTCGCGCAGTTCCGGGATATTTTCCCGCAGCCCCTTCATGGCCGCCTTCGCGAAGAAGGCGATCTTGTCCTTGAGGGGTCCTGAAGCGAGAAAGGCTGGCGTTCGGGAAAACGCCAGCCAGTGTTCGGCCGCAGCCTCGATCAGGTCCGGCAACAGGGCATCGAGCCGTTCCGCCTTCGACTTGCGCCAAAGGCGTGGCGGCATCACGATATCGCTACATCGCCTCGACGCACATGGCGACGCCCATGCCGCCGCCGATGCACAGCGTGGCAAGGCCCTTCTGCGCGCCGGAGCGCTTCATCTCGAACAGCAGCGTGTTGAGGATGCGCGCGCCCGATGCGCCGATCGGGTGACCGATGGCGATCGCCCCGCCATTGACGTTGACGATGTCCGGGTTCCAGCCCATGTCCTTGTTGACCGCGCAGGCCTGCGCCGCGAAGGCCTCGTTGGCTTCCACGAGATCGAGATCGTCCGTGCTCCAGCCGGCCTTTTCCAGCGCCTTGCGCGAGGCGGGGATCGGCCCGGTGCCCATGATCTGCGGATCGACGCCAGCCGTCGCCCAGGAGACGATGCGTGCCAGCGGCGTGATGCCGCGCCTGCCGGCCTCGGCTTCGCGCATCAGCACGACCGCGCCTGCGCCATCATTGATGCCCGACGCATTGGCCGCCGTCACCGTGCCTTCCTTGTCGAAGGCCGGGCGCAGCTTCTGCATTGCCTCGATGGTCGCGCCGTGGCGGATATATTCGTCGGCATCGACGATCGTCTCGCCCTTGCGGGTCTTCACCGTGAACGGCACGATCTCATCGACGAACTTGCCGGCCTTCTGTGCGGCTTCCGCCTTGTTCTGCGAGGCGACAGCGAAGGCGTCCTGCTCGTCGCGGGTAAGCTGCCACTGGCGCGCCACGTTCTCGGCCGTGTTACCCATGTGATAGCCGAAGAAGGCGTCCGTCAGGCCGTCCTTGATCATGGTGTCGATCAGCTTGATGTCGCCCATCTTCACACCGGCGCGCAGATGCTGGCAGTGCGGCGCCATCGACATCGATTCCTGGCCGCCGGCCACGATGATGTTGGCGTCGCCCGTCGCGATCTGCTGCATGCCGATGGCCACCGCGCGCAGGCCGGAACCGCAAAGCTGGTTGAGGCCCCAGGCCGTGGTCTCGTCGGGGCAGCCGGCGGCGCGCGCCGCCTGACGGGCCGGGTTCTGGCCCTCACCTGCTGTGAGAATCTGGCCGAGAACAACCTCGTCGACTTCCTTCGCATCGACCCCGGCGCGCTCCAGCGCGCCCTTGATCGCTGCCGCGCCCAGTTCGTGCGCCGGCGTGTTGGCGAAGGCACCGTTGAAGGAACCGACGGCGGTGCGTGCCGCGCTGGCGATGACAATTGCTTCGGACATGGGATTATCCTCCTCGGAAAAACTTGGCGACCTTCGGTCGCCTTGAAACCGGCGCCAACATAATGGCTATTTCGCATCTGCACAATTTCTATCTATCGCGCGACGAAAAAATGTTCAAGCATGAACAATATTGGGCATTGCTCGCCAGGCTTCCAGGCGTTTCTCGCAGATCGAATGCCTTTGCCACGCGGGACGGTCACGGGACCGGGCGATTGACTTTGCCGCGCCGCAACGTCACATCTGCGGCACATCCTGCCGGTAGATACCGGCCACCGGATAGGGGTCGGCCTCTGCCGGCCGATGGACACCGGGCGAAACGAGAGCCGGTCGCATGAACGCTACGCATTATCTCAGCGCGCCGATGGCGCGCAAACGCACCGTCGCCGTCGATGTCGGCGGCGTGATCGTCGGCGGCGAGGCGCCGGTCGTCGTCCAGTCGATGACCAACACCGACACGGCCGACATCGACGCCACGGTCGCGCAGGTCGAGGCCCTTGCCCGCGCCGGCTCGGAACTGGTGCGCATCACCGTCGACCGCGACGAGTCGGCCGCCGCCGTGCCGCATATCCGCGACAGGCTGGAAAAGCGCGGCGTCCGCGTGCCGCTGGTCGGCGACTTCCACTATATCGGCCACAAGCTGCTGGCCGATCATCCGGCCTGTGCCGAGGCGCTCGACAAGTACCGCATCAATCCCGGCAATGTCGGCTTCGGCGAAAAGAAGGACCGCCAGTTCGCCTCGATCGTCGAAATGGCGATCCAGTACGCCAAGCCGGTGCGCATCGGCGTCAACTGGGGCTCGCTCGACCAGGCCCTTTTGACGAAGCTGATGGACGACAACCACGCCAATGGCGCGCCGCTTTCGGCCCGCGAGGTGACCCGCGAGGCCATCGTCCAGTCGGCGCTGCTGTCGGCGGCGCGCGCGGAGGAAATCGGCCTGCAGCGCGACAGGATCATCCTGTCGGCCAAGGTCAGCCAGGTTCAGGACCTGATCGCCGTCTATGCCGAACTGGCGAAACGCACCGACCATGCCCTGCATCTGGGCCTTACCGAGGCCGGCATGGACACCAAGGGCATCGTCGCCTCCTCGGCCTCCATGGGCATCCTGCTGCAGCAGGGCATCGGCGACACGATCCGCATCTCGCTGACGCCCGAGCCGGGCGGCGACCGGACCCGCGAAGTCAAGGTCGCGCAGGAATTGCTGCAGACCATGGGCTTCCGTTCCTTCGTGCCCATCGTCGCCGCCTGCCCCGGCTGCGGCCGCACCACCTCGACCGTCTTCCAGGAACTCGCGCAGGACATCCAGACCCATATCCGCGAGGAAATGCCGGTCTGGCGCGAGAAATATCCTGGCGTCGAGGAACTCAACGTCGCGGTGATGGGCTGCATCGTCAACGGGCCGGGCGAATCCAAGCATGCCCATATCGGCATCTCCCTGCCCGGCACCGGCGAAACGCCGGCCGCGCCCGTCTTCATCGACGGCAAGAAGGCCGCCACCCTGCGCGGCCCGACCATCGCCGACGATTTCAAGAAGATGGTGCTGGATTACATTGAGGCGAATTACGGCACCGGAAAAGGCATGCGCGAGGCGGGCTAGGCACGACCGAATCCCCCTCCCCCTTGTGGGGAGGGGTTAGGGGTGGGGGTCGCGAGCGCAAGCGAGCCACAATAGATTCCACTGACCGTCGAAACGCCGTCACCCCCACCGGCTCAGCTTTCGCTACGCTCGGCTGCGCCCGCCTCCCCACAAGGGGGAGGCATTAAAAGCTCACCCCTTCGCCTTCCTCGCCCTCTTGCGCGGTTCCGGCTTCTTCAACACCGCCTTTTCCTTGCCATCCGCACCCGCCGGCACTTCGTGTTCAAGGCGGTAGCCGACCTCTTTCGCCAGATCGATGCCGGGTTCGACACCAACCTTCGCGGCATCTCCCTCAATCCATTGGTCGGCGCTCTTGCGTCCCAAATCGAACAGGTGGTCGAGGAAACCGGGCTCGGTGTTCTGCTTGGTCGAGGCCGAAAGCGCCAGCAATTCCTCGGCCGCCTCGATCCGGTGCATCCTGAGCTTGCGGTAATCGTCTTCCGGCAGCCGGCCCTCCTCGATCAGCCGGCGCACGAACTCGATGGCGCGGAATTCGCGCAGCAGCGAGGCGTTGAAGGTGATCTCGTCGATCCGGTTGGCGATCTCCTGGCTGGTCCGCGGCGTTTCGGTGCGCTCGATCGGATTGATCTGGACGAGCACCACATCGTCCGTGTCCGTCTCGTAGATGAACGGAAACAGAACCGGATTGCCCATGTATCCGCCGTCCCAATAGGGTACGCCATCGATCTCCACGGCCTGAAACAGCGTCGGCAGGCAGGCGGACGCCAGCACCGGATCGACGTCGAGTTCGGAATTGCCGAAGACGCGTACCTTGCCGTTCCACACATTGGTCGCCGCGACGAACAGCTTGATGGAATCGCAGGCGTTCACATTCGAAAAGTCGATGACCTCCTCGACGATATCCTTCAGCGGGTTGACGTCGAACGGATTGAACTCGTAGGGCGACAGCACGTTGCGAAACAGGTTCTGGTAGAACAGCAGCGGCGAATTGGCGAGCGACCAGTTGCCGAGCCAGATGTCGAGCGGGGTGCGCAGCGGCGGCGCCATGCGGCCATGGTCGGCCACCGACTCCCAGAACGCGCGGAGCTTTTTGCGCGCACCTTCCGCACCGCCTTCGTGAAACCCGTCCACCAGCGCCACCGCATTCATCGCGCCCGCCGACGTGCCCGATATGCCCTCGATGGCGAAACGGCCATCCTCGAGCAGCCGGTCGAGCACGCCCCAGGTGAACGCGCCATGCGCGCCGCCGCCCTGCAGCGCAAGGTTGATCTTGCGCTGCGCGGGCTCAGGCTTGCCGGCCGGCCTGGCGCCGCCCTTTCTCGGGGCGGAGCCGCTCATTGTGCCGTCCAGCCGCCGTCGATGAGCTGCATCGATCCGTTGATGTTCTCGGCATGGTCGGAGGCGAGGTAGAGCGCCATCGCCGCGACCTGCTCGACGGTCACGAATTTCTTGGTCGGCTGCGCGTCGAGCAGCACGTCGTTGATCACCTCGTCGCGTGTCATGCCGCGCGACTTCATCGTGTCGGGGATCTGTTTCTCGACGAGCGGCGTCCAGACATAGCCGGGACAGATCGCATTCGCCGTCACGCCATGTTCGCCGCCTTCAAGCGCCAGCACCTTGGTCAGCCCGGCAATGCCGTGCTTGGCCGCCACATAGGCCGCCTTGTAGGGCGAGGCGACCATCGCATGGGCGGACGCCGTGAAGATCAGCCGGCCCCATTTGCGTTCCTTCATCTGCTTCATCAAAAGCCGCGTGGTGTGGAACGAGGACGACAGGTTGAGCCCGATGATGAGGTCCCACTTTTCGACGGGAAACTCCTCGATCGGCGCGACATGCTGCACGCCGGCATTGTTGTGCAGGATGTCGACCGCCCCGAACGTGTCGAGCGCCATCGTCGTCATTTCCTCGATCTTCTCAGGCTTCGTCAGATCGGCATCGGAATAGATCGCCTTGACGCCATGCTCCTGCTCGATGCCGGCGCGCAGCTTCTCGATCTCGGCCGCATCACCAAAACCGTTGAGCACGATGTTGGCGCCCTCGCTGGCATAGGCCTTCGCGCAGGCTTCGCCGATGCCCGAGGTGGAACCAGTGACGAGTGCCGTCTTTCCATCAAGAAATCCCATGATCCTTTTCCTTTCGAATATCCGTGTAATGGCCGGCCCCGAAAGACTTCAGGGCGCGGGCCGCTTTCGTCCGTCTCGAAATGTCGTGCAGGCATTTTCAGGGATGGGGCGAATGCAATTCATGTTGCATTGCAATATGGCATTGCAAGGCAAATCGCAAAATCGTGTTCGCAACTGCAAAAACGTCGCGCGTGCCGGCGCTGCGGATCAGTGCCCCGAAGAGGTGCCGCCGGCGGCATGGCGCGCCAGCCCGGACAGCGCCAGAACCGCGATGAACAGCACGGCAAGTCCGCCGAAGACGGCGGCAAAGCCGGTATGTTCGGCGACGAAGCCGAGAAAGGTCGGTGCGAACAGCGAGCCGGAATAGCCGAGGAAGGTCACGACCGAGATGCCGATGCCGGGCGCCAGCCCCGGCAAATTGCCGGCCGCCGAAAAGGCGATCGGCACGAGGTTCGACATGCCGATGCCGGCGAGGGCAAACCCCGCAATGACTATGGCGGGTGTGGTGCCAAGCGAGGCGATCGCCAGTCCGGCCATCGCGATCAATGCGCAGACCCGCAGGGTCGCGACGGGGCCGAACCGCTCGCGCACATGATCGCCGGTGAAGCGGAACACGGCCATCGCCGCCGAGAAGGCGCCGAAGACAAAGCCGGACTGCGTGATCGTGCCGCCGCGCTCGGCGCGCAGATAGAGCGCGCCCCAGTCGAGCACCGCGCCTTCGGGAACCATGCACAACAGCGCCATGATGCCGATCAGCCAAGGCAGCAGCGTGCGCGGCAGGCGGATGCCGTGCCCGCCCGCTTCATCCGCGCTACCTGATGCCAGCCTCGCATCATCGTCGAGCACCAGCCGCCATGCGATGGCGATGACGGCGACCGATCCGGCGGCAACGATCCAGGCATGGCTGGAAATGCCGAAGCGCTCGATCAGCCAGCCGCCACCGGCCGCCCCGATCAGTCCGCCAAGGCTCCAGAAGCCATGACAGGACGACATGATCGCCCGCCCGTTCGAGCGCTCCACGGCCACCGCGTTGGCGTTCATCGCGACGTCCATGCCGCCGACGGCCGCACCCAGGAACAGCACCGCCAGCGCCGCCGTCGCAAGGTTCGGCACCACCGTCACCGCCGGAATGGCCAATGCCGTCGCCAGCGCCGTCGCCCGCAGGATACGCCTCGACCCTTCGCGTGCGATGACGATGCCGACCAGCGGCATCGCCACCATCGAGCCGATGCCGAAGGCGACGATCATCATGCCGAGCTGGGATTCCGACAGGCCGAGACGCGCCGCGAATTCGGGAATCTTAGGCGCCCAGCTTCCCAGCACCAAGCCGTTGACAAGGAACATGAGGCTGACCGCCACGCGCGTGACCGATACCCGCGAGACGGGCGGTCGCCCGGGCCGTCCGGCCCGCATGTCGAGCGTGTTGTCCATCCATCCCCCCGAAGGAAGCCGGATCATGCCGGCCAGCCATTTCAGATGGCGGGATTAGATGGGTTCGACCGCGACCTCAACCGCAGATGGCAGGTGCCCGATCACATTTGGTGACACTCGGTTTCGCCGCCATTTGCTCCGTCATACCCGGTCAAGTCCCGAGCATGACGAAGCAATGGCGTACCTCACGCCGCGTAGGTCACCAGCAGGTCCTTTGCGTCGATCTGGTCGCCGGCCTTGACCAGCACCTCGCCGATCGTGCCGTCGCGCTCGGCATGGATCGCCGTTTCCATCTTCATTGCCTCGATGGAAACCAGCACGTCGCCCGCCTTGACCTCCTGGCCCGACGAAACCGCGAGCGTCGAGATCACGCCCGGCATCGGCGCGCCGACATGGTCGTCATTGCCGGCGTCCGCCTTGCGCCTTACCGCGCCCGCCGAAGCGCCATGCGCCCGGTCCGGCACCTTCACGCGCCGGGGCTGGCCGTTCAGCTCGTAGAACACCGTGACCGTGCCGTCCTCATGCGTCTCGCCGACGGCAAGACAGCGGATCACCATGGTCTTGCCCTTTTCGAGATCGACGAAAATCTCCTCGGCCGGCGCCATGCCGTAGAAATAGACTGGCGTCGGCAGGATGGAGACCGGGCCGTAGATTTCCTGCGCCTGGGCGAAGTCCGAGTAAACCTTGGGATACATCAGCCAGGAGGCAAACTCGAACTCGCTCAGTTCGCGGTCGAGCTTTTCCTCGATGTCGGCCCGCATCGCCTCAAGATCGGCGTCCGCCAGCAGCGAGCCCGGTCGCACCGTGTAGGCCTTGTCGGATTTGAGCACCTTTTTCTGCAGCTTTTCCGGCCACCCGCCGGGCGGCTGGCCCAGATCGCCGCGCAGCATGGAGACGACGGAATCGGGGAAGGAGATGTCCTTCTCCGGATTCTCGACATCGCTCACCGTCAAGTCCTGGCTCACCATCATCAGCGCCATGTCGCCGACCACCTTCGACGACGGCGTGACCTTGACGATGTCGCCGAACATCTCGTTGGCGTCGTGATAGGCGCGCGCAACCTCGTGCCAGCGCGATTCGAGCCCCAGCGAGCGGGCCTGCTCCTTGAGATTGGTAAACTGGCCGCCCGGCATTTCGTGCAGATAGACTTCCGAGGCCGGCCCCTTCAGGTCGCTCTCGAAGGCGGCATACTGGTTGCGCACGGCTTCCCAGTAGAACGAGATGCGCCGTATCCATTCTGTGTCGAGGCCCGGATCGCGTGCGCTGCCCTTCAGCGCCTCGACGATCGAACCGAGACAGGGCTGCGAGGTATTGCCCGAGAACGCGTCGATGGCGGCGTCGACCGCGTCGACCCCTTCCTCGACCGCCGCCAGCACCGTCGCCGCCGAAAGCCCGGACGTGTCATGCGTGTGGAAATGGATCGGCAGGTCGGTCGCCTCCCGCAGCGCCTTGAACAGATGATGCGCCGCGGCGGGCTTCAAAAGGCCGGCCATGTCCTTGACCGCGATGATGTGCGCGCCGGCCTTTTCCAGTTCCTGCGCCAGCGCGACGTAGTATTTCAGATCGTATTTCGGCCGCGTGCTGTCGGTGAGGTCGCCGGTATAGCAGATCGCCGCCTCGCAAAGCTTGTTCTCCTCGGCTACCGCATCCATCGAGACGCGCATGTTCTCGACCCAGTTCAGGCAGTCGAACACGCGGAACAGATCGATGCCGCCGGCCGCCGCCTGGCGCACGAAATGCTTGACCACATTGTCGGGATAGTTGGTGTAGCCAACGCCATTGGCACCCCGCAGCAGCATCTGCAGCAGGATGTTCGGCGCCTTTTCGCGGATCAGCGCGAGGCGCTCCCACGGATCCTCGGTCAGGAAGCGCATGGCAACGTCGAAGGTCGCCCCGCCCCAACATTCCAGAGAGAGCAGCTGTGGCAGCGCCCGCGCATAGGTGCCGGCGATCGCGGCAATGTCGAAAGTGCGCATGCGCGTCGCGAGCAATGACTGGTGCGCGTCGCGCATCGTCGTGTCGGTGACCAGCACCTGTTCCTGTTCGCGCATCCATGCCGCGAATTTCTCGGGCCCCAGCGCGTCGAGCTTCTGGCGCGTGCCGTCGGGGATATCCCCGGTGCAACGCGGCACGACCGGCGCGGCGGCATCCGCCTTGGGCTCGGCCCTGCCCTTGGTCTCGGGATGGCCGTTGACGGTCACATCGGCCAGATAGGTCAGCAGCTTGGTCGCCCGGTCGCGCCTGCGCACCTGCTCGAACAGTTCCGGCGTGTTGTCGATGAACTTGGTCGTATAGGAATTGTCGCGGAATTGCGGGTGACCGATGATCGCCTCGAGGAAGGTCAGATTGGTCGCCACGCCGCGAATGCGGAACTCGCGCAGCGCGCGGTCCATCCTCAGTCGCGCTTCTTCCGCCGTCGGCGCCCAGGCCGTGATCTTCTCCAGAAGCGGATCGTAGAAGCGCGTGATCACCGCGCCCGAATAGGCCGTGCCGCCGTCGAGGCGAATGCCGAAGCCGGTCGCGCCGCGATACGCGGTGATGCGGCCGTAATCGGGAATGAAATTCTGCTCCGGATCTTCCGTGGTGATCCGGCACTGCATGGCATGGCCGTTGAGGCGGATGTCCTCCTGCGCCGGGACGCCCGATTCCGGCGTGCCGATCCGGTTGCCCTCGAGAATGCGGATCTGCGCCTTGACGATATCGATCCCGGTCACCTCCTCGGTGACGGTGTGCTCGACCTGGATGCGCGGATTGACCTCGATGAAATAGAACGCACCCGTGTCGGCATCCATCAGGAACTCGACCGTGCCGGCGCCGATATAGTCGGTGGCGCGCGCAAGTTTCAGCGCATGGGCCGACAGTTCCTGGCGCTGCGCGTCGTCGAGATAGGGCGCCGGCGCGCGCTCGACGACCTTCTGGTTGCGCCGCTGGATCGAACAGTCGCGCTCGAACAGATGGACGACACTGCCCTGCCCGTCGCCCAGGATCTGCACCTCGACATGGCGCGCGCGCTCGACCAGCTTTTCGAGATAGACCTCGTCCTTGCCGAAGGCGGCCTGCGCCTCGCGTCGTGCTTCGACGACCTCGCGGGCCAGATCGCCGGCCGAACGGATGGCGCGCATGCCGCGTCCGCCCCCGCCCCAGGACGCCTTGAGCATCAGCGGATAGCCGATCGCCTCGGCCATTTTCGCGACCTCGTCGAGATCGTCCGGCAACGGATCGGTCGCCGGCACCACCGGCACGCCGACCTCGACCGCCAGATTGCGCGCCGCCACCTTGTTGCCGAGCCGACGCATGGTTTCCGGCTTCGGGCCGATGAAGATGATGCCCGCCTTTTCACAGGCTTCTGCGAATTCCGGGCTCTCCGACAACAGGCCGTAGCCCGGATGGATCGCGTCGGCGCCCGAGAGCTTCGCCACGCGAATCACTTCGTCGATCGACAGATAGCTCTCGATCGGCCCCATATCGTGTTCCAGATGCGGCCCGCGCCCGACCTGGTAGCTCTCGTCCGCCTTGAAGCGGTGGAGGGAATATTTGTCTTCCTCGGCCCAGATCGCCACGGTTTTCAGGCCCAGCTCGTTGGCGGCCCTGAAAATCCGGATGGCGATTTCGGAACGATTGGCGACGAGGATTTTCTTGATCTCGGGCATGTAGGCAACCTGTACGGGGAACGGGGTTTTGCAGTGCAGCATCAACCGCGCACGAACGCAAGTCCATGAGCGGGCGAAACGCCGGAACCGTTATCGGACAACGTCTGGATTAATGCTGTTGCGTCAACTATGTTTGAAGATCGGGAAACGCCTCGGGATAATGCCATGTCGTCCAAGAACCAGCCGATAATGATAAAGAAATACGCCAACAGACGGCTCTACAATACCGGTTCGAGCACCTATGTAACCCTGGAGGATCTGGCGAAAATGGTGCGCGATGGCGACGAATTCGTCGTCCAGGACGCCAAGTCGGGCGAGGACATTACCCGCTCCGTGCTCGCACAGATTATCTTCGACCAGGAAGCCAAGGAGGGTCAGAACCTCCTGCCGATCGCCTTCCTGCGCCAGCTCATCAAGTTCTACGGCGATTCCATGCAGGCCATGGTGCCGAGCTATCTCGAGCATTCGATGAACAGCTTCGCCGCCGAACAGGAAAAGATGCGCGAGCAGATGACCAAGGCGCTCGGCGGCATGGGCATGGGCAATCTCGGTTCGATGGAGGATCAGGTTCGTCGCAATATGGAGATGTTCCAGAAGGCGATGAACATGTTCATGCCCTTTGGCGGCGCCGGCGCGGCAGGCGAAGGCGGCGCGGCGACCAGCGCCACATCCGAGCCAGCCAAGCCGGAGCAGGCCCAGCCCGGCGAAGAGTCCGACCTGAGGGACCTCAAGGACCAGCTCGCCCAGCTCCAGAAGCGGCTCGACAAGCTCGGCTGATATTCCGGACTAGTGCGTTTCAGATTTTGTCGGAAACAGACAGACGCATCGAAATGCGCGTTCGAGCATAAGCGAGAGACAGCGCTTTTCGATTCCGTCCAAATCTGAAACGCACTAGCCGGCGCGGCGTGTCCGCTCGCGCGGCGTTTCGCGGATCAGCTCGCCCGCCTCGCCGTAGAGATGACCCTGCAGATAGTCGACACCCCAGTCGAGCAGCAGGCCGGCGATGCTGCGATCCTCCACCCATTCCACAACGGTCCTGGCGCCGCACACCTTGGCGATCTCGATCAGGCTCTTGACGAAGACCTGGTCCTTTTCGTCCTTGAGCAGGTCGGCGGTGAAGCTGCCGTCGATCTTGATCATGTCGACCGGAAACGCCTTCAAATTGGAAAACGAGGTGAAGCCGGCGCCGAAATCGTCGATTGCCACCCGGCAGCCCAGGCTGTGGATGACCGAGATGAACTTGCCTGCTTCCGCCAGATCGTGCGCCGCATGCGATTCGGTGATCTCGACGATCAGCCGGTCGGAAGCGCCCTGAATCGAATGGGTGCCGTTGGCGAGTTTCGACAGCCATAGCGGGTCTTCCGCCGTCTCCATCGAGACGTTCAGAGAGAGATGCACGTCCGGATGGCGCGCCAGCGTGTCCAGCGCCATTTCAAGGCTGCGATGATCGAGCGCGCCAACGAAGCCGAGCTTGCTCGCAATCGAGACGATCCGCCCACCGCCCGTCCGGTCTCCCTCTTCGCCGCCCATGCGCACCAGGCATTCGTGGAATCCGATCTCGCCGGTCTTCGCTTCGACGACCGGCTGGAAGACCAGCCGCAGCGAGTCCTTCTCGCAGGCCGCGCTGAGTGCCGTGGCAAGTGCGGCTTCCTCGCGCCGGCGCGCTTTCGCCGCCGGATCGGGCTCGTGGACCTTGATGCGGTAGCCGCTGTGATGCTGGGCCGCCTTGCAGGCCTGGCTGGAATGCGCGACCGCCTCGCGCACCGTCGCGGCGTGGCGCGGCAGCAGGCAAGCACCGATCGTCGCATTGGGCGTCACCGGACCGGCGCTCGTCTCGACGACCTTCCCGTGCAGGGATTCCAGAAAACGCCGGCTGGCGACATGGATTTCCTTCGCCGAGCAATTGCGCAGGATGACGCCGAACTTGGCGCCGGAGAACCGGGCGACCAGATCGTCGCCGCGCGCCCGCTTGGCAATGCGCTCGCCGCATTGCCGGATCACCTCGTCGCCGATGGCGAAGCCGTAGAAATCGTTGACGATGTCGATCCGGTCGAGGCTGATGATCAGCACGGCAGCCGAGGTCGCGTCACTCTCCTGACACGCCTTCAGCGTCTCGCCGATCTGCCATTCCAGATAGCGCCGGTTGGAAAGACCGGTCAGTTCGTCAAAATCCGAGATGCGTCGAAGGTTTTCCTCGCGGCGGCGCCGTTCGCTGATCACCCGCACCACACCCTCGGCGCGGGCCGGCTTGCCGTCAGGGCCCGCCTGCCACATGCCGGTATCCTCGAGCCAGACCGGCTCGCCATTCTTCACGTGCCGGCCGGCGATCGCATAGACGCATTGATAGCTGTTGGTCGAACCGGGTTCTGCCGGAAGCGCCGAACCGAGCACCTGCCCGAACCGGCTCTCGCTTCCCTCGGCCTGAACGAGCTTTTCGAAATCCCGCCCGCTGCCATGCGCGGCGCCATCGGCGAACCCGACCAGACCGGCGAAATTGCCGGACCATTCGATGCCGTCGCTGGCGATGTCCCAGACATAGCTGGCCTGGCCGGTCAGCGCGAGCAACCTTGCCCCATCGCCCCGTGACGCAACGCCTTCGGCGTTCGCGGTACGCGCTTCGCGCCTCGTACTACCCTGCATGCCAGTCCTCGCAATGCTCATTGAACAGCGTCTTTATGCCGGGCAGATCGTTAAGAAGCCGAAAACCTCTTCTTCGCCAGTCGAAACACTGTGGGTCATCGCAAGTCGGCCGCGTAACTGGTTTCCCATGGCGGTTTCCCATGGCGCCGAAAATCGCTAGAAGCCTTGCCGAACACCGCCATTCGCGGATTCGAGGCAACAAAACGGGACCGGAAAAATCATGGCCAAACTGACGCTCGCCAAGGCGAACAGGATCATCACCCTGGCACTCGCCAGTGCAAAGGAACATTCGCTGAAGCCGCTTTCGGTGGTGGTGCTCGATGCCGGCGGCGGGATCAGGGCTGCACAGGTTCAGGACGGCACGCCCTTCGGCCGCTTCGAGGTGGCCAGTGGCAAGGCGCGCGGTGCCCTCGTCATCGGCTCCGGTTCGCGTGTCCTCAACGATCAGGCGGCAACGCGGCCGCATTTCATCCAGGGCCTTTCGAGCGTGCTCGACGGCGGCATCGTGCCGGTGCCGGGCGGCGTGCTGATCTGCTCGGCAAAGGGCGAGACGCTCGGCGCGGTCGGCATTTCCGGCGACACGTCCGACAATGACGAACTGGCCGCCGCTGCCGGTGTGGAAGGCGCCGGCTTCGTCGCACGCACCGGCGCATAACGCCGGATCGTCCTCACAAGGTCGAGACCGAACGCGCTTCGGCGGCCGCCCTCAGTAGCGGTCGCCAACGCTGACGTCGCGCGTGGCCGAGCGGATCGACACCGAAAAGCCCGCGATAACGTCGACGAAGGTGATCGCCATCAGGATGAAGAACACCGAATGCGCCGCGCTGCGCACCAGCAGGAACTCGACCAGATAGGCGATGAAGACGAAGGTCGACAGCAGATGGTCGATGATCGTGTGCGCGCCGACGCGCGTCGCCTTGAGAATCTCGAAAAACAGCAGGAACAGGCCGAGCGTGATCATCAGGTCGCCCAGATCCATCACCCAGGTCTCGCCAGAAACCATGGGTAGCCCGACTACGGTCGAGGTCCACGGGTCGGCGCCACTGACATCGACCAGGCCCAGCGCCACGAGATTATAGGCGATGAACGGAACGATCAGCAGCGGCACATTGGTCAGCAACTGCATGCAAGTCTACCCTCCGGTAATGCCCCTGTAAGCGATTCTGCCGGACGGCCGGCCCGGTTGGCAAGCCTGTCTGTCGAATATGGCGAGATTGCCACCATGCCGGTCGCTGCCACGAACGTTCCTCGCAAAAGAAAACGGGGCCGGCGTGATGCCAGCCCCGTTTCAAATGCATTGACGTCGATCGCGACGAACCGCAACGGGTCAGGACCCGGAAAACAGCCTCAGACGGACTGCTTGGGTTCGAGAATCTGCTTGCCGCGATACATGCCGGTCTTCAAATCGATGTGGTGCGGACGGCGAAGCTCGCCCGAATCCTTGTCCTCGACATAGGCCGGCTGCTTCAGCCCGTCGGCAGAACGGCGCATGCCGCGCTTCGACGGCGTCGTCTTTCGCTTGGGTACAGCCATGATAACACTCCGGAATTTCGAAGAAACGCCGCCCGTTATCGATGCATCTGCATCCTGGCGGCCCGCCTTCGGTCTGCCTTGCGGCCGCCGACGGCGTTTTCAGATCGGGGCATATACAGTGTCATGCCCCGTTTGACCAGCCTGCACGCGCGCTTTTTGCGTTTCGCCTGCTATTTGACGCAACCGACATAGCCACCGGCCTTTGCCGCGCGCCGTTCGATCCGGCCGGCCAGCCGGTTCAGCCCCCCTGAGGGCCTTGCCGGATTGCGCGCCGCAGGGTTCGGCAGCGTGACCGTCAGCAGCGCCGCCTGCCGCCGGTTGAGCCCGTTGGCGGGGCGTCCGAAATAATGCTGCGACGCCGCCTCGATCCCGAACACACCGACATCCCATTCCGCCACGTTGAGATAGATCTCCATGATCCGCTTTTTCGGCAGCACCACGTCGAGATAGATCGCCAGCGGTATCTCGATCACCTTGCGGACATAGGACCGCCCGTTCCACAGGAACAGGTTCTTCGCCGTCTGCATGGTGATCGTCGAGGCACCGCGCGCCTTCTCGCCTTCCAGCGCGTCGCTGATGACGGCGTTCAGCTCCACCCAGTCGACCCCGCGATGTCCGCAGAACTGACCGTCTTCCGACATGATGACGGAATGAACCAGCACCGGCGCGATATCGTCCATGTCGACCCAGCGCCGGTCGACCTCGCGCCCGGTCAGCCAGCGCGCCAGCATCGGCGTCGAGACCGGATGCATGAAATCAGCACGATAGAGCAGGCCGAGCGTTGCCGGCACGATGCCCGCCACGAAACCGGCGACGACGAGCACGATGACGATGTTGCGAAAGGTCAGGCGACGACGCAGCCTGCGAACGAGGCCCGGCCCGTCCCTGCGCTCGACCTTCACCTCCGGCGCAGCGCCATTTCTGCCGTTGCGCGGTTCCCCGCTACCCGGCTCATTGTCCACGATATCGAACCATCCGCCCCGCTTCGTCATGCCAGCCCGTTCACGACATCACCTCCGCTCGCGACCCCTGCCGCAGCCTGCCAGACCCTCGCTTCGCGGTCCATATGCATGCCTCGTATGTAGTCCAGGCATATCGGCCCGCTTGACCTGCGCCGCCACCGGTGCGAACTCCCTTGCGACATTCGCCGACAGCATGGACCAAAGCAATGAAGGAAGCGTTTTCGACAAGGCTGGAACGCCGCGCCGGCGAAACGGTTGCAATACTGGAAAGCCTGCTGGACGACGCCCCGCTTGACGGCGAGACCACCCGGCCCGGGCGCCTGCTGGCCGCCATGCGCCATGGCGTGCTGGGCGGGGGCAAGCGCCTGCGCCCCTTCCTGCTGGTCGAGACGGCCGCGATGTTCGGCGTGGAGGGAACTGCCCCGGCCCGCGCCGCTGCCGCGCTCGAATGCGTCCACTGCTATTCGCTGATACATGACGACCTGCCCGCCATGGACGACGACGACATGCGCCGCGGCCAGCCGACCGTGCACAAGGCCTTCGACGAGGCGACCGCGATCCTCGCCGGCGATGCCCTGCTCACGCTCGCCTTCGACATCCTCGCCGATCCGGCGACCCATGACGATCCGACGATCCGTTCGGAACTCGGCCTGTCGCTGGCGCGCGCATCCGGCCTTGGCGGCATGGCCGGCGGCCAGATGCTAGACCTCGCCGCGGAGGGCAACAGCCTCGCCGAACACCAGATCGCCACCCTGCAGGCGATGAAGACCGGCGCCCTGATCCGTTACGCCTGCGAGGCCGGCGCCATCGTCGCCCGCGCTGCGCCTGAACAAAGCGAGGCGATGGCCGGTTTCGGCGAAAGGATCGGCAAGGCCTTCCAGCTCGCCGACGATCTGCTCGACGTCACCGCCCACCCGGAGAAACTGGGCAAGGCCGCCGCCAAGGATTCCGCGCGGGGCAAGGCGACGCTGGTCGCACTGTACGGGCTGGAGGAATCACGCCGTATCGCCGACGGCCTGCTCGCCGAGTCGCTGGACATGCTCAGCCCCTTCGGCGAGCGCGCCCACTGGCTGCAAGCAGCGGCCCGTTTCGTGGTCGGCCGCGACCATTGACCGCTGTTGTTCGTGAATGTCTCTCGTTTAGCCACGACGAATTCATTTTCTACAATATGTTCCATGCCTGCACGTCCGAGGCACGGTTCTTGCCGCCGCGCTGCGGTTGAGAGAAAAAATTTCTCTCCTAGCCGGGAATTTCACCATGGCCTGCCAATCGTTCGGCTGTCGCCGGGCCTATCTTCAATGGCAGGACAACAAAGGTGCATTTCATGCCCGCGAACAAGGCCAGCAAAACCGACAGACTTTCCGTCTTCCCCGTCTTCCACAAGGTTGACGGGCGGGTCGCGGTCGTCGTCGGCGATGGCGAAGAGGCACTCGCCAAGGCGAGGCTGCTCTCCGAAAGCCTGGTCCGCATTCGCCTGATCGCGCCCGCGCCGTCGCGCGAACTTGGCGTCTTCATCATCCAGTCGAACGCCGACCATGTGGCCGCGCCTTTCGCGCCCGCCATGCTGGAAGGCGCCGCACTGGTGTTCGCAGCAACGGGCGACGCCGACCGAGACGAAGCGATCGTGCACGCAGCAAGCGCGCGCAACATCCCGGTTAACGCTGTCGACCGACCCGAGCTTTGCGATTTCTACGTCCCGGCGCTGGTCAACCGCGCGCCGGTCGCTATTGCCATCGGCTCGGAAGGCTCAGGCCCCGTGCTCACCCAGATCCTGCGCTCGAAGATCGAGGCGCTGCTGCCGCGCTCGACCGGTCCTCTGGCCCGGCTCGCCGCGCGCTATCGCCAGACCGTCAGCCGTGTTGTGCCCCGTGGTTCGGCACGGCGCCGCTTCTGGCGCGCCTTCTTCGACGGACCGGTCGCACGCTGCGCCGAAGCAGGCGACATGGCCGGCGCACGCCGGGCGACCATGCAACTCCTCAAGCGCCCTGCCGATGCGGCCGGCTTCGTTTCGATCGTCGGCACCGGACCGGGCGCGGAGGATCTGCTGACGCTTCGTGCCCAGCGTGCCTTGCTGGAGGCCGACGCCATCCTGCATGCACCGGAAACCTCCGAACGCATCGTCGCCCTCGGCCGCCGGGACGCCCACCGCGTATCCGTCGATCCCGCCGAAGCCGCCGTTCGGCTGATCGCCGAGGCGGAGGCTGGCAGCCGTGTCGTCCTGCTCGTCGATGGCGATCCCCGTACCAACGCGGCAAGCGAGAAGCTCGTCACGACCCTCGACGAGGCCGGCATCCCCTTCGAAATCGTCCCCGGCATCGCGGCATCCTCCCAGGCCGCGTTCGGCAATGCCGCCGCCGGGGAAGCTGCCGATCACCGCAAATCCGAAACCAGTTCCGTCGCCGCCTAGGAGAAACGCCATGAAGATCATCACCGCCAACCGCCTGTCCGACGGCGCCGTCGTCTTCCTGTCCGCCGAGGGCTGGATCACCGAGATCGCGCGTGCCGCCGTACTCAGCGCACAGGACGCCATCGAGGCAGGCCTTGCCGCCGCCGCGCGTGCCGTGGCCGATCGCGAGGTCATCGACACCGCCGCCATCGACGTCACCGTCGAGGAAAACGCCGGCCCCGTACCGGTTCGCCTGCGCGAGCGCATCCGCGCCTTCGGCCCGACCGTCGCCTTCGGCGAGGCCGCCCGCGCAGCGCTCGCCGCGTAACCCGACCCCATAGCCAGCACGCCAAGCCAAGCTTCGAAAGCGCCAGCCATGTACCGCTACGACGAATTCGACCACGACTTCGTTGCCGCCCGCACCGCACAGTTCCGCGATCAGGTGGCACGCCGCCTCGCCGGCGATTTGAGCGAGGATGAGTTCAAGCCGCTGCGCCTGATGAACGGCGTCTATCTGCAGCTGCACGCCTACATGCTGCGCGTCGCCATTCCCTACGGCACGCTCAACGGCCGCCAGATGCGCATGCTGGCGCACATCGCCGACAAGTACGACAAGGGTTACGGCCACTTCACCACGCGCCAGAACATCCAGTTCAACTGGCCGAAGCTGACCGACATTCCCGACATCCTGGAGGAACTGGCCAGCGTCGAGATGCACGCCATCCAGACCTCGGGCAATTGCATTCGCAACGTCACGACCGACCATTTCGCCGGCGCCGCGCGCGACGAAATCGCCGACCCGCGCGTCTATGCCGAAATTCTGCGGCAGTGGTCGACCATCCACCCCGAATTCATCTTCCTGCCGCGCAAGTTCAAGATCGCGATCACGGGGGCCGAGCATGACCGCGCGGCGATCCAGGTCCACGACATCGGCCTGCAGCTGACGCGCAACGAGGCCGGCGAGATCGGCTTCGCCGTCTATGTCGGCGGCGGTCAGGGTCGCACGCCGATGATCGCCAAGAAGGTGCGCGACTTCCTGCCCGAAAAGGACCTGATCGCCTATACGGAAGCGATCCTGCGCGTCTACAATCTCTACGGACGGCGCGACAACAAGTACAAGGCACGCATCAAGATCCTCGTCCACGAGACCGGCATCGACGTGCTGAAGAAGGATATCGAGGCCGAGTTCGAGCGCATTCGCGACGGCGCGCTCACCTTGCCGAAGGACGACATCGACGGGATCGACAGCTATTTCGCGCTGCCGCCATTGGCCGAACTGCCCGACGAAAGCGCCGAACTGGAAGCGGCCAAGGCCGCCAGCCCCGCCTTCGCCCGCTGGCTCGCCAACAATGTGACGCCGCACAAGACGGCCGGACACGCCATGGTCACCATCTCGCTCAAGCCTGCCGGCGGACCGCCGGGAGACGCCACCGCGCGCCAGATGGAGATCATGGCCGATCTCGGCGAGCGCTACAGCCATGACGAACTGCGCATCAGCCACGAACAGAACGTCATCCTGCCCCATGTCGAGAAGCGCCATCTGAAGGCCGTCTACGACGCGCTCGCCGCCGAGCATCTGGCGCCCGCCAATGCCGGCATGATCACCGACATCATCGCCTGCCCGGGCCTCGACTATTGCGCGCTCGCCAATGCCCGCTCGATCCCCGTCGCGCAGCGCCTGTCAGAGCACTTCGCCGACCCCGCCCGCGAGGAGGAGATCGGCGAACTGAAGATCAAGATTTCCGGCTGCATCAACGCCTGCGGCCACCACCATGTCGGCCATATCGGCATTCTGGGCGTCGACCGGAAGGGCGAGGAATTCTACCAGATCACGCTTGGCGGCTCGGCCGACGAGCACACCGCCATCGGCGAGATCATCGGCAAGGGCTTTTCCTCCGACGAGATCGTCGGCGCGGTCGACAAGATCGTCGACGCCTATCTCGCGAACCGGACCTCCAGGGACGAGAGCTTTCTCGATGCCTGGCGCCGGCTCGGCCAGCAGCCCTTCAAGGAGGCGCTCTATGGTTGAGGCACCTGCCCTCGACGGCCACATCCTGTCGCCCGAGGCGTTGAACGAACGCTTCGAGACCTCCGGCACGCGCGCCATGCTGCAGGCCGTACTCACCGAGAACCGCGACGCCAGGACGGCCGTCGTGTCTTCCTTCGGCTCGAACTCGGTCGTGCTGCTGCATCTGGTCGCCAGCATCGACCCGTCCCTACCCGTGCTGTTCGTCGATACCGGCAAGCTGTTCGCCGAGACGCTGCGCTACCGCGACCGGATCGCCGAACGGCTCGGTCTGACCGACATCCGCACCGTCGGGCCGGAAGCTTCCGAGCGCGCCGCCCGCGATCCGGCGGGCGCGCTGTGGATCTCCGATACGCAGGCCTGCTGCGCGCTGCGCAAGGTCGAACCTCTGGCCGAGGCGCTGAAGGATTTCGACGTCTGGATTTCCGGCCGCAAGCGCTATCAGGGCGGCAGGCGAACCGAACTGCCGCTGTTTGAAGCCGATGGCGAACGCCTGAAGATCAATCCGCTCGCCAACTGGACGAAGGGCGACATCGACATCTACCGCACCGCCTTTTCCCTGCCGCAGCACAGCCTCGTCGAGAAGGGCTATGCCTCGATCGGCTGCGAGCCCTGCACCTCGCCGGTCGGCGAGGGTGAGGACGAACGCGCCGGCCGCTGGCGCGGTCAGGAAAAGAGCGAGTGCGGCATCCACGTCATGGACAACATGGGCGGTCTGCCGTGATGCGCCCTGCATCCCGCGCCAACGCCAACGCCGGAAACATCAAATGACCGAAACCGTCACGCCCCGCATCTGGACGCCGCAAGGCTTCGTCGACGATCGTCTGACCGAGGTCAACGGCGCCGTTTTCATGTCGCCCGAGGAGGCGACCGGCAAGCTCGGCTCCGGCACGACATCCGTGCTGGTGCTGGAATCGGGCGACGAGCCGGCCGCCGTCACTTCGCGCATCCACGAATTCGACGCCGTCATCCTGCGCTTTCCCGCCTTCACCGACGGGCGTGGTTTTTCGACCGCACGCCTGTTGCGCGACAAGCTGGAATACAAGGGCGAGATCAGGGCCGAAGGCCATTTCCTGCTCGACCAGATCCCGCTGATGCTGCGCGTCGGCTTTTCGTCCTTCGCCGTCACACACGCGCCGACGATTGCCCGCCTCGAGGCAGGCGACCTGCCGGCGATAAAGCTCTACACACAGCCCGCCTGGGGCGAGGAAAAAAAGGCCGGCGAACGCGCCTGGGCCAGAAGGGCCGGATAGGCGCGCCACCTGATGGTCGAAACGGGTCTTTGGACCGATGCTAGCCTTCCGCGAAGGCATCCCCCGTCAGCCAGCGTAGAACCGACATGTAGGCCTCCTGGCCGAACGAGCCTGACTGCCTGCCCGAATAGTCGTAATCCATCACCGAGGCCGGCCGGATTTCGCCCGCGAGATAGCGCCTGATGCGCGCAACGCGTTCGTCGCTCGCCTGCGTGCCCGGCTTGAGCGCGTTCGGCGCGATCGTCATGCCGATCAGCGCGATGAACTCGTCATCGGAAAGGTCGCGCCACGATTTGCCGAAATAGGCCTGCGCGGCATTCGCAATTCCATGCACCGGCTTGCCGTCGACAGAGCCGAAATAGGTCATGTTGAGATAGAGGTCGATCTGCTCGGCCTTGGAGACCTGCGGATCGAACGCGTAGCGCGCGATCAGCGACTGCCTGATCTTCGCCAGCCCCGGCTTGAAGCCTTCGGGAAAATAGATGAGCTTGACGAGCCCCTGCGAGATGGTCGTCATCCCCGCGCCGGGCGTTTCCAGGTCGACACCCCGATGACTTCGGAACGCGGGATCCTCGATGGCGATGAGCATGTCGATGCGCTGCGGCGCCATTGCCGTGCCCGCGACCGCCTGTCCGTAGGTCTTGCGCGCCTTGCCGACCAGTTCCCCGGTATCGGCGCGCGCGATGCGAACCTCGTTCCAGAAATAGACCCCTGCACCCGCCACCAGCAGGAAAATCAAACCCAACAGAATTGAAAGCTTGCGGATCACGCCTGTCTCCCCATGATCGAAAGCCGCCCGGCCCCTTGTTTGCCGCGGCTTGTTCGCCACGCAACATGGCGAAATTGCGCCGGCACCGACATGAAGGACCCATCAGGAATCCGGAATTGCGCTGGCGGCCTCCGCTCTTATGATGGGGGCCGTAAGGTTTTCGGATTTCAGGAGTTTTCCGATGGTTGCTTTTGCCAGACCCTTTGCCTTTGCATCGCTTCTCGCTATCGTTTTTATTGCCCTTGCCCCGGTTTCAGCTGCCCGTGCCGCGCCCGACTGGAAGACGGCAATGACCGGCGTCGACGGCATCGTGGTCTATTGCGAGGCGACCACTCGCCAGAGCTATGCGCTCCAGATCTGTGAGGCGGTCGGCAAGGCCGTGAAGACCGGCTTTGAAGGCAGCGACCTGCCCGTTACCGATGCCGGCATCGTCTACACCGGGTCGGCGGCGAAGGGCGACGCCGATCCCCTGGCAACGCGCGCCGCGCACGATCATGCCAACCCGCTCTATCTGCGCGTCCTCATCAAGGGCACCGAAGACAATCGCCCGGCCATCTATGTGGGCCTGAGCGCGGCAATCGCCTTCCAGGCCGCAAAGGAGGAAGGCAGCGACCTGCCGGGCAAGGCCGGCGATCTTCTGCTCGACGAACAGCACACCGTCGCCAACGGCCCGCGCAACAAGCTTGCAGGTTTCCTGGCCAATCACTGGAGCGGCAAGGCGGGGGAAATGGTCGAGGCGATCCGGTCGTCGCTGTGAACCTTTGAGCCTGCACGATCGGCGACACCTGTGCTAGCCTGCCCGGCGGTGGGGAAGACTCTTCATGCAGGAGAACCCGCCATGCTCGCCCAATTGATCAAGTTCCAGTCCGCGCTCGCCGAAGACGACGTGATGGCCGTCGCCCATGAACGCGCGCCGGATTTCCGCGCAATCCCCACGCTCCTGCAGAAATATTACCTGAAGTTCGGCGAGCCCAATTGCTATGGCGGCTTCTACATCTGGGATTCGCAAAAGGCACTGGCCGACCACCGCGAGTCGGAACTGGCGAAGACCATCCCCGCCGCCTATCGCATCGAAGGCGCGCCGGACATCACGATAAGCGAGGTGCTGTTCCCGCTAAGGGATTGAGGCGAGCGGAAGCCCGCGTTCATGCATTCTGCGCGGGCTGCGGCACCTGCTTGTGAATGCCGCGCAGCAGGAAAAGCGCGAACAGGAAGTTGGGCAGGTTCAGGATGACCGGCAGATAGCCGGCATAGGCTGGCATTTCTCCGCCTGATCCGCCGTGGCCCGCTTCCGCGCTCGCCAGACCGACCGTGAACAGCGCGAAGTCCCACAGACCGTGATAGATGATCGCCGGCCAGATCGAGCCTGTCCTGAGCAGGATCGCGATGAACACCAGTCCGCTCATGCCCGCGGCGATTGATTGCAAAATGGCGGCGTCGAAATTGCCGGTGATGAAGCCGTTGAAGGCGTGGACACCGCCGAACAGCGCCATGTTGAGCAGGATGGCCGGCCAGATCGACATGCGTTCCACCGACGCGCGCAACAGCACGCCGCGGAACATCACTTCCTCGGAGAAGCCGACCATCATCGTGTTCACGAACACCAGCAGCGTGGTCATCAACGGCGGCAGACCGAGCCAGACGATCCCGGCCGCGAACGCGACGAGATAGAGGCTGGGAAACCACATCACGCGAAGCAGCGAATGCGGCTCGACGAAACCGATATCCTTCCATCGGAAGATGGCGATCGCGATCAGCAGGATGGCGATGGCAGCGACGAACTGCCAGCCGATCCCTTGCTGTACCAGATCGTCGAGCGAGGTTTCCTGGCCGCCGGCCAACCATTGCGCGCCGAACATCGTCGCCGCGCCCCACGCAAGCAGGACGATCAGGCTGATCCAGAATCTGTGTGATGTTCCCGCCATGGCCGCCCGCTCCCTTTCCCCGGAACTCGGCCCCACCCTTCACGGCACTATGGCACAGCATCTTGCACGAAACCGCAAAACTTTCCGTGCGCCGCCAACACTGGCAGTTCAAGCGGCAAGCCACACCTCCCCGTTCATCGGATCTGTCACGGCATGCTGATCCGTCCGGCCGTATCTCCCGTAACCACGAAACAGCCCGTTCCAGCGGAAGGAAGCGCCTTGGCGTGCAGGAACCTCGTGGTCGTGCTCGGCGACCAGCTCTGCGAAGACATTGCCGCGCTCGCCGCGGCGGACAGATCGCGCGACATCGTCCTGATGATGGAGGTCGCCGAGGAAACCACCTATGTCCGCCATCACCGCAAGAAGGTCGTGCTCGTCCTCGCAGCCATGCGCCATTTCGCCAACGTATTGCGGGACGACGGCTGGCAGGTCGACTATGTCGGCCTGACCGACGAGGCGAATACGGGCAGTTTCGCCGGCGAGATCGAGCGCGCGGTCCAACGCCACGCGCCGAAGCGCATCCTCGTCACCCATCCGGGCGAATGGCGCGTGCGGGAATCCTTGCGAAGCCTGGGCGAGCGCCTCGAAACCCCGCTCGACATGCTTGCCGACACCCGCTTCCTCTGCACCATCGAAGACTTCGCGAAATGGGCCGACGGCCGCAAGACGCTGCGCATGGAACATTTCTACCGCGAGATGCGCCGCCGCACCGGCCTGCTGATGGATGGCAATGAGCCCGCCGGCGGACAGTGGAACTTCGACAGCCAGAACCGCAAGCCGCCGAAGGACGCTCTCGATCCGCCCGAACCCCTCGCCTTCGAGCCAGACGCCGTGACGCAAGAGGTGATCGAACTGGTCGAGGAACGCTTCGGCGACCATTTCGGCACCGTCCACCCGTTCCGCTTTCCCGTGACCGCCGAACAGGCGCGCGCGGCGATGGAGGATTTCCTCGACCATCGGCTTGTAAAGTTCGGCGATTATCAGGACGCCATGGTCGGCGGCGAGTGCTTCCTGTTCCATTCCCTGCTTTCGGCGGCGCTCAATCTCGGCCTGCTCGACCCGCTCGATCTGTGCCGCCGGGTCGAAGCGCGCTACCGCGAGGGCGCGGTGCCGATCAACGCGGCGGAAGGCTTCATCCGCCAGATCATCGGCTGGCGCGAATTCGTGCGCGGCATCTACTGGACCCGCATGCCCGGCTATCTCGCCGCCAACGCGCTCGATGCGAAGCGCGACCTGCCCTGGTTCTACTGGACCGCCGAGACCGACATGGCCTGCATGCGCGCCGCGCTGGAGCAGACCCGCGACGAAGCCTACGCCCACCACATCCAGCGCCTGATGATCACCGGCAATTTCGCCCTGCTGGCCGGCATTAACCCCGTGCAGGTGCATGAATGGTATCTCGCGGTCTATTTCGACGCCTTCGAATGGGTCGAGGCGCCCAACACGATCGGCATGAGCCAATTCGCCGATGGAGGCGTCATCGCGTCGAAGCCCTATGCGGCCGGCGGCAACTACATCTCGAAAATGTCGGACCATTGCCGCGACTGCACCTATATCGTCAGCCGCAAGACGGGCGAAGGCGCCTGCCCGTTCAACTATCTCTACTGGGATTTCATCGCCAGAAACGAAAGCCAATTCGGCGACAATCCCCGCATGGGCCAGATCTACCGCCTCTGGAACTCAATGGACGCCGACAAACGCCGCCAATACCGCGACGACGCGAAACGCTTTCTCGACGCGCTTTGAAGGGGTGCTGTGGTCATGCATCGCGTGACCAAAACGCGCGGCCACGGAAACAGTACAAAGTCTATATGCCTGAGACTATTTGTTATTATTAGCCACCTTCACAGATACAAAAGCACGGTTATGATACGGCCGAGCTTTCCTCTAGGTAAGGAAGCGGCGCCGACACGATATAACTCCGGACGGGATTTGTCGTGTCGCAGCGCCAACGCGGGAAATTTTCGTTCGCCGCATGGAGGAGCACCGGCACGCCGGTGGTTGAGGAGGTTGATCATGAAACATTTCACCAGATATGCAGCCGGCACGGCGCTTGCAGTCTTGCTCGGCATCAGCGCACCTTCATGGGCGGACGAAAAGCAGGACTTTTCGTCGATGCAGATGCAGGGCGTCGAGCAGATAACGATCGATGTCGACCTCGACGGGGCCGTGGAGCGCCTGTCGAAGGGGGTTCAGTATCCGACCATCTCGAACCAGGACCGGGACGATTTCGATACCAAGGCGTTCAGCGACTATCACGCCTTCCTGGAGCAGGCTTACCCCCTGGTTCACAAGACCCTGAAAAGGGAAATCCTGGGAGACCCTCGCCCCTACAGCCTGTTGTACACGTGGGAAGGCAAGAACCCTGACCTGCCGCCGGCCCTGTTCTACGCGCATCAGGACGTGGTTCCGGTGCCTGAAGAATCCCGCGATCAATGGGACCAGGATCCTTTTTCCGGCGCCGTGGCGGATGGCTACATCTGGGGCCGTGGCGTGCTGGACGACAAGAACCAGATCCACGGCATCCTCGAAGCGGCCGAGATGAAGATCAGGGAGGGCTGGCAGCCTTCGCGCACCCTGTATTTCGTCTTCGGCCAGGATGAAGAGGTCGGCGGTCCGGAAGGCGCAAAGCACATTGCCGATGTTCTGGAACAGCGCGGCATCAAGCGATTTGCCTTCGTGCTCGACGAATCGGCGCCGCTGACACCGGGAATCTTTCCGGGCATACCGGACAACACCGCGCTCATCGGCATCGCGCAGAAGGGCTTTGTCAGCCTGGAACTCGCCATGCACGGTGTTGGCGGCCACTCCTCGCAACCCCCGGAAGAATCCAACATCGGCATTCTGGCGAAAGCCATCACGAAGCTCGAGGACGCGCAATTCCCCTATCGCATCCACGAGGCCGTTCGCCATCAGTATCGCTACATGGGCCCGGAGCTGGATGAGGCCAAGCAGCCGATGTTTGCCGCGGTGGCCTTCGGCAAGGATGGCGAGATGACCGACCTCGAAAAGGACTTCATCGAGGAGATGGCGTCCAATCAGGTCACGAGAGCCATGCTGCACACCACGATCGCCGTGACCATTTTCAACGCCGGCATCAAGGACAACGTGCTGCCGCCCTCGGCAACGGCCGTCGTCAATTTCCGGCCGATGCCCGGCGATACGCCCGACGTGATCATCGAGCACGTGAAAAAGGCGATCGGCGACGACCGCATCACCATCATGGACATATCGGCGTCGACCCCCGCGACCAATGTCGCGAACCCGGACGGCGAAGGTTACAGGGCGCTCGAAAAGACCATCCGCCAGATCTGGGGCAATGATCTGATCGTCGCGCCCTTCTTCGTGATCGGCGGCTCGGATTCCAAACACTTCCAGGCTCGTCCCTTTGCCCCGGATGTCTTCACCATCACCGGCATCCAGCTTGAAAACACCAAGGAATTCGAGGGATTCCATGGCGTGAACGAGCGGATCAGGGTCGACGAGTACGGAAAAACCATCGGCTTCTTCTACCAGCTGATGGATAATCTGGAGGACATGTAGGGGAAGGTTGAGGATTATCCGGGCGCCCGGAAGCCGGGCCCCCGGGGTGCAATAACCTCCCTCTCCGATACGTTCCACGAACCTTGGCGCAGGCGAGCATCACCGTTCACTCGACCGCTTCCGGCCAGTGGCATGAGGAATTGCAAACCGCAGGGCGACGCGCGCCTATTGGCTTGGCTGTGTGCTACCCTCGTCACCCTGCGCAGAGATTTGATGTCACGACCGGGCTTCACAGGCACACTGCCCGGCCGCGCCTCTTGGATGAAACGCTGTCCGGCCCTTCGACCATAGGTCTCCGGGCGTTCGGCCTTGCGATCGATTCACTGGATCGATCGCTCCGGCTTCGCCGGACCACGCCTCACCCATAAGCCGCCCACGTCGTGCCCCTTCGGGCCGGCGCGAACTAGCCGCTCTGCCGTCGCGGTCCATCCGTCCGTCGGCGTACGTCCGTCGTTTGCCAGACCGCGATGGGGCAAGGATAAGGGAGGGGTGGAAAGCGGGGATAGATTTTTAGCGCGGCGCAGCCATCGCAGCATCAGTCAAACTGCCTCTTTATGAAAACGCAAAAGTTAGTTTGCAAGCCTTGCCCACATATCTGCACTAGCCTCCACCGCGGAAATTTCAATATATGGCCATCGTCCTGCTCCAAAAGCGACTCGATAAAATCCAGTCAAATCAAACCAATGCGTACCGGGCCCAGCAGAGGATATTTTAAATTCTTTTCCTGTGAATAAAAACGCTGTTTCTGCGCATGTAATTTCTGATACGTTTGATTCTTCGGGCCCAAGTGGTAACTTTATTTCTTTATCGACCAAACCGGAATCCCAAATTCCATTATTTGGATTGCACTTGGCTTCAATGTCGTAGTTATTGCCGGGCATAAACTCATAATTCATTGTTAAATCAAGAAAAACAATTTTTCCAATATTATTGTTAATAAAACTCATAAATTTTACACTATTTCCATATGTAAAGTATATTTCACCCTTAAATTTTGGAATACTTGGTGTATTATCGCTTCTTTTGCTCATTGCTTTTAGGCACTCGACATATTGAATATAGGTCGCTCCCTCAAACGTGTCTATCACTCGGTCACCTTGCATTACGGTTACCCGACCGCCCTGATCAACAATTCTGATGCCATCACTTGTGCTTGAAGTATTCACATCATCGGCATCAAATCGCGTAGACAGTCCACCAGCGCAAAGAAAACTAATCTCTTGGGCGCTAAACTGAGATAAGGCCGTATTTGGAGAAATCATTGTAATGATAGCTCCAATTATTAAAAATGTGGAGGTTTTCATGATTCCAACCCTATCATCCATTGTCCGATTATATTTGATTTTAGCCTTGGCAATTATGCTATTTATAGCTGTTTTGGCCGGTATAGAGTCAAGCGCGAGAGTAAATTTGCCTTGGATCAAGAGCTCAGCCCCGGTGATGTTTGACCTTTTGAAGGTAATTGTCGGCGCCGCTGTTGGTTCGATTAGCGCAGCAGGCGCGGTGACAACCAAGGTAAAGGAATCTTGAACACAACTTCACAAAGGAATTTAACTGAGATTCACTACCCCAACTATTTTCTTACTCCCTCCCCTGCCCCGCCAGCCTCCGCCGCATGCGGTCGGACGATGGCATCGGAGACCGCGCGGATGCGTCCGAGATGAATTTGGCTGACCGATAGCGAGCGCGATGGCGCTGCGGCACGAAAGGCGCTAAGGGCACGCCAATGAGTGAACCCAACGCGCCTCTGGCTCCCGCCAAATCTCCGCCTGTCAATCGAACCCTGCTCGGGATCGGCCTGATGACCCTCGGCTTCATGTGCTTTTCACTGGCCGATACGATCGCAAAGCTGCTCACGCAGGACTTTCAACCCTTCCAGATCGCATGGTTTCGCCAGCTCGGGCTCCTCGCCGGCGGGCTCTGGTTCCTCGCCACCAAAGGACCTTCGGTTCTTTCGACCAGGCACCCGCTCCTGCAGGTGGCGCGCGGACTTGTAGCGGCGCTCTCTGCATCCGCATTCATTTTCGCCGTCGGTTACGTTCCGCTGCCCGATGCCGTCGCCGTAAGCTTTGTAGCGCCGTTTGCCGTGACGATCCTTGCGGCGCTGTTCCTGCGCGAAGCGGTGGGTATCCGGCGCTGGTCGGCATTGTCGATCGGCTTCATCGGAACGCTGATCGTGGTCCGGCCAGGTCTCGGCGTGCTGCATCCTGCCATTTTTGTCGTGATTGGCGCGGCCTCGCTGTTCGCGCTTCGCCAGATACTCTCGCGCCTTCTCGGGCCGACGGATTCCACCAGCACGACGATCACCTATACGGCGATCAGCAGCGTCGTGCTGCTGACCGTACCCATGGCATTTGTCTGGAAGACACCGACAAGTCACCAGCAGGTGCTGCTGATCCTGGTCTTTGCGTGCGCCGCCGGGGTGGGCGAACTCCTCATCATTCGCGCGCTCGAAATGGCACAGGCCGCGATATTGGCGCCAATGCAATATTCCATGATCGTCTGGAGCACTGGCCTCAGCTGGCTGGTCTTCGCGCAATTGCCGGACCACTGGACGCTGACCGGAGCGGCAATCATCATCGCGTCGGGCCTCTACACGCTGCATCGCGAACGTCTGGCGGCGCAAAGGGAAAACCGCCTGAAAAGGCACGGCCCATTGCCGATACCGTAACCCCTGCCGGGCCGGCTCCGACCTGGTGAGGGAAGATGCGGAACCGGTCTCGAGTCGGCTTCCCCTCACCCCTTGCCGCTCAACCAAGCTCCTCCCGAACTCCCTCGCCCTGGCCGGCCAGCCGGCGGCGCATATGGTCGACGATGGCGTCGGAGACGGCGCGGATTCGTTCCAGCCGCGCATAGTCCTCGTGCACGATGAACCAGAAGGCGCGGGTGAACGACACCTCCTCGGGCAGCACCTGCACGAGCTGCGGATATTGCGCCGCCATGAAGTCGTGCAGCACGCACAGCCCCCCGTCGGCGAGCGTGGCGGCGAGCTGCACGTGCACGCTGGTCGAGGTCAGGTGCGGCTTGATCGCCGGCGAGATCAGCGGGATGTAGTCGAGTTCCTTGTCGTAAATGAACTCCGGCACATAGCCGATGCCGCGCACCTTCTTCAGATCCTCGATGGTGCGGATCGGCGCGTGGCGCGCCAGATAGGTCCGCGTCGCGTAAAGATGCAGCGTGTAGTCGGAGATCTTGCGGAATTTCAGCCGGCCCGATGACGGCGCCGATACGGCGATGGCGATGTCGGCCTCGCGCTTCGACAGCGAGAAGGTGCGCGGCAGCGCCACGACCTCCAGCTCGATCTGCGGATGGGCGCGGCAGATTTCCGTCGCGGCCTCGGCCAGCACATAGGCCGCCACACCCTCCGGCGCGCCGACGCGCACCGTGCCGGACACCACCTTGTCCTTGCCGCCGATCTCGGCGGTCGCGCCGATCGCGGCCGTCTCCATGTTCTCGGCGATGTCGGTCAGGCGCTGGCCGGCATCGGTGAGCTGATAGCCCTGCGGCGAGCGGTGGAACAGATTCGCGCCGAGCGCGACCTCGAGCGCCTTGATCCGGCGGCTGACCGTGGCGTGATCGACACCGAGCTGACGTCCCGCCGAGGAAAGCCGGCCGGCGCGCGCCACGGCGAGAAAGAAGCGATAGTCGTCCCAGTTCATTTCACGGTTCGATCACAGTCCGGTTTCATGCCATGATCCGCACGGACCATGGGGAGGAGCTGTGCATTTCTGCACAACGGGCATGGAATATCCAGTGTTGGACAATGAATTTTGCCACGCTATAGACGCTGCGAACCAGGGCACCAAACGGGCGAAAGCCTGAAACAGGCCTGACGGATGGGAGAGGAAACCATGAAGGAAATCGGTCACTTTATCGGCGGCAAGCATGTCGCCGGCACAAGCGGGCGGACCAGCGACGTCTTCAACCCCGCGACCGGCGAGGTCGAGGCGAAGGTGGCGCTTGCCAGCGCCGACGAACTGAACTCGGCGATCGAGAACGCCAGGGCCGCGCAGCCGGCATGGGGTGCGACCAATCCGCAGCGCCGCGCCCGGGTCATGATGAAATTCGTCGACCTGCTGCACCGCGACATGGACAAGCTGGCCGAGGCGCTGTCGCGTGAGCACGGCAAGACCCTTCCCGACGCCAAGGGCGACGTGATCCGCGGTCTCGAAGTGGCGGAGTTCTGCATCGGCGCGCCGCACCTGCTCAAGGGCGAGTTCACCGAAGGCGCGGGCCCCGGCATCGACCTGCATTCCGTGCGCCAGCCGCTCGGCGTCGTCGCCGGCATCACGCCGTTCAACTTCCCGGCCATGATCCCGATGTGGAAATTCTGCCCGGCGCTGGTCTGCGGCAACGCCTTCATCCTGAAGCCGTCCGAGCGCGACCCGTCCGTGCCGATCATGCTGGCCGAGCTGCTGGTTGAAGCCGGCCTGCCGGAAGGCGTCCTCAACGTCGTCAATGGCGACAAGGAAGCCGTCGACGGCATTCTCGACCACAAGGACATCATGGCCGTCGGCTTCGTCGGTTCCACCGCAATCGCCGAATACGTCTATACCCGCGGCTGCGCGGCCGGAAAGCGCGTCCAGTGCTTCGGCGGCGCCAAGAACCACATGCTGATCATGCCCGACGCCGACATGGACCAGGCCGTCGACGCGCTGGTCGGTGCCGGTTACGGCGCGGCGGGCGAACGCTGCATGGCGGTCTCCGTCGCAGTTCCCGTTGGTGAAGGCACGGCCGACAGGCTGATGGAAAAGCTCACCCCGCGTGTCGAAAGCCTCAAGATCGCGCCCTACACCGCCGGCAACGACGCCGATTTCGGCCCGCTGGTCACCAGGGCCGCCTATGAGCGCGTCAAGGGTTACGTCGACAAGGGCGTGGAAGAAGGCGCCGACCTCGTCGTCGACGGCCGCGACTTCAAGATGCAGGGCTACGAGAACGGCTTCTTCATCGGCGGCTGCCTGTTCGACAACGTCACCAAGGACATGTCGATCTACAAGGAAGAGATCTTCGGCCCGGTCCTCTCGGTGGTGCGCGCCAAGACCTACGAGGAAGGCCTCGACCTGGCGATGAGCCACGAATACGGCAACGGCGTCGCGATCTTCACCCGCGACGGTGACGCCGCCCGCGATTTCGCTTCCCGCATCAATATCGGCATGGTCGGCATCAACGTGCCGATCCCCGTGCCGCTCGGCTACTACACCTTCGGCGGCTGGAAACGCTCGGGCTTCGGCGATCTCAACCAGCACGGCCCCGACGCCTTCCGCTTCTACACGCGGACCAAGACGATCACCTCGCGCTGGCCGTCCGGCATCAAGGACGGCGCCGAATTCGTCATCCCGACGATGAACTGATCGAACGGAGGACCGCTTCGCGCGAAGCGGTCCTCCATTTGTGCATGCACGGCAAAGGAGGAAGCCGGTCATGGAATTCGCATTGAGCGAGGAGCAGCAGGCCATTTTCGAGATGTCCCGGTCCTTCGCCGACGAGAACCTGGCCCCGAAGGCCATCGAGTGGGACGAGACCGGGCACTTCCCGGAGGATGTCGTGCGCTCGGTCGGCGAGCTGGGTCTTGCCGGCATCTATGTGAAGGAAGACGTCGGCGGCTCCGGCCTTGGCCGGCTCGACGCGACGCTGGTCTTCGAGGGCCTCGCCTATGGCTGCCCCTCCATCGCCTCCTTCATTTCCATTCATAATAAAAAACGCCTTTGTTTTCTTTACAACAATGTTTGCCGTTGTTTCTTTGTGGGAAGTGTTTGCTTTTGTATTATTTATAAACGATTTGTGCCTTCATTTTTACTTTGCGACCATTTCTACCTTTGGTTGTCTTCATAAA
>JBHIWX010000023.1:0-49234 GCA_041987205.1 Rhizobiaceae bacterium | reverse complement strand
CCATTCTTCGAGCCGCGCCACCGCGAATTGGCCGAGCGGCTGGACGCATGGGCGAAAAGCGAACTCGCCTCGATCGACCATGACGACACCGACGCCGCATGCCGCGCGCTGGTTGCGGCACTCGGCAGCGATGGCTGGCTGACGCATTCCGCCATCGACCCTGACGACCCGGCGGCGAAGCTCGACGTGCGCAGCCTCTGCCTCATCCGCGAAACACTGGCCCGCCATGATGGCCTCGCAGATTTCGCCTTCGCCATGCAGGGGCTCGGCACCGGCGCCATTTCGCTGTTCGGCACGGATGGTCAAAAGCGCGAATGCCTAACCAAGACACGCGCCGGCAAGGCGATTTCGGCCTTCGCGCTGACCGAACCGAAATCGGGTTCCGATGTCGCCAACATCGAACTGGCCGCCCTCCGCGACGGCAACGACTACGTGCTTTCCGGCGAAAAGACCTGGATATCGAACGGGGGTATCGCCGATGTCTACACGGTCTTCGCCCGCACGGGAGAAGCCCCGGGGGCGCGGGGCCTCTCCGCCTTTCTCGTGCCGGCCGACACACCGGGATTGAACGTCGCCGAACGACTGGAAGCGGTCGCGCCGCACCCCCTCGCCCGCCTCGCCTTCGAAGATTGCCGCATCCCGGCATCCGCCATGATCGGCGAACCGGGAGCGGGTTTCCGGATCGCCATGAGCGTGCTCGATGTCTTCCGCTCGACCGTGGCCGCCGCCGCGCTCGGCTTTGCAAGGCGCGCGCTCGACGAGACGCTTTCGCGCGTCAGCGACCGTCGCCTGTTCGACGCGCCGCTGTTCGACCTGCAGATGGTGCAGGGACACATCGCCGACATGGCGCTCGACATCGACGCCGCCGCCCTTCTCGTCTACCGCGCCGCCTGGACCAAGGATTCAGGCGCGCCACGCGTCAGTCGCGAAGCCGCCATGGCCAAACTCTTCGCCACGGAACAGGCGCAGAAGGCCATCGACATGGCGGTGCAGCTTCACGGCGGCGACGGCGTGCGCAAGGGCCACATCGTCGAAAGCCTGTACCGGGAGATCAGGGCACTGCGCATCTATGAGGGCGCCTCAGACGTCCAGAAGGTCATCATCGCAAGGCAAACGCTTGAAAACGCTCGATAACGAGCCAGCAAGAAAGGGAACTCGCATGACGAACAAGCTTGACGGCGGCATCACCGCAAACGGCGAAGGTTTCGAGGGCGTCGAATGGAATATCCTCGGCCAGCGCTACTTCCCAAAGGCGATCTGCGAGACGACCTTCGCGTTCGAGGCCAACAGCGAATCGGGCCAGCACGTTCCCGTGCACATTCACCCCACGCAGGACGAGTTCATCCTGGTCCAGGACGGCGAACTCGACCTGAAGCTCGATGGCAAATGGGTCAAGGCTGGCCCCGGTGATCTCGTGCGCATGCCGGCCGGCGTTCCGCATGGCTATTTCAACAAATCCGACAAGCCGGCCCGCGTACTGTTCTGGGTATCGCCCGCCGGCAAACTCAAGGATTTGTTCGTCGCACTCGACGATCTGACCGACATCGACAGGGTGCTCGAACTCTCCACCCAGCACGAGGTGGATTTCCTGCCGCCGGAGGCGAACGAGTAACATGTTGGGACCCAGCGCGCATGTCGATACTTTTACGCGGGACAACCTCCCGCCATTCGACCAGTGGCCTGATCTGAACCTCGCGGGGTTCGACTATCCCGATCACATCAACGTCGCCGTCGAACTGACCGACCGAATGGTAGAGAAGGGCTTCGGCGACCACGTGGCGCTGATCGGCAATGGAAGGCGGCGCACCTACAAGGAGCTTACAGACTGGTCCAACCGGATCGCCCACGCCCTTGTCGACGTCTACGGCGTCAAGCCGGGCAATCGCGTGCTGATACGATCAGCCAACAATCCGGCAATGGTCGCCTGCTGGCTGGCAGCGACCAAGGCCGGGGCGGTGGTGGTCAACACCATGCCCATGCTTCGCGCCGGCGAACTGGGCAAGGTCGTCGACAAGGCGCTGGTCACCCACGCGCTGTGCGATACGCGCCTGATGGAGGAAATGGTCGCCTGTGCCAAGACGAGCGACTATCTCGACACGGTAATCGGTTTCGACGGCACGGCCAATCATGACGCCGAACTCGACCGTGTGGCGCTCGACAAGTCGGTCAAATTCGACGCCGTGAAGACGGGCCGCGACGACGTCGCCCTGCTCGGCTTCACCTCCGGCACCACGGGCGAATCCAAGGTGACGATGCACTTTCATCGCGACCTGCTGATCATTGCGGACGGCTACGCGAAAGAAGTGCTCAAGGTCACGCCGGAAGACGTCTTCGTCGGATCGCCGCCACTCGCCTTCACCTTCGGCCTCGGCGGGCTGGCGATCTTTCCGTTGCGCTTCGGCGCGGCCGCCACGCTGCTCGAAAACGCTTCGCCGCCCAACATGATCGAGATCATCGAGACCTATCACGCGACGATCTGCTTCACCGCGCCGACGGCCTATCGCGCCATGCTGGCCGCCATGGATGACGGGGCCGACCTGTCCTCGTTGCGCGCCGCCGTCTCGGCCGGCGAGACCCTGCCCGCGCCCGTCTACGAGGACTGGGTGAAGAAAACCGGCAAGCCGATCCTCGACGGCATCGGCGCGACCGAGATGCTGCACATCTTCATCACCAATCGTTTTGGCGATTCCCATCCCGCCTGCACCGGCAGGCCGGTGACGGGCTACGAGGCACGCGTCGTCGACGACGCGATGAACGAGCTGGAACGCGGCAAGGTCGGCCGCCTCGCGGTTCGCGGGCCGACAGGGTGCCGTTACCTCGCCGACCGGCGCCAGCGCGACTATGTCCGCGACGGCTGGAACCTGACCGGCGACAGCTTCATGCAGGACGAAGACGGCTATTTCCACTTCGCCGCCCGCTCCGACGACATGATCATCTCGGCTGGCTACAACATTGCCGGACCGGAGGTCGAAGCCGCTCTGCTCGCCCATCCCGAAGTCGCCGAATGCGCTGTGATCGGCATCGACGACGAGGAACGTGGCCAGATCGTGCAGGCCCATGTCGTTCTCGCAAATGGGGTTACCGGCGATGCGCTGATGGTCAAGCTGCTGCAGGACCACGTCAAGGCGGTGATTGCGCCTTACAAATATCCGCGCTCGATCGTGTTCACGCAGGCCCTGCCCAAGACCCAGACCGGCAAGATCCAGCGCTTCCGGCTGCGGCGCGACGCGTGATCCGGGAAGAAGCACCATGAACGCAAACGCCTCCTACGACCCCGAGGACGAAGGCGCCCGCATGGATTTCGCCGGCGCCATGTCCTATGGCGATTACCTGCAACTCGACCGCGTGCTCGGCGCTCAGAAGCCGCTCAGCCGCGCCCATGACGAGATGCTGTTCATCATCCAGCATCAGACGTCGGAATTGTGGATGCGGCTCGCCATCCACGAATTGTCGGCGGCGCGTCGTGCCATCGCCGGCGACCAGTTGCAGCCAGCCTTCAAGATGCTGGCGCGCATGGCGCGCATCTTCGACCAGCTCAACGGTGCCTGGGATGTTCTGCGCACGATGACCCCAAGCGACTATACGCGGTTTCGCGAGGCACTCGGCCAGTCCTCCGGCTTCCAGTCCTGGCAGTACCGGCTGATTGAATTCGTCGTCGGCAACCGCAACGCCGCCATGATCCGCCCGCACGCCCATCGCCACGACATCCGCGACCTGCTGGAAGCCGAACTGGCCACGCCGAGCCTCTATGACGAGGCGCTGCGCCTGATCGCGCGCAACGGCATCGCGGTGCCGCAGCAGGTCCTGTCGCGCGACGTCTCCGAACCCTACGTCGTGTCGGAAGGCGTGGTGGTGGCCTGGCGCGAGGTTTACAGCGAACTGGAGACCCATTGGGTACTCTACGAACTGGCGGAGAAGCTGGTGGATTTCGAGGACTATTTCCGCCGCTGGCGGTTCAACCACGTCACCACGGTGGAACGCGTCATCGGTTTCAAGCGCGGCACCGGCGGTACGGCCGGGGTCAACTATCTCAAACGCATGCTAGAGGTCGAACTGTTCCCCGAACTGTGGCGCGTTCGCACCGTGCTCTAGCTGATCTGTCGCCCTTTCGAGGGAAAGACCGGCTTCCTACTTCCGGAACGGCCGGTAACCGCCCGAACAACGCAGGAATAACAAAATGCACGCAATCATTCAGCCCGATGGCTGGAAGCCGCCCAAAGGCTACGCCAACGCGATGCTGGCCGAGGGCCGCACGCTCTATCTCGGCGGCCAGATCGGCTGGAACGGAGATCAAATCTTCGAGACACATGATTTCATCGGCCAGATGGAACAGGCACTTAAGAACATCGTCGCCCTCATCGAGACCGCCGGCGGCACGGTTAGCGACATTGCGCGGCTGACATGGTTCGTCACCGACAAGCAGGAATATGTGGCGCGCCAGCGCGAGGTCGGCGAAGCCTATCGCCGCGTCATGGGCAGGCATTTCCCCGCCATGTCGGTGGTGGTCGTCGCCGGCCTGATCGAGGACGAGGCGCTGATCGAGATCGAGGCGACGGCGGTCCTGGCCGGCCGAAAGTGACCGGCTCGCACCCGTCCGGATCGGTCGCTGGCGCAAACGGAACGGCGATGCCGCGTTTGGTGCTTCAACCGCGTTATTAGCCGGCGCACCATGTCCTCGCCCGAACCATGTCCACCGGACAGGATTCAGGGCGGAGGGCAAGCGATGGACACTGGTATGGGTTCCGGCGTGGAACTGCGCGAGAACGGGCTGGCGCTGACGCTGCCCGACGGCAGGATCGGCTATTTCAACTACTACTGGCTGCGGGACAATTGCCCGACCTCGTTCGACACGGAGACGCGGGAGCGGACGTTCGACATCTTCCATGAGGATGCCATGCCGCGCCCGGCCGCCGCGCATGTGGCCGACGGCGCGCTGGAGATCATCTGGCAGTCGGACAGCCACCGCACGCGCCACGAACTCGCTTTTCTGGCGGACCATGCCGACGGCAAGCCGCGCAAGGACCCTGCAGACCTGCCGCGCCGGCCATGGTTCGGCGATCATTACCCGCAGGTCGCCCGCTTTTCGCAGCCCGAACTCGCCGCCGACAACAAGCTCGTGGCGAAATGGATCGAGGCGCTGCTGGTGGAAGGCGTGGCGATCCTGACCGACATGCCGGACAGCGACGAGGCGCTGATCGACACGGCGAGCATGATCGGCCATGTCCGGCCGACCTTCTTCGGCACAGTGTTCGAGGTCTATACCCACATCAAGCCGACCAACCTCGCCTACACGTCCAAGGCCCTGGAGCTCCACACCGACACGCCGGCCGAGGACTTCGCGCCGGGCGTCCAGTTCCTGCATTGCCGGGCCAATTCGGTCGAAGGCGGCGCCAGCCTTTTTCTCGACGGGGTCGCCGTCGCCAATCAGTTGCGCAAGGAGGCGCCCGAGGATTTCGACCTGCTCGCTGGCACCGACATCCCCTATTACTGCGAGCATGACGATTACGACATGCGCTCGCGCCAGCGCGTGATCGAGCTCGATCGCCACGGCGAGGTGTCGGGCGTGACGATCAGCCAGCACATGGCCGACATCTTCGACATGAAGCAGGATTTCCTCGACCGATACTATCCGGCGTTCTGCCGCTTCGGTCGCATGATGCAGCGGCCGGAATTCCTGATGCGGTTCCGCCTCGCCGCTGGAGAATGCATCGTTTTCGACAATCACCGCGTCGTGCATGGCCGCGAGGCCTATTCGGCGACCAGCGGCCAGCGCCATTTGCGCGGCTGCTACACCGACCGCGGCGAAATGCGCAGCAAATACCGCGCGACGGTTTCGCAGGGCAGGTTCAGGCCGACCGCATAGGACAACGGCACGGCTTTCGGATTTCGAGGAAGACGCTCAGACCGTCAGATGCGCACGCACATCCGGCCGGTCGAGGCTCGCCGCGTCGCCCGAATGGACGATCTCGCCGCGATCCATGATGTAGACGTCGTCGGCCAGTTCCCGGCAGAAATCGAGATATTGCTCGACCAGCAGTACCGCGATGCCCTGGCTGTCGCGCAGGAACTGGATGGCCCGGCCGATATCTTTGATGATGGAGGGCTGGATGCCCTCGGTCGGTTCGTCGAGGACGAGCAGCTTCGGCCGCATGACCAGCGCGCGGCCGATCGCCAATTGCTGCTGTTGGCCTCCGGACAGATCACCGCCGCGTCGTGACAGCATGTCTTTCAGCACCGGGAAGAGCTCGAAAATGTAGTCGGGTACCGTACGCTCGCGCCGCAGCACGGCGGCGTATCCGGTCTCGAGATTCTCGCGCACCGTCAACAGCGGGAAGATCTCCCGACCCTGTGGCACATAGCCGATGCCTGTACGTGCTCGGTCATAGGCCGGTGCCCGCCCGAAAGTCTTGCCCTCGAAGGCAATCGTGCCGTCGGTCAGCGGGTAGTGGCCGACAATCGCGCGCAACAGGCTCGACTTGCCAACACCGTTGCGCCCGAGCAGGCAGGTGATGCGGCTCGGCGCAACGTCGATCGACACGCCACGCAGCGCCTGGGCCGCGCCGTAATGCAGGGTTGCGCCTTCGACAGCGAGCATGGCGCCTACCTCCCCAGATACACTTCGACGACCTTCGGGTCGGCGGAGACGTGATCGATCGAGCCTTCCGAAAGCACCGAGCCCTCGTGCAGGCAGGTGACCTTCACGCCCAGTTCGCGGACGAAATCCATGTCGTGCTCGACGACGATGACGGAATGGTCCACGGCGATCTCCTTCAGCAGGCGTGCCGTCTCTTCCGTCTCGGCATCCGTCATGCCCGCCACCGGCTCGTCGACGAGCAGCAGCTTCGGGTCCTGGGCGAGCAGCATGCCAATCTCGAGCCATTGCTTTTGGCCATGGCTGAGATTGGCTGCCGTCTCCCCTCTGAGATGCGAAAGCCGGATGATATCGAGAATTTCCCTGATGCGCCCCTCGCCGGCCTCGGTAGGGCGCTGGAACAGCGTGCGGAACACGCCGCGCGAACCGGACAGCGCCAGCGCGACATTGTCCTCGACGGAATGTCCCTCGAACACGGTCGGTTTCTGGAACTTGCGGCCGATGCCCATGGTGGCGATGTCGGCCTCGTCATGCCGCGTCAGGTCGACCGAGCCGTTGAAAAAGACCTCGCCCTCGTCCGGCCGGGTCTTGCCGGTGACGATGTCCATCATCGTGGTCTTGCCGGCGCCATTCGGCCCGATGATGGCCCGCATCTCGCCCTTGTCGAGGACCAGCGACAGATTGTTGATCGCCTTGAACCCGTCGAAGGCGACGGAGACGCCGTCGAGATAGAGAATGCTGCGCGAACGTTGTTCCATCCTGCCTACTCCGCCGCCTCGGCCGCGGCCGCCTTTTCGGAAAGTTCGCGCGCCTTTTCCTCTTCGCGGCTCTTGATCAGCAGCCGGCGCGCCGTCCAGCCATGCGCGATCGTGCCGACGATGCCCTTGGGCAGGAACAGCGTGACGCCGACGAAAAGCCCGCCCAGCGCGAAGAGCCAGATTTCGGGCAGCACGCCGGTGAACCAGCTCTTGCCCGCATTGACCAGCAGCGCGCCGACAATGGGTCCGATGATCGTGCCGCGCCCGCCGACGGCGGTCCACACCACGACCTCGATCGAGTTGGCCGGTGCGAACTCACCCGGATTGATGATGCCGACCTGCGGCACGTAGAGCGCGCCGGCGACACCGGCCATGACCGCCGACAGCGTGAAGGCGAAGACCTTCACCATCTCCGGGCGATAGCCGAGGAAGCGTGTCCGGCTTTCGGCGTCGCGCACCGCGATCATCAGCTTACCGAGCTTCGACGAGGTAATCGCAGCGGTGAGCCACACGCCGAGCGCCAGCGCAATGGCAGAGGCCGCGAACAGCGCGGCCCGCGTCCCGTCGGCCTGCACCGAATAACCGAGAATGTCCTTGAAGTCGGTCAGGCCGTTATTACCGCCGAAGCCCATGTCGTTGCGGAAGAAAGCGAGCAGCAGCGCATAGGTCATCGCCTGGGTGATGATCGATAGGTAGACGCCTGTGACGCGACTGCGGAATGCCAACCAGCCGAACACGAAGGAAAGCAGGCCCGGCACCACCATGACCATCAGCGCGGCGAACCAGAACTGGTCGAAGCCGTACCAGTACCAGGGAAGTTCCTTCCAGTTCAGGAACACCATGAAGTCGGGCAGTTCCGGATTGCCGTAGACGCCGCGCGAGCCGATCTGACGCATCAGATACATGCCCATGGCGTACCCGCCCAGCGCGAAGAACGCGCCATGACCGAGCGAGAGGATGCCGCAAAAGCCCCAGACTAGGTCGAGCGCCAGCGCCAGCAGCGCATAGGTGAGGTATTTGCCGGTCAGCGCCACCATGAAACTGGAAACATGGAACGGGTTGGACGGCGGCAGCAGCAGATGGGCGGCCGGCACCAACACGGCGGCGGCGAGAATGACCACTAGCGTAATCAGGATCGGCCTTGTCAGGCCGTTCTTTAGGAGATGGGCGACGATCATGTTTCCACCGCCCTGCCCTTCAGCGCAAACAGGCCGCGCGGGCGTTTCTGGATGAACAGGATGATGAAGACCAGCACGAGGATCTTGCCAAGCACGGCGCCCGCATAGGGTTCGAGGAACTTGTTGACGATGCCGAGCGACAGACCGCCGACCAGCGTGCCCCACAGATTGCCGACGCCACCGAAGACGACGACCATGAAGCTGTCGATGATGTAGGACTGGCCCAGATTGGGCGAGACATTGTCGATCTGCGAGAGCGCCACACCCGCCATGCCGGCGATGCCGGAGCCGAGCGCGAAGGTCATGGCATCGACCCAGGGCGTGCGAATGCCCATGGCGGCGGCCATGCGCCGGTTCTGGGTCACCGCGCGCATGCGAAGGCCGAGCGAGGTCTTGTTGAACGCCCAGAGCAGCACCGCAAACACCGCCAGCGCGAAGATGACGATATAGAGCCGGTTCCAGGTAATCGTCATCTGGCCCAGTTCGAAGGCACCGGACATCCAGGACGGGTTGGAGACTTCCTGGTTGGTCGGCCCGAAGATGGAGCGCACAGCCTGCTGCAGGATGAGCGACACACCCCAGGTCGCCAGCAGCGTCTCCAGCGGCCTTCCGTAGAGGAAGCGGATGATGCCGCGTTCCATCGCGAGCCCGACGGTGCCGGCGATCAGGAAGGCGAGCGGCAGCGCGATGGCCAGCGACCAGTCGAGCAGGCCCGGCGCGGAATTGCGGATGATCTCCTGGACCATGAAGGTGGAATAGGCGCCGAGCATGACCATCTCGCCATGCGCCATGTTGATGACGCCCATCACGCCGAAAGTGATGGCGAGACCGATGGCGGCCAGCAGCAACACCGAGCCGAGTGACAGGCCGTACCAGACGTTCTGGCCGATATCCCACATGGCGAGCGTGCCCTCGACCTTCGCCATTGCGGTGGTGACGCGTTCCTTGAGCGCGCCCTCTGCGGAAGACTGGAACTTGGTCAGCATCGACAGCGCGTTGCGCGAGCCGAGCGCGGCGATGGCGTCGATCGCTTCCGCCTTTTCGGCTTCCGGCCGGTCGGAGAAAAGGATCGCGGCCGCGCGAGCTTCGGTCAGTCTTGCGGCGACCTTGCTGTCTTCTTCGGCTTCGAGGGCCGCCTCGATGGCGGGAAGGGAATCGGCATCGGGGTTCTGGACGAGCGTGTCGGCGGCGCGCAGCCTCACCGCGGGATCCCTGGCGGAAAGTGTCAGCATCCCGACGGAATCACGGATCAGGCGGCGCAGGCCATTGTTGACCTTCACCTTGGACAGTTCGCGTTTGGTGGCTTCGCCCTGCGGCTCGCCGGTCAGCGGATCGAGCAGCGTCAGCGAATTGCCCCTGCCGGTGACGATAAAGACTTCATTGTCCGATTTGCGGACCTGCAGGTCGCCGTCCGACAGCGCATCGAGCAGGCGCGCAAGGCTCGGCTCGCCGGTCGCGGCGAGTTCCTCGACGACCTTTTCGGTATCGGAGAAACGTTTGGCCTCGGCGAATTTCGCGACAATGCCGCGCAAATCGGCGTCCTGGGCCAGGGCCGCCCCGAACAGCGAGAACACGAACAGGATGGCTAGAAGGATCGGGCGCAGCGGTGTCATGTCAAAATCGATGCGGGTTGGATGCGGATGCGCGACGATGGATCGTCATCTCCGGCCTGTCGCGGGGCCGGAAACCGGCGGGGGCAAGATTGCCCCCGCCGATCTTGTCGGTCGGCCCCACCGGTCGTGTGGTCCTGGCCGCTCGGGAGGATTGGGATCAGGAGCCCTTGCCGCCGCACTTGCCCGTTGCAACGTTGAAGTTGCCGCAGGACATCGGAGCGCGCCAGTCGGAGATCAGGTCCTTGGAGTCCGGCAGGTAGTCGGACCATTCGTCGCCAACCACGAGGCCGGGCGTCTCCCAGACCGTTTCCATCTGGCCGTCTTCCTGGATTTCGCCGATCAGGACGGGCTTGGTGATGTGGTGGTTCGGCATCATGGCCGACATGCCGCCCGACAGGTTCGGGACGGCGACGCCGATGATGGCGTCGATGACGGCGTCGGGATCGGTCGTGCCGGCCTTCTCGACGGCCTTCACCCACATGTTGAAGCCGATATAGTGCGCTTCCATCGGGTCGTTGGTGACGCGCTTGTCGTCACCGATGAAGCCGTGCCAGGCGTCGATGAACTCGGCATTGGCATCGGTGTCGACGGACTGGAAGTAGTTCCAGGCGGTCAGGTGACCGACCAGCGGCGCGGTGTCGAGACCGGCCAGTTCCTCTTCACCCACGGAGAAGGCGACGACCGGGATATCCTCGGCCTTGATGCCCTGGTTGCCCAGTTCCTTGTAGAAGGGAACGTTGGCGTCGCCGTTGATGGTCGAGACGACGGCGGTCTTCTTGCCGGCCGAGCCGAAGGTCTTGATGTCGGACACGATCGTCTGCCAGTCGGAATGACCGAACGGCGTGTAGTTGATCATGATGTCTTCTTCGGCAACGCCCTTGGCCTTCAAATAGGCCTCGAGGATCTTGTTGGTCGTGCGCGGATAGACATAGTCGGTGCCGGCAAGCACCCAGCGCTCCACGCCTTCCTCGTTCATCAGGTAGTCAACGGCCGGGATTGCCTGCTGGTTCGGCGCGGCACCCGTGTAGAAGACGTTGCGCTGGCTCTCCTCGCCCTCGTACTGGACAGGGTAGAACAGCAGGTTGTTCAGTTCCTCGAAGACCGGAAGAACGGATTTGCGCGACACCGAGGTCCAGCAACCGAAGACGGCGGCGACCTTGTTGACGGAGATCAGTTCCTTGGCCTTTTCGGCGAACAACGGCCAGTCGGAGGCCGGGTCGACGACGACGGCTTCGAGTTTCTTGCCGAGCAGACCGCCCTTCTTGTTCTGCTCGTCGATGAGGAACAGCATCGTGTCCTTCAGCGTGGTTTCCGAAATCGCCATCGTGCCCGACAGAGAGTGCAGGATGCCGACCTTGATGGTCTCCTCCTGCGCATTGGCGGGCAGCGCCCACGCGCCCGCCGTCATCGCCGTGGCGACGGCCGCAGCCGCGAATTTCCTTGAAAGGCTTGTCATGTTTGAACCTCCGACAAGTTTGTTTGCACCGCACAACCAAAAGCAAACGGTGTGCCACTTGCCCGAAGGACGGAGTTCGCGCTTCATTTCCCTAAGGGTAACAGCGCGTTAGCTGTTACACGCCTGTCATCTTTCCGAGTTGAGGCTGGGAATCCGCTACGTCAGGTGCGACAAAACGTGCAGCGCAACCGTTATTTGGTTAATTTTTGGTCATATTCCGGTTTTGCCTACGCATCGGGCAGTTTTGGATCCCGGTGCCGCAGGGCTTGGGAAAACGCTGAAATCAGCGTTATTCTCGGCCTGCCGCCTAGACGGCAGGTTGTTTGCACCACAAACGGCCGGGGTGCCTCCGCTCAGGCGGAGCACCCTCCGGCGGGTGCCAGAAAAGTGCCCGCCGCCGCAAAACACGTCTTCAGTCTGCCCATTTCGACGCCAATTGGCCGGCCATCGGTTTCCGGACTTCAAAATCTCTGGTTCCGAAAATCCGTTTCGGCTAATGAGCCGGATAAGGGACAGCAGGCATGCCTGCGCCATTTCCAACGAGTAACAGCGAAATCCGCATGAACGCACCGCGAGTGAGCTTCGTCAGCCTCGGCTGCCCCAAGGCGCTGGTCGATTCAGAGCGCATCATCACGCGCCTGCGCGCGGAGGGCTACGACATCGCCAAGCGCCATCACGGCGCCGACCTCGTCATCGTCAACACCTGCGGCTTCGTCGATTCCGCCCGCGATGAATCGCTGGGCGCCATCTCGGCAGCCATGGCGGAAAACGGCAAGGTGATCGTCACCGGCTGTCTCGGCGCAGAGCCGGAGGTCATCCGCAAGGCCAATCCCGGCGTCCTGGCGATCACCGGCCCACAGGCCTATGAGAGCGTCATGGCCGCCGTGCACGAGGCCGCGCCGCCCGTCCACGATGCCAAGCTAGATCTCATCCCGCCGCAGGGCGTCAAGCTCACGCCGCGCCATTACGCCTATCTGAAGATTTCGGAAGGCTGCTCAAACCGCTGCTCCTTCTGCATCATCCCGGCGCTGCGCGGCGATCTCGTCTCGCGCCCCCTGCCCGACGTACTGCGCGAAGCCGAACGGCTCGTCGCCGCCGGTGTGAAGGAATTGCTGGTCATTTCGCAGGACACATCGGCCTACGGCATCGACGTCAAATATGCGGAAGGCCAATGGCAGGACCGCACCGTGCGGACAAAGTTCATCGAATTGGCGCGCGAACTGGGCCGCATGGGTGCGTGGGTGCGCCTCCACTATGTCTACCCCTACCCGCATGTCGACGAGGTGATCGAACTGATGGCCGAGGGCGCGGTGCTGCCCTATCTCGACATACCCTTCCAGCATGCCAGCCCGAACGTGCTGAAGAACATGCGCCGGCCGGCCAACCAGGAGAAGGTGCTGGATCGCATAAGGCGCTGGCGCGAGGTCGTGCCCGACCTTGCCATCCGCTCGACCTTCATTGCGGGTTTCCCCGGCGAAACGGAAGACGATTTCCGCATGCTGCTCGACTGGCTGGATGAGGCGAAGATCGACCGGGCCGGATGCTTCCGCTACGAGCCCGTCACCGGTGCACGCGCCAACGAACTCGGGCTGGAACCCGTCCCCGACGAGATCAGGGAAAGCCGCTGGAACCGCTTCATGGCGCATCAGCAGGCGATTTCGGCCGCGCGCCTGAAACGCCATGTCGGCAAGCGCCTGCCCGTGCTGATCGACCGTTCGGAAGGCCTCACGGCAACCGGCCGCAGCAAATACGACGCACCGGAAATCGACGGCGTCGTCCACGTGACCTCGCGCCGGCCCGTAAGGGTCGGCGATATCGTCACGGCGCGGATCACCGGCGCCGACGCCTACGACCTGTCGGGCGACGCCGCCTGAGCGAAACCGTCGTCATCCGCCGAGGCTGACCGTTCTGTCTATCGCGATCGATCGAAGAAACGCCGCGTCGTGGCTGACCACCAGCAGAGCGCCGTCATAAGCCTTCAGGGCGGCCTCCAGCGCTGCGATGCCGTCCAGATCGAGATGATTGGTCGGTTCGTCCAGGATAAGCAGTTCCGGCGGCGGCGTGGCGCCAAGGGCGCATGCGAGACCGGCACGCAGGCGTTCACCGCCGCTAAGCGAGCCGGCCAGGCGTTTCGTGTCGTCGGCGCGAAAACCAAAGCGTGCCAGCGCGGCATGAGCCGCATGCGTATCGGCACCGGGATTGAGCCGAAGGAAGCTGTCGAGCAGCGTGCGCGACGGATCGAGCAGGCCGACATGCTGGTCCAGCAACGCAAAGGAAACCCGACATTCCATTACCCCGCGCTGCGGCGCGATCTCACCGGTGATCAGCCGGAGAAACGTGGTCTTTCCGCTGCCATTCGGCCCGGAAATGGCCACACGCTCGGGCCCGGTAACGATGAGCGACAGATCGCGGACGACTGGTTGGGCGGGATCGTACCCGTACGACACGCCGTCCATCCGCAGCACCGTCTTGCCGGTTGCGAGCCCCGTTGACGGAACATCCATGCGCAGGGGCTGCAAGGTCTCGACCTTGTCGCGCGCCGCCTCGACGGCCTCCTCCGCTGCCTGACGCCGGGCGTCGCGGAGCCGGACACCTGCGCCACCTGAAGCTTCGGCACGCGCCTTGGCTGCATCCATCACGATCTTCGGTTGATCGCCCCGCTTTCGTGCCTTGCGGCCAACGCTGTCCTTGCGCGCCTTGCGCTCGACCGCATGCTGCGCACGTCGCGCAGTTTCCGCGCTGGTTTTTTCGGCATGGGCGAGATCGCGCTCGGCGGCTTCCAGTTCCAGCGCTTTCCAGTGTCTGTAATCGCTGTAGTTCCCGCCATAGCGCCTTGCGCCCAGCGAGGTAAGTTCCACGATCGCATCCATCTCCTCGAGCAGCTCCCGATCATGACTGACAACGATCGCGCCACCCGTCCAGTTGCCCAGGAGATCGCGCACGGCCTTCCGTCCCGCCTCATCTAGATTATTCGTCGGTTCGTCCAGCAGCAGGACATCCGGTGCGGAGAAGACCAGCGCGGCCAGCGCCGCACGTTCGCGTTCACCGCCCGATAGCGTCGCAAGCGGCGTCTGTGGTTCAACAGCAAGGCCGCATCGCGACAACGCGGTTTCGACCCGTGCGGGCAGCGTCCAGTCCGCGTCGGCCAGTTCGTCGGCAGTGGCGTTTCCGGCCCCCGCACTGGCGAGCAGATCGAGCGCGGTTCGCACCCCGAACAGGTCTGCGATGGTCGCTTGGGGAGCATCTCCGGCGTCCTGCCGCATCATCGCGAAGGTGCCGGACAGGCGAACCTCGCCCGACGCAGGGATGAGATCGCCCGAGATCAGACGCAGAAGCGTGCTCTTGCCAACGCCGTTGCTGCCGACAATGCCGGTACGTTCGGGGCCGAAGGTGAGGTTGAGGTCAATGAAAAGCGGCGTGCCGTCAGGCGTGGACCAGGACAGGCCGGAAAGTGAAACGGAGGATGGCATTGGACAGAATCTCTCGCGACAAAACCTTGGGGGTGATGGCTGCGAGGTTCAGATCCATGTCGAAAGCTTCTCCGGTTGGGGACAGGGTCGATATAGGTGCGATCCCGGGACTTCGCAACACGTTGAGCCGGAGATCGCCAATACGATCTCGCGCGGCCCTGCCCTGCCGGATCATACCTGCGGGACGACCTGCGCTCGATCGAATGAAGCCAGAACAAAAAAACCCCGTCGCGAACGACGGGGTTTGGTCTTGGTACCGCTTCCGGCTTTCTCGGCTGGCTCGTGGCACTGGTGCGATCGCGGGAAGCGGCGGGACGAACAGTCGCTTAGCTGTTGACCGCGTCCTTGAGTGCCTTGCCCGGCTTGAACTTCGGTGCCTTCGAGGCAGGGACGTTGACGATCGCACCCGTCTGCGGGTTGCGCGCCGTCGTCGCCTTGCGATCGGCTACAACGAAGTTTCCGAAGCCCAGCAGGCGAACTTCGTCGCCGCCTTTGAGAACGCCCGTGATAGCGTCCAGCATCGCATCAACCGCATCTCCCGCCTGGCCCTTCGTAAGGCCTGCCTTGTCTGCGACCACCGAAACGAGCTCGTTCTTATTCATTGGGATTTCCTTCCGTAATTTAGTGCCCTCGCACCAAGGGTGCGGATCGTTGACCGAACTCCGGCGCGTTTCAATAGCATGACCGCCGGAAGGGGCGCTTTTCGGGCGTTAAATACGACTTTTGTCTTAATATCCACTGCGAAAGCGCTGAAATCCGGGCTTTGTGGCCCATCGGATACGGTCGCAAGGCTGACACAAGGCCGTCAAAAACGAATCAAACGCAGCGTGCGAAACGCCTTACCCACAACGAAAAAGACCCCGGCGTAAGGCCGGGGTCCTGGTTCGATCGAACGGACGCACCGGGCTCCGGTTACGCCTCGTCCTCCGCGGTCAGTTCCTCGCGGGAGACCTTCTTGTCGGTAACCTTGGCGACCGAGAGAATGTGGTCGATGACCTTGTTCTCGTAAAGCGGCGCCCGCAGGCCGGCCACCGCGTCGGGATGCTCGCGGAAATACTCGTAGACCTGCTGTTCCTGGCCGGGATACTGGCGCACCTGCTCCATGATCGCCTGCTGCAGCTCTTCCTCGGTGATCTGGATCTCCGCCTTCTCGCCGAGATCGGCCAGAAGCAGGCCGAGACGGACGCGGCGCTCGGCCAGCGTCTGGTACTCGCCGCGAGCCTTTTCCTCGGTGGTGTCCTCGTCCTCGAACGTCTTGCCGTTGCGTTCCAGTTCCGTGGTCACCTGCCCCCAGATATTGTCGAACTCCTGCTCGACCATCTTCTGCGGCAGTTCCATCTTGGTCAGCTCGTCGAGCTTGTCGAGGATCTGGCGCTTCACCTTGGCATGCGTGAAGGAGTCGTAGCGCTTGGCGATCTGCTCGCGCACCAGTTCGCGAAGCTTGTCGGCGGATTCGACACCGACCTGCTTGGCCATCTCGTCATCGATCTCCAGCTTGCCCGGCTTCTCGACCTTCTTGACGGTGACGTCGAACTCGGCCTCCTTGCCGGCCAGCTGGCTCGCACCGTATTCTGCCGGGAAGGTGACCTTGAGGGTCTTTTCATCGCCCGCCTTGGAGCCGACCAGCTGCTCCTCGAAGCCCGGAATGAACCGGTTGGAGCCGAGCACCAGCGCGCTGTCGGTGTCGCTGCCGCCCTCGAAGGGCTCGCCATCCATCTTGCCGACGAAATCGATCGTCACGCGATCGCCGTCGGCGGCCTTGCCCTTCTTTTCCTCATAAGGACGCAGGCCGCTCTGCTCGATCAGGGTCTCGACCTGTTCCTCGACCTCTGAATCGGCGACCTCGGCCACCAGACGCTCGAGTTCGAGCGATTCCAGCTTCGGCGCCTCGATTTCCGGCAACACCTCATAGGCGAGCTTGAACTCGAAATCGGCCTCGCCGGTGAGAATGGCTTCGGCTTCTTTCTCATCCTCGGTCATTGAGATTTCCGGCTGCTGCGCGGCGCGCTCGCCACGGCCCGAGAGGATCTCGCCGGTTTCCTTGTTGATCAGATCGTTGACGATCTCGGCCATGGCCTGCTTGCCGTAGACCTTGCGCAGATGGCTGATCGGAACCTTGCCCTGGCGGAAGCCCTTCAACTGCACCTGTCCCTTGAGCGCCTCAAGGCGTTCGGAAAGCCTGGCCGACATGTCGGCCTTGGGGACGGTTATCTTGAGCTCGCGCTTCAGGCCCTCGCTCGTCGTTTCCTGTACCTGCATTCTTAATCCTGCCGTGCTAACGTCAATTCCTCTGCCCGCTCATCCAGGGCTCGCCGTCACGCATGTCAATTGCGCGGTAACGGCTGCCGGCGGACACCGGATCGCTGCAGCATGGTGCGGGCAGAGAGACTTGAACTCCCACGCCTTTCGGCACCAGAACCTAAATCTGGCGTGTCTACCAATTCCACCATGCCCGCCTTCGCAGCCGCCGGTACGTGCCGTCATCGCCAATTGGCGCTGGCGCCGTCCACATCCGGATGGCCGCAATCGCGCCGCTCTATAGCACCGCCATTGCAGGGGTCAAAGGCCTGACGTCAAAATTTGACACCGCGACACACTGCGGAAATGCCCTGCCGCAAAACCGGCGGAATGACCGGGCACGGATTGGCAAACCTGCGATGGGGGTTTACCTAAACCTCACGCATTGCGTCGCCCCGGATGCAACACCCGGATGCAACCCATTGCGTCTTTGAACACTAACCCGGTCGAAAGCACCTTCCGGATCGCTCTGCGAACCGCTGGCAAGCGAAAGCGACGGGCTCTGCGGGAAAGCAGGACATGAAGCAGTCGGAACCGCAAATGGCCGGGGCAACAAAGCGCAAGCGGCTCACCATCTCCCTCGGCGGCCTGCTTGCCCTCTCTTTCGGCGGCCTGGTGGCCCTGTCGGTCGGCGCCGTTCTGACGCTTTCGGTCATGACGAACTTCGTCAACACCTTCTCGCTGCTCAACGATCGGGCGATCGTGCTGTTCGATTCCATGGAGCGGCGGATCAGGTCGGAAGCGCAACAGGCCGAACTCGCCGTTTCCGCCGTCGCCAGGCTCTATGCCCAGGGCCGAATCAACGCCACGGAATCCGCAGAACGCCGGATCGCGCTTGAGACGGTCCTGCTGGGCCTGCCATCGGTCGAAGGAATCATCGTCTACGATGGCGACACATTTGCCGATGGACGTCTCCGCAGGCCGGAGGGTTCGATCGGCCAGCTACCCGAGCCGATCCGCCGGGCAAGGCTCTCGGAACTGTTCGCAACGCAAAATACCGGATCCGCCACGGGACCGGTCTGGCACAGGCCGGTCGTGATCGACGAAACCATGTTTCATGCGGTCTCGCAGCGGCTGGGACGAAACGGCGAGATTCGCGGTACCGTCGTCGCTTTCATCGGCAGGGATTCCATCAGCCGGATCATGGTTCGGCTTGGGACGGAGAACAACGCCACCGTCTTCCTGCTCGAGAGCGACAATTCGGTGATCGCCCATTCCGGCCTGCCGCATGTCTTCCGAAACCGCATCGCCATTCCGCTCGATGAATTCCCCGACAAGACCCTGCAGCGCATTGCCGAGGCACGGCCGGAACGGGAAAACTTCCAAGCCGCGAATCGGCAGGGCATCGAGGTTCTCGTCACCGAAGGCCGTGACGATGGTTTCATGTTCCTGACGAAAGAGCTCATGGGCTCCTCCGCAAGCCCATTCAAGCTCGGCATCTACTATCCCAAGGCCGATGTCGGGGAGGAAATCCTGCGCGCCGTCTTGGCGATGGTCACCGGCCTGATCGGGCTCCTCATGGCGGTGATCGCTGCCGTACTGCTTGGGCGCTACCTGTCGCGCCCGATGCGCCAGATCGCAGGCACCGCTTCGCAATTGTCGGACTTCAAGATCGACGACATCAAACCCCTGCCGCATTCGCGCGTCCGCGAGGTCGACGATCAGGCAAACGCGCTCAACCGCATGCACGAGACGCTGCATCAGTTCACACGCTACGTGCCGCGCGAACTGGTGGCGCGGCTGATGCGTTCGGGAACCAATGCCGGCCGGCCCGTCCAGCGCGACATGACCGTGATGTTCACCGACATAGTCGGCTTTACCACCCTGTCCGAGCGCATGGACGCCGACGAGGTCACTGCGCTGCTCAATGCCCATTTCGCGATGATCACCGCCCATGTCGAGGCGACGGGCGGCACGATCGACAAATTCCTGGGCGACGGCGTCATGGCATTCTGGGGCGCGCCCGAAGCCGACGCGGAGCACGCGCTGCACGCCGTGCAATCGGCGCGTGCAATCGCCCTTTCCATGCGCGAGGACAACTTGGCCCGGCGCAAACGGGGCCAACCACCGCTGCAATTGCGGATCGGCATCCACACCGGCCGCGTCGTCGTTGGCGATATCGGCGGAGAGAACCGCAAGAACTACACCATTGTCGGCGACACGGTGAACGTGGCGCAACGACTGGAACAGATGTCGCGGGACGTCATGACCACGGGGGACGATGCCATCGTGCTGGTCTCGGTCGACATCACCCGCGCCGTGGAAGGCCATGCCTCGTTCTCGCCAGCCGGCACGCGCGTGGTACGCGGCCGCGAAAAGCCCATCGCCGTCAGTGTTCTCAATGTCGACGGCAAGGACAAGGCCGGCAATGTGGTGCCGTTTACGGGCGCGGGCTGAGGCCTTCTGCCCGCCGGCCATGCCTTGGGTGACCCGTCGATCATAGGGCGGCTCGCACCACAAGACAGTTCTCCGATGCCGGGTATTCAGAAAGCACTCCCCTCGCCCTGACCGCTATACGCCCGGCAACGCGGGCGCGTAACGGCGCGAAGAACGGACTGTTCAGACTGTCAGGTGAGAATGCAAAACGAGGGGCAAGCTTCCCTGCCCCTCCAAAACCGCTTCCATCAAGTCGCGTTCAGCGACCGTCGGGGGTGCGCAGGCCGAACCATTTGTCCTGGACGGCATTGTAATGGTCGATCGCATCATAGCGCGCGACGGACAGGCCGAGATGGTCGACATCGAGCCGTCCGATCGCCGACAGCAGCGCGTAGCCGGCGACGATCACATCGCGTCGGGCGGCGACCAGATCGAGCTGTGCGTTGATGACCGATTGCTGCGTGTTCAAGACGTCCAGCGTGGTGCGCTGGCCGACATTGCGCTCTTCAACCGCACCCTGCAGCGCCAGATTGGCGGCACGGATCTGCGTGTCGGTGGCATTGACCGTGTTCTTGGCCGCCTCAAGCTGGCTGTAGGCCGAAACGACGGCGGCGCGCACGGCGTCGACCGACTGGTCGACCTCGATCCAGCGCTGGCCCAGCGTTTCCTTGTTCTGGCGGATCCTGCCATGCACGGCACCGCCCTGATAGATCGGCACCGCCAGACGCGCTGTCACCGAAGCAGAATCCGTGATCTGGTTGCCATGGAAGGCGTCGGCATAGGTGCGGCTTGCCGAGCCCTCGAGCTTGACCGTCGGCAGCAGGCTGCTCTCCGCCGCCTTCACGTTCCAGTCAGCCTGGTCGACGAGATAGCGCGAGGCGAGAATGGCCGGATGCTCGTCGAACGCGATGCCGAAGGCTGCATCGAGGCTGCGCGGCAGCATGCGGTCGACCCCGTTGGGCCGCGTCAGATTGGCCGGATCCTTGCCGACGACCTGCCGGTAGATGGCGATCGACGATTTCAGGCTGGCGCGCGAAACATTGAGCAGCGCAATTGCGCCGGCCTGGCTGGCCTCGGCCTGGGCGACATCGGTGCGCGTGCTTTCGCCGACATCGAAGCGGGCACGCTCGGAGCGCACCTGCTCATTCAGGAACTCCAGCGATTTGGAGCGCAGATTGACGATCGCCTGGTCGCGGATCACGTCCATATAGGCGCTTGCCGCGTCGAACAGCACGTTCTGGACCGTGTTGCGCAGCGTTTCGCGGCTGGCATGCACGGCGGCCTGTGCGGCGGCGACGTTGTTCTGGGTCAGGAACCCGTCGAACAGCGTCTGCGAGATCACCACGCCGAAGCCTCCGGGCGCGAGAACCGTCGTGCGGTTGAGCAGCGGGTTCGGCGAACCGTTAACGTCGCGCCACTGCTTGCCGATTTCCGCACTGCCGTTGATCGACGGGCGCAGGCCCGACTTGGCGATGGGAACATTCTCGTCCACGGCGCGCGTCGCCGCGCGCTGGGCGTTGATCTGGGGATTGTTGGAATAGGCGAGCGCCAGCGCTTCCGTCAGGGATTCGGCACGCGTTTCCACGCTCCCGAGCCCCACCGTCACCGCAAAAGCCAGTATGGCCTTGCTGCCCAATCGTGTGCACCTTTTCATCCGTATACCTTTCGGCAGTACGCGCCGTATGGAAATGGCCGGTGCCAGCCGGAATTGTCCCACCAAACGCGCAACAAAGCGCCCTCTAGCCGGGCGCGTCACAAGTGGGGCCAGACTATCGCCGCAGGATGACGCGTCAAATTAATCTTTGTCGCACCCCACAGTCACGCAGCCTGAGTTGCATCCCGGCAACATTCCGGGCGGCCGTCTGTGGATAGACTGAAATATCAGGCAGGAACCGGCGCGGCTCAGAACTCGAACTCTGGCGCCTTCTGGAGGCCCGGCAGCGGTGCGAGGGCGCAGTTGAACAGGTGACGCGACGACAGTCGGCCCTCCTCATTCACGTAAAGACGCGCGCTGGCCGAATTGCCGGAACCGACGACGGCGACGAGGCGGCCGCCTTCCTTGAGCTGCCCGGCAATATCACCGGGCAGATGCCCGATCGCGCCATTGATCACGATGAGGTCGTACGGGCCCTCGGCGGCATAGCCGGCCTGCAATTCGCCCTCCACGACGGCGACATTGCCATAGCCCAGTTCGCCGAGCGCCTCGGTCGCCTGCCCGGCAAGCACCGAATCGGCCTCGAGCGCCACGACGGAAGACACCATGGAAGACAGGATCGCGGCGGCATAGCCCGACGCGCAACCGACCAGTAGCACCACCTCTTCGGGCTTCGGCCCGGCAGCCTGGATCAGCTTTGCCAGTGCTGCAGGCGGTGTGAGGCAGCGGCCACCATCGATCGTCAGTTCGGCATCGGTATAGGCGAGCGGCCTGAGCCCTTCCGGCACGAAGGCCTCGCGGGGCACTTCCAGAAAGGCGTCAAGCACCGTCGTGCTTGTCACGTCGGAGGTGCGGATCTGGCAGTCGACCATGTTTTCTCGGGCGTGGGCGAAGTCCGGCGTCATGAACGCGATCCCCGTATCAAGGCTGGTATTGCGGTCTGTTGGCGCTTGCGCGCCGTTCTTTCTGCTCTAGCCGCTCGCCATGCCGATGGCAACCGGTATGGCGGTCTCCGGCAAACGCGGGGCTGGCTTAACATCCACCAGATCAGTCTGGCTTTATCCACACCGTCGTCATGGGTGGGCGATCCGGGTCGCGATGTCTGGGGGACCAGCCGCATTGATCGGGCCCGATCTGAACGAAGTCCTCGCGGTGCCACCCAGGGAACAAGCCCGGAAGCTCGTGGTATCTGCCGGGCTTGTCCGGCGTGCCGATCCGCCCGGTATTGTCGACCATCATGACACCGCCGGGGCGCAGGACCCGTCTTGCGGCGGCGGCGCAGGCCACCCTTCCGCGCCCGTCGACCAGAACCAGATCGAAAAACCCGTCGGGAAACCGATCGGCTTCATCATGATAGGGAATTTCGCGCAACCGCATGTCGGCGACGTCCCCTCTTTCTGAAAGGGCACGGCAGACCGCTTCGTGCCACTCCGGATTGTGCTCTACCGAAACGACTTTTGCGCCACGCCTGACAAGATACAGGGTGGAAGCGCCGGCGCCGAACTCCATGATCGATGTCGAGGGGTGTTCATCGAGAAACCGATCGAGATAGGCGACGGCACCATCGGTAATCCATGGTACCGGCCGGGAAAGAGGTTTCGGCTTTTTCTTCCTGAGTCCGAGAAACCGGCGAAGTCCCATGGGCAGGCTCCAGCAAATCGCGGCGGCCCCGGGAATGCTCGCATCCGGCACGCGGGCTTCGATGTCGGGTCGAAGCGGGTACGCGATCCGGAAGCGGAACGCCGAACATTAGCACCGGGACATTTAACGGACAATCAACCGTGAGATGGTGCGAACTGCTCGGAGCGGTTGAAGGAAGCCGGACTAACGTGAGCGGGAAAAAGCTGAAGCGGGGAGAACAATCCCCTGGCCGTGTCGCTGCAAAACGCGCGCGCTCGAAACGGAAGAATGGCCCGGCCTTTGTTAAGGACGGTACGTCTGTTTCGTCTAATCTGGGAAAAGATGGAGGCCTCGCCCGGAATCGAACCGGGATAGAAGGATTTGCAGTCCTCTGCGTAACCACTCCGCCACGAGGCCATCCGGCGCGACATATCGGGGAGTTGCCCCAAGCTGTCAAGCGTGTCGCGGACGTACAACCGCATAAAGGGGCAGTCTCAACAAAGCGCTAACGCGAAGGCGTGAAAATTCGCAACAACAGGGCTTGGCAATGCGGGAAACGCTTTGCTATATGCGCGGTTCACGCATCGAGCGCTGTTCCCCGGTAGCTCAGCGGTAGAGCAACCGGCTGTTAACCGGTTGGTCGCTGGTTCGAATCCGGCCCGGGGAGCCACTTCTTTCAGGATATCGCGTTACGCATCAATTCAACGTCCGGATCGGATCCGAACGCATCGCGAATCTGAATCTCTGAAAATTCCGAAAAAGACCGGTTAAGCAACCGAATACGCCGCGCGGTCAGGCCTGTTGCGCGGGAATATGCACGATCAGCCCGTCAAGTTCGTCGCGAACCTTGATCTGGCATGACAGGCGCGAGGTCGGCTTGCCCTCCCAGGCGAAGTCCAGCATGTCTTCTTCCATGATGTCGGGCGTGCCGACGATATCCGTCCAGGCGTCGTCGACATAGACATGGCAGGTGGCGCAGGCGCAGGCACCGCCGCATTCGGCCTCGATGCCGGGGATAGAATTCTTCACCGCGTTTTCCATCACGGTGGTCCCGTTCGCCGCGTCGACAACATGTTCGACACCATCGGAGGTGATGTAGGTGATCTTGGCCATGAAGGATGAATCCCGAAACTCGTTCGGCCGCGGGGAGGAACAGCCGTCAATCTGGTAGCCCCGGCCCGCTCGGGACCTTCACGCCGGTTTAGCGAAGCTGTGCCTCAAGTCAAGGACCCGATGGAGCACGGTTGCAGGTCAAACCCCGCCATCGGCAAGGCGCCGACCTCCCGAACGTCTGTAGCCCGAACGACCTAGAGCAGCGAGCGGATATAGGTGCACACCCGTGCGACTTCGTCTTCCAGCGCATCGACCTCGCCAAAGCCCGGGACCTCGGCGCGTTCGGCGAGCTCGGCAAGATTCCAGGCGCCAATGCCTCTGGCCGCACCCTTGAGGGAGTGAGCTGCGCGCCGACGCGCATCGCCCCCCTCGGCGGCCTTCCATGTCTTCACATAGATGCCCGCCTGTGAGGCGAAGACACCCAGTACCTGTTTTTCGAGTTCGCGATCGCCGAGCGTCTGGGTCGACAGATGCACCAGATCGACGGGTTTTTCCGTCCCCGCCGCCCTCGCCGCGCGCGAAATGTCTGCTTTCAGTGCCATGGGCATGATGATTGGACCCTTTCCGCGATTCTTCAACAGGAAAAGGGTGACGCCGCCATGGCAAACAAAAGGTTAACGAAAGCCCGCCCGTCACACCGAATGCATCGGAGCAGTCATACAACACTTGTTTGGGGCAGGAACTGCTAGGGACGGGACTTGGTCGCCGATGGGTCAGGACTGTGCGTCGGCGACCGCCCTGCCCGCCTCGGTCAGCCGGCAGACCAGCCAGTCCGGCTTGGCGGGATTGTGGAACCAGGGCTCCGCCCAGCCTTTTTCCACGCAGGAACGGATCGTCCTGGCGTTGAACGCTTGCCCGTCCTCGTCGAACAGCGGCAGCTTGCCGCCGGGTTGATCCACGCCGCAACGCAGATAGCGAAGCTGGGCCTCGCTCGGTTGCGCCGCGCCATTTGCCGACTGGTCTTCGCGCTGCTCGCTCGCCAATGCCCTGCCCGCCCTGCTGCCTGTCCGTTTGACCGTAAAACTGGCCGCGCCGGCCGTCATGCCTCGGTCGAAGCTCCCGGTTCGAAGCGACCGCCCCGGAAACGCCGGTTCACCCCGATGCCGACCCCTTCCATAGCCCCCTGAATCCACAGGAGAACCCACAAATCTCCCGCCGTTAACCTTAGGTTAACTTTCTGGGGAACAGCACCCCCGATTCCTTGTCGAATATTAATAACTGTGCCATTACGGTACTTTGGCGGCAAGGTTTTGCAGCTGAACGCACGGGTAATGGAAGGTTTTCCACCGTTTCCCGCATTCGGATGCCGAACCGGGCCACCGACCGATCCCCATTCGACCGGGGATGTTCGGACGATGGTACCGAAGGATGCGGATAAAAGGTCGATGCATGCCGAACGTCCGGGATGGCCCTAGCCGTTCCGTCCGCCAGGCAGGCTCCGGCGAAGACCACGGCACCAGCGTTTGAATTGTTTCCACGGTCAACAGGGTATTGAGTAGCTCTATTCCCGCAAAGGTCTAGAGCGTTGTTACGGGGAAGTAGTATGGCGTCTGAACCGAAAAAGGATACCGCCTCCGAAACGGCATTGCAGGCCGTGGAGGACGCGTTGAACATCGATTTCACCGAGGACGAAAAGCAGGCCGCCAGGCCGGCGCCGTCCGCGGGGGTATCCGACAACGATCCGGATTTCCTTGAGCTAGAACAGAGGCTTGCCGACGCGGCAAACGATCTGAGGCGCCAGAGCGGCGAACCGGAGCGCGCACCCGCGCAGCCCCGTCCTCAGCCCAGAGCCATGCGTCGCAACGCGGAACGGCAGCCCGAACGCTTAAACGAGCGCCAGCCCGAGCGTCAAAGGGCCTCGCGCGCCGACAAGTCGGAATTCCTGCCCGCCAATGACGACCGGACTGGCAGGAGCAATGTCTCCTTCGCGCTCGGCCAGGCACCCTCCACGCGCATCTTCTGGGTTGCCGCTCTGCTCTCGCTGGTCTGGATCGGCCTTGCAGGCGCATTCTATGTATACGCACGCGACGGCGGTCTTCTGGACTCCATGTTCGGCACCAGCCAGGCCTCGTCCGGCCCGGTCATGTGGTTCCTCGGCGCCATCGTGGTCATTCCGCTGCTGCTGATCTGGTCGTTCGCACTGATGATCCGCCGCGCGCAGGAAATGCGTGTCGCCGCACAGAACATGACCGAAGCCGCCGTGCGCCTGCTGCGTCCCGAAGACACCGCCGCGGCCTCGGTCGCGACCGTCGGGCGCGCCATCCGCCGCGAGGTCGCCGCCATCAACGAGGGCATGGAGCGCGCGATCGCGCGCGCCAGCGAGCTCGAACGCTTCGTCCAGTCTGAAGTCGGCAATCTCGAGCGCTCCTATACGGATGCCGAGGTCCGTCTGAAGGGGCTTGTCGGCGAACTGGCCGAGGAACGCCACGAAATCATCAGCCATGTCGACCTTCTGCGCGACTCGCTGGCCGACACCCATACCGGCATCACCAACGAGGTCGACGCCGTCGCCTCGCGCATCGAGGCCGCCGTACTGGCGACCACCTCGCGCATCGTAGACTCCATCGACACCGAAGGCCTCGCCGTCACCGGCAAGCTCGAAAACGTGACCGGCCGCCTCTCCGACATGCTGTCGCAGAGCGGTTCGCAGATCGCGGAAGCCGTGGCGCTGCGTGCCTCCGATTTCGACCGCATGGTCCAGGATCGCGTCGCGGACCTTGATTCCACGGTGGAATCCCGTCTCACGGGCTTCGGCTCCATGCTCGACGGCCGCATCGAGAATCTCTTCGACAAGCTCGGCTCGCAGCAGAAGGGCGTCGAAGCCGTCACCGAACGCATCGAGCAGCTCGTCGACGAACAGATCGGCAAGGCCGGCAAGGAATTCGGCAATCGCGGCATGACGCTGATCAAGGCGCTGGGCAACCAGGCCAAGGCGCTCGACAAGGCGATGGAAGATCGTACCGACAAGATCGGGACGATCATCGGCGATCGTCTTTCCGATTTCGGCCAGGGCGTTACCACGCATATGGATTCCGTGATCGACCAGCTTGAGGACCGTTCCGGCAAGCTCGAGACCACGGCGACGCGCATCGAACAGGCAATTGCCCACAACGTTACCCGTCTCGACGAAAACCTGCGCGAACGCGCGCTCGAGGTCGCCCGCTCCTTCACGACCGGCAGCGACATCATCACCGGCGTTCTCGATCAGGCCATGGAAGGCGTTTCGTCCAAGGCTCTGGAAACCAAGCTCGGTATCGAGAGCGTGCAGACCGAGATGACCGCCGCGATCGACGAACGTATCGGCGCCATCACGAGCGCACTGGAACGTGCCGTCGACGATGTGTCGAACAAGTCGGTCGAAACCCGCCTCAGCATCGAGAGCGTTCAGCACGCGATGACCGCCGCTATCGACGAACGCTTTGGTGCCGTCACCGGCGCGCTGGAGCGTGCCGTCGAAAGCGTTTCCAACAAGTCACTGGAGACAAGGCTTGGCATCGAGAGCATCCAGAGCGAGATGACCTCGGCGATGGACGAGCGCATCGGCATCATCACCTCGACGCTGAACACCGGCCATCGCCGCATGGTCGAGGAACTGGACAAGATGGACAACCGTTCCACCGGTCTGGCAGCCGAGATCGACAAGCGCACGGATCGCATGGGCGATCTGATCGCCAAGGCCGGCACCACGCTGGCCCATGTGATTGACGAGCGTTCCGACGCCATCCAGCGTTCGATCGCGCAGGGCCATCAGCGCCTCGTCGACGAACTCGACAAGATGGACAACCGGTCGACCGGCCTCGTCGCCGAGATCGACAAGCGTTCCGAGAACATGGGCGAAATGGTCGTCCGTGCCGGAACCCATCTTGCCAACATCATCGATCAGCGCACGGACACCATCCAGCGCTCCATCGCCGAGGGCCATTCCCGCCTCGTCGAGGAACTCGACAAGATGGACAATCGCTCCACCGGTCTGGTTTCGGAAATCGACAAGCGCGCCCGCGCGCTCGGCGATGCCGTCGCCACCTCCGGCACGTCCCTGCTCTCGCAGTTCGACGAACGCACCGCCGCGCTGCGCCAGTCCATGGATTGGGGTCAGAAGCAGCTATTCGAGCAGGTCGAGGTCATCGACCAGCGTAATTCAAACCTCGTCTCGGAGATGGAAAAGCAGGTCGACCGCGTCGGCACGTCCATCCGTCAGGCCAGCAACGACCTGTCGGCGACCTTCGATTCAGGCGTCTCGCTGCTGCGTCAGAACATCGGCGAAGGCCAGCAGGCCATCTTCGGCGAGATCGAGCATCTGGGCACCGCCGGTGCCAAGCTGGTCGACGACATCTCGGCACGCACCGAACTGCTCGGCGAAGCGATGGGCAATGCCGTCAACCATATCGGCGGCGTGATCGACGAGAAGAACAAGTCGATCTTCACCACGCTGCGCCAGGGCCGTGACGAGTTCCTCGCCGAAGTCGAGAAGAGCTCGCGCGAACTGCTCGTCAATCTCGACGGCAAGCAGGCTCAGTTCGCCGAACATCTCAGCGAGCAGTTCGAGGTTACCGGCCGCCAGATCGACTCCAAGGCGGAGGTTCTGGCCAACCTGCTCACCGAGCGCGCCCACGCGATCAACACCACGCTCGGCAGCGAACTGTTGGAGACCCAGCGTTCGCTGGAAACCCGCACCCGCGAGTTCTCTTCCGCGCTTGCCGAGCGGGCACGCGAGATCAACACCATCCTCGACGAACACGGCATGCCGGTCGTCGAAGGCCTGCGCGCCGGCAGCTCCGAGCTCATCTCGGAGATCGAGCGTGTCGGTGGCGGCCTGACCAGCGAGATCGGCCAGCTTCTGGAACGCATGACGGTGGCAACCGGCAACCTCGACACGATGTCGAACCAGGCGGGCACCAGCATCGCCACCCTGGAGCGCAATATCACCGAGGGCGCCACGCAGCTGTCGCAATCGATCGAGCGCGCCAGCATGGACAGCGAGAACGCCCGGCAGGTCGCCGAGCGTACCGCGACCACCGTCGGCGAAACGACCGAATACCTGCTCAACAGCCTCTCGGGCAGCTCGCTGCGCTTCGAAAAGCAGGTCAAGCAGCTTCGCGACGCCTCCGATGCCGTCACCGAGTCGCAGAAGCAGCTCGCCACGGTGCTGGAGGAACGCCAGGAGCCGCTGGAGCACCTTGCGGCCGACATCGCAGACCGTTCGACGCAGATCGAGCAGTCGGTTCTCAACTTCTCGGGCGTTTTGTCCGGCCTGATCCAGGAGATCATGGAAAAGGCCAACACGGCCGGCTCCAAGGTCACCGCCGAAATCGAGGAATCCTTCGACCAGGCCCTGGCCCGTCTCGCCGAGACCGTCGAGGCGATGCGCGGTGCGTCCGAGGACATCCGCACCGAACTGGAGACAACCCGCACGCAGATGCGCCGCGGTGTCATGGAACTCCCGGTCGAGGTCAAGGAAAGCGCCGATTCGATGCGCCGCGTTCTGGTCGACCAGATCTCGGCCCTCAAGGAGCTTTCGGAAATCGTCACCAAGTCCGGCAAGGCCTATGACGCGGCACCGCCCGTCGTCCAGCAGCAGCCGCGTCTGGCGGCTGCCGGTGGCGGTGGCAGCATGGCCGCTGCCCCGACCATGCGCACAGCGGCAACAAGCGCGCCGGTGCATCTGGAGGCCGTACGCGCACCCGCGCCGGACATGCAGGAGCCCGCGCCGCGTCGTGCCGCTCCGCGCGACACGCGCTCCGGTCCGCGTCCGGTTGCCGAGAGCCGAGCCGAAAGCCGGTCTCAGAGCCGCACGGAAAGCCGTGAAGCGCCCGCCTATCACGAGGAAGATGTCGAAGAGGCTCCGAGCCAGCAGCAGCAGGGCCGCTGGGTGGGCGATCTCCTGCGCCGTGGCGGTTCCCGCGACACCGGCGCCGACGATCACCGCCCGCCTCCGGCGGCAAACCGCCAGGAGCCGCCTGCCCGTGCCAATGCCCCCGTCGATGCCGATGAGGAGTCGACACTGCAGGCCGAGGACGCGGTCGAGAGTCTCAACTCGCTGTCGACAGACATCGCCCGCGCGATCGACCATGACAGCGTCGTCGATGTCTGGGAGCGCTATCAGCGCGGTGAGCGCAACGTCTTCACCCGCCGCCTCTACACGCCGCAGGGCCAGAAGACCTTCGACGAGATCCGCGCGAAATACAGCCGTGAGGCGGAATTCCGCACTGCGGTCGACCGCTACATCGCGGATTTCGAGCGTCTCCTGAAAGATGTCGGCCGCAACGACCGCGACAACGTCATGACGCAGACCTATCTGACGTCGGACACCGGCAAGGTCTACACTATGCTGGCCCACGCTGCCGGTCGTCTCGGCAGGGGCTGAGCCGGAACACCAACCGGCTAATTTCGGACAAGAAAAAACCCCGGGCGTTTCCGCCCGGGGTTTTTGTTTGCTTCGCGTGGTAGCGGATCAGTGCGCGGTAACCGCGGCCTCGGCATCGCCATCAGCGGCGATCGCCATCTCCTTGCGGGCTTTCTCCGCATCGGCTTCCGTCCACTCGATCGGCTCGGGCTGGTGCGTCAGCGCATGGCTGAGCACTTCCTCCATCCGGCTGACCGGCACGATCTCCAGACCGTTCTTCACATTGTCCGGGATCTCGGGCAGGTCCTTGGCGTTCTCCTCGGGGATCAGCACCTTGGTGATGCCACCGCGCAGCGCGGCCAGCAGCTTCTCCTTGAGACCGCCAATAGGCAGCACCCTGCCCCGCAGCGTGATCTCGCCTGTCATGGCGACATCGCCGCGAACCGGAATGCCGGTCATGATCGACACGATCGCTGTGGCCATCGCGACGCCGGCCGACGGACCGTCCTTGGGCGTCGCGCCTTCCGGCACGTGCACATGGATGTCGGTACGGTCGAAGCGCGGCGGCTCGACGCCGAAATCGATGGCCCGCGAGCGCACATAGGATGCGGCCGCGGAAATCGATTCCTTCATGACGTCGCGCAGATTACCGGTCACCGTCATACGGCCCTTGCCGGGCATGGACACACCTTCGATCGTCAGCAACTCGCCGCCGACTTCAGTCCAGGCAAGGCCTGTCACGACACCGACCTGATCTTCCAGATCGGCCGCGCCGTGCCGGAACTTGGCCACGCCGAGGTAATCCTCGACATTGTCCTCGTCCACCTTCACCGACTTCTTGGCGTTGCGCACGATGTCGGTCACCGCCTTGCGGGCAAGTTTGGACATCTCGCGCTCGAGATTGCGCACGCCGGCCTCACGCGTATAGCGCCGGATGACGTGGCGGATCGCTTCGTCCGTGATTGAGAACTCGTCCTTGGAAAGAGCGTGGTTCTTGATCGCCTTGGGCAGCAGATGCCGCTTGGCGATCTCCACCTTCTCGTCCTCCGTGTAGCCGGCGATACGGATGATCTCCATGCGGTCCATCAGGGCCGGCGGAATGTTCAGCGTATTCGCCGTCGTCACGAACATTACGTTCGAAAGGTCGTAATCGACCTCGAGGTAATGGTCCGAGAACGTGTTGTTCTGTTCCGGATCGAGCACTTCGAGCAGCGCCGAGGACGGATCGCCACGGAAATCCATGCCCATCTTGTCGATCTCGTCGAGCAGGAAGAGCGGATTGGACTTCTTGGCCTTCTTCATCGACTGGATGACCTTGCCGGGCATCGAGCCGATATAGGTCCGCCGGTGACCGCGTATCTCGGCCTCGTCGCGCACGCCGCCCAGCGCCATGCGCACGAACTCGCGGCCCGTCGCCTTCGCGATGGACTTGCCGAGCGAGGTCTTGCCGACGCCCGGAGGCCCGACGAGGCACAGGATCGGTCCCTTGATCTGCTTGGAGCGTCCCTGAACGGCCAGATATTCGATGATCCGTTCCTTGACCTTCTCCAGGCCATAGTGATCCGTCTCCAGCACTTCTTCGGCGTGGGAGATGTCGGTCTTGATCTTCGAGCGGCGACCCCAGGGGATCGAGAGCAGCCAGTCAAGATAATTGCGCACGACCGTTGCCTCGGCCGACATCGGGCTCATCTGCTTGAGCTTCTTCAGCTCGGCGGTGGCCTTTTCGCGCGCTTCCTTCGACAGCTTGACCTTGGCGATGCGCTCTTCGAGTTCACCGAGTTCGTCCTTGCCTTCCTCGGTCTCGCCAAGCTCCTTCTGGATCGCCTTCATCTGCTCGTTGAGATAGTACTCGCGCTGCGTCTTCTCCATCTGCCGCTTCACGCGGCTGCGGATACGCTTCTCGACCTGCAGGACGGAGATTTCGCTCTCCATCAGGCCCAGCACATGCTCAAGCCGTGCCTTGACCGAGAAGACGCCGAGGATCTGCTGCTTTTCGCTGATCTTGATCGCCAGATGCTGCGCCACGGTATCGGCGAGCTTGGAATAGTCGTCGATCTGCGTGACCGCACTGACGACCTCGGGCGAGACCTTCTTGTTCAGCTTGACGTAGTTCTCAAACTCGGAGACGACCGAACGGGCCATCGCCTCGACCTCGACGAGGTCTTCCTCGGCATCGGGCACGATCTCGGCCTTCGCCTCGTGATAGTCGTCGCGATCCGTGAATTCGAGCACGCGCGCCCGCGAAACGCCCTCGACCAGAACCTTCACGGTTCCGTCCGGCAATTTCAGAAGCTGAAGCACCGTCGCCAGCGTGCCGACGTCGAACAGCCCCTCGGGCGAGGGATCGTCGTCGCCGGCGTTCTTCTGCGTGAACAGAAGGATCTGCCGGTCGGCATTCATCACCTCTTCCAGCGCGGCAATGGATTTCTGCCGGCCGACGAAGAGCGGAACGATCATATGCGGGAATACGACGATATCGCGCAGCGGCAGCAGTGGGTAGGTATCGCCGGACCCCAATCCGATATCCGTTTTCACCGATTTGCTCATCTGTGACACCTTTCAGTCGCGGGATTCGTCGGGAGGAGGAACCGAATCCCTGCGGTTCAGTTTAACGCCCGACAGCGCACTTCACACCCCCAAACGAACCGGATGGTTGAAACCCTGTTGCCTCAGCCAGGCCGTACGGGCACGTGTTGGAGGGTTGTCGGGAAGAACGCGCCGGCTGCTGCTGCCGGTGTCGTCGGGCGGGAGTAGTTAAAGCATATTTGGGATACTGCGGGCGCGCCTTCAAGGGCATTGCGATCGCGGCTTTGCGCGGCCTTCGAGACGACAGCGAACACGACCATGAAAAACGCCCGCCGGGGGTTCCCGACGGGCGTTTCTCTTAAGTGTTGACAGTGTGTTCAGCGCTCAGGCGCTCGCTTCCTTCTCCGCCTTCTTCTCGGCGTAGATGTAGAGCGGACGGGCATTGCCCTGCACCACCTCGTCGGAGATGACCACTTCCTGCACGCCTTCCAGCGACGGCAGGTCGAACATGGTGTCGAGCAGGATCGCTTCCATGATCGACCGAAGACCACGCGCGCCGGTCTTGCGCTCGATGGCCTTGCGCGCGATCGCGTCGAGCGCGTCCTCGTGGAAGGTCAGTTCCACATTCTCCATCTCGAACAGGCGCTGATACTGCTTGACCAGCGCGTTCTTCGGCTCGGTCAGGATCTGGATCAGTGCCTTCTCGTCTAGCTCTTCCAGCGTGGCGATAACCGGCAGACGACCAATGAATTCAGGGATGAGACCGAATTTCAGCAGATCTTCCGGCTCGACCTGGCGGAACAGTTCGCCCGTATGGCGGTCCTCCGGCGAGACGACCGTCGCCCCGAAGCCGATCGAGGTCTTGCGGCCGCGATCCGAAATGATCTTTTCCAGGCCCGCGAACGCACCGCCGACGATGAACAGGATGTTCGTCGTGTCGACCTGCAGGAACTCCTGCTGGGGATGCTTGCGCCCGCCCTGCGGCGGCACGGAGGCGACGGTGCCTTCCATGATCTTCAGCAGCGCCTGCTGCACACCCTCGCCCGAAACGTCGCGGGTGATCGAGGGATTGTCGGACTTGCGCGAAATCTTGTCGACCTCGTCGATATAGACGATGCCGCGCTGTGCCCGCTCGACATTGTAGTCGGCGGACTGCAGCAGCTTCAGGATGATGTTCTCGACATCCTCGCCGACATAGCCGGCTTCCGTCAGCGTGGTCGCGTCGGCCATGGTGAACGGCACGTCGATAATGCGCGCCAGCGTCTGGGCGAGCAGCGTCTTGCCGCAGCCCGTCGGGCCGATCAGCAGGATGTTTGACTTGGCCAGTTCGACATCGTTGTGCTTCGAGGCATGCGCCAGGCGCTTGTAGTGATTGTGGACGGCGACCGACATCACGCGCTTGGCGTGGGCCTGTCCGATCACGTAATCATCGAGAACCTTGAGAATTTCACCCGGCGTCGGAATGCCATTGCCGGACTTGACCATCGAGGACTTGTTTTCCTCGCGGATGATGTCCATGCACAGTTCGACGCATTCGTCGCAGATGAAGACCGTCGGTCCGGCGATGAGCTTCCTGACCTCGTGCTGGCTCTTGCCGCAGAAGGAGCAGTAAAGCGTGTTCTTGGATTCGCCGCCGTTGGATACCTTGCTCATTCGTCACCCTTTTCGGTCCGGCGCATCGTATCCTGCCACCATGGGCATCCCCAGGCCGAACCGGTTCCCGATTCCGATGCTTCGGCGGAACATCCCGTTTCGGAGATTTTGCCCGCCAACCGGCTAGTACAGGCTTAATTTGGCCCGTAATCGGGACAAATCAAGCATCGTGAAACTCGCTTCGCAAGCGCAAAGCCGCAGACGGCCCGATTTTGTCGCTTTAAACCTCTATATAAGCTTAACGGGGAGGCCCTCTTGTGACCTGAATGTCACAAAGGCCTCCCCTCGCGTCAACGGGCCGGACAAAGCGGCCTGAAACCGTGCTTTCGGTGCGAATCAGGAGGCTTCCTGTTCGCGCGACGAGATGACCTTGTCGATCAGTCCCCAGCCCTTCGCTTCGTCGGCGGTCATGAAATGGTCGCGGTCGAGCGTGGTCTCCACCGTCTCGTAATCCTGGCCGGTGTGCGTGACATAAATCTCGTTCAGCCGGCGCTTCAGCTTGATGATGTCCTGGGCGTGACGCTCGATGTCAGAGGCCTGGCCCTGGAAGCCGCCGGAGGGCTGGTGCACCATGATCCGCGCATTGGGCAGCGCGAAGCGCATGTCCTTGGCGCCGGCGGCGAGCAGCAGCGAACCCATGGAAGCGGCCTGGCCGAGGCACAGCGTCGAAACCGGCGGGCGAATGAATTGCATGGTGTCGTAGATCGACAGACCCGAGGTCACCACGCCGCCCGGCGAGTTGATGTAGAGATGGATTTCCTTCTTCGGGTTCTCCGCCTCGAGGAACAGGAGCTGGGCATTGACCAGCGTCGCCATGCCGTCCTCGATCGGCCCGGTGATGAACAGGACGCGCTCCTTCAGCAGACGCGAGAAGATGTCGTAGGCCCGTTCGCCGCGATTGGTCTGCTCAACGACCATCGGAACGAGGTTCATGGCGGTTTCGATCGGATCTTTCATGGAATAAGCACCTGGGTTCGAGGCGGGAACGGGAAAGGCCAATGCCCGCCCCGTTGGAATCAGTGTTGCGACTACAAATAGGTCAAGGCGCGGCGGGAAAAAAGAGCCGGGGCCGACCGCGTTCCGCGAACGGTAAATGGCGGCCCCGGTCAGGACGCCCCGTTTGCGTGGGCGGCGAGTTCTTCCACGCGCGTGCAGCCGAGCTGGATCATGTTGTTTTCCAGATCGTTTCGCAGCAGATTCACAACCACCTCACCGCCGGAATCGCCCAGCGCCGCGATGCCATACATGAAGGCCCGTCCGGCAAGTACGAAATCGGCGCCCAGAGCCAGAGCGCGCACGATGTCGAGCCCGGTCCTAATCCCGCTGTCGAACAGGATGGCGGTCTTGCCCTTGGCAACCGGCGCGATGCGCCGCAGCGCATCGATCGACGCCGGGGCGGCATCCAGCTGCCGCGCGCCATGGTTCGACACGACGATACCGTCCACGCCAAGCTTGATACAGGCCTCGACGTCTTCCTCCGCCAGCAGCCCCTTGACGACCAGCGGTCCCTTCCAGCGATCCCGCAACGCCTTGAGGTGGTCGAGATCGACCTTGCCGAGATTCTTCGCGACATATTCCGACAGGCTGACGCCGAACACCTTGCCGACATAAGGCTGGATCGTGGGAAAGCCCGGCATGCCTCGCCGGGCCACGGCAAGCGCCCATGGCGGCCGGGCGAGCACCTGCGCAATCCGTGAAATGCCGCCCTTGTCGCGCGACAGTCCTGCCCTGCGCTGGCGCTCCCGTGTCGAGGAAACCGGCACGTCCACCGTCACCACCAGCACCCCGAACCCGGACCGTTCGGCACGGTCGACGAGATCGGCCTCGGCTTCCCGGTCGTCGAAGGGATAGAGCTGGAACCAGCCGCTCTCCCCGGCGATCGGGCCGATCGTTTCAGGCGTTTCGCACGCGACCGTCGACAGGCAATAGGCAAGCCCGTTGTCGCGCGCCGCACGCGCCAGCACCGCCTCGCCACCCGGCCACATCAGCCCAGTAGCGCCCACCGGCGCCACGCCGAACGGCGCCTTGTAGTCACGGCCGAACAGCCGCGTCGTCAGCTCCGGTCGCACGTCGCCCCTCATGAAGCGCGGCGTGATGCAGATGTTGTCGAGCGCCTCGCGATTGCGCGCAATGCCCGTTTCAAGTCCGGTACCGCTCTCCAGATATTCCCAGGCGAAATACGGGATGCGCTGGCGCGCACGCTCGCGCAGATAGGCGACCGAAGGATAACGATCCGTATGCCGTTTGATGTCCATGTTTCCCCCGAAAGGCCCGCCGCTCACATGGCAACGGTTCCGTTCACTTCAGGCGCATTCGCCGGTCAGTGCACCAGCAGGAACGCACTCCGTCTCCGTAGTTTCGCTTAGCGCCTTCCGGTACCGCTTGGAAACCCGAAAATCGCCAGCGGTCACGCTGGGCGCCGGGAACACTAGGAATCTACGGCTTCAGCATCACCTTGCCGGTATTGGCGCCGGCCAGCGCGTCGGGCAGCTTCGCATGCGCCTCGGCCAGCGGGATGATGGCGGCGACATCCGTCTTCCATTTGCCGCTGGCGAAACGCTTCATCACCTCGGCACCGGCGGCCATGCTAGTTTCGGGAGGCTGTTCGCGCAGCCATTTCGTCAGCCAGAAACCGCGAATGACTTTTTCGAGGAAGATGAACTGGCCGGGCTGGGTCAGCGTCGGCAATTCGGTCGACATCTTGCCGTAGATCACCCATTGCGCCCGCGACGGCATGGCGAAGAATATGTCGGAGGAAAGCTGGTCGGCCACGCAGTCGAGGAAGATGCGCGGCTTTCCCATGCCGATCAGCGCGGTGAGCTTCTCTCGCGCATCGGGCGCGGAGACGTCCACGGCATGCGCCGCACCCATTGCGAGCACCTGCTCGACCTGTTCGGGTCGCCGGACGAGCGAGATGGCCGAATAGCCCTCGTCCTTCGCCAGGCCGGCGATCAGCTTGCAGAGCTGGCTCGCACCGGCCGACATGATGAAGCTCTTCGAGTCGGTTTCCTTGACCTCGCCGAACATGCCGACCGCGGTCAGTGGATTGACGAAGAAGGCCGCTGCGTCCTCGTCGCGCACGGCATCGACCACCGGTACGCAGGCGCTGGCATCGGTCAGCGCATACTCCGCCCAGGCGCCGGAATGATTGGCGATGAAGGCGACGCGCTTGCCGGCAAGCGCTTCAGCGCCCTTGCCCGCCGCGACCACCGTGCCGCACCCCTCGAAGCCCGCCGGGCGGCCGGCTACACGCGGCAGGCCGTATTCGCCCTTGATGAAATGACGGTCGGAAGGATTGATGTTGCCGAGCGCGACCTTGACCAGCACCTGCCCGTCGGCCGGCTGCGGCACCGCAATGCTCTCATGTTTCAGCCACGGGTCGAGGCTGGTGATCGTCGGCCCCTCCTGCGTCTGCGAATAACCGTTGCCGATCAGGGTCAGCGCCTGCATGGTCTCCGGCAATTCACTCATTGGCCGTTCCTCCCGTTCGTTCGCTCTTTTGGTTCCGGTTCAGGGTTTGAGCACGACCTTGCCGGTTGCCTTGCGCGCATGGATGGATTCCAGCGCATCGACGGCCTTTTCGAGCGGATAGATTGCCTCGACATGCGGCCTGACCATGCCCTGCGCGTACCACTCCATCAACTCGGCCATGTTCTCGGCATGCACCTTCGGCTCACGCTGCGTGAACGAGCCCCAGAAGACACCGACCAGGCTGTAGCCCTTGACCAGCGCCAGGTTGACCGGAAATTTCGGGATGCTGCCGGACGCGAAGCCCACGACCAGCAGCCTGCCGTTCCACGCCATCGCGCGCGTGCAGGCGTCGAACACCTCGCCGCCGACCACGTCGAAGACCACGTCGGCGCCCTCGCCGCCCGTCGCCTCCTTCAGCGTGTCCTTCAGGTTGTCGTAGCCGAGCACGCTGTCGGCGCCATGGGCGAGCGCAAGCTGGCGCTTTTCCTCGCTGGACGCTATCGCGATGACCTTGGCACCCATCGCCTTGCCGATCTCGACGGCGGCAAGCCCCGTCAGCCCCGCCGCACCGGTCACCGCAAGCGTCTCGCCCGGCTGCAGCTTCGCGCGCTGCTTCAACGCGTGGTGCGCCGTGCCATAGCCGCACATCAGCGCGGTCACCTGCCCGGCATCGACGCCGGCCGGTATGGCCATCACAGCATTCTGGTGCGCCTTGACCAATTCGGCATAGGCGCCGAGCGTGGCGATCGAGCCGACCCGATCACCCTGTTTGAAGCGCTCGACCTCGCTTCCAACTGAGACGACCTCGCCGACCACCTCCATGCCCGGCGTGAACGGTGTCGGCGGCTTGGCCTGGTAAAGGCCCTGCACCAGCAGACCGTCGGGAAAATTGACCCCGATCGCCTCGGCGCGGATGACCACTTCCTTCGGCCCCGGCTCCGGGTTGTCGACCTCGGTATAGTCGAGGTTCGCGATTGGCCCGTATTCGCGGCAGACGATGGCTTTCATCAGACTTTTTCCTGTGTGTACTGCTTCAGTTCCTGGCGCGCCACCTGGCGGCGGTGAACGGCGTCCGGCCCGTCGGCGAAACGCAGCGTACGAACATGGGTCCAGGCGCGCGCCAGCGAGAAGTCCTGGCTGATGCCCGCCGCGCCATGCATCTGCATGGCTTCGTCGAGCACCTTCAGCGCGACCTGAGGCGCGATCACCTTGATCTGGGAAATCCAGGGCGCGGCGGCGCGCGCATCACCCTGATCCATCATCCAGGCCGCTTTCAGGCACAACAGACGCGCCATTTCGATTTCCATGCGGCAATTGGCGATGATGTCGTAATTGGCGCCGAGCTGGGCGATCTTCTTGCCGAAGGCCTCGCGCCTGAGCGAGCGCATGCACATCGCCTCCAGCGCGCGCTCCGCCTGACCGATGGCGCGCATGCAATGGTGGATGCGGCCCGGCCCAAGTCTCCCCTGCGAAATCTCGAAGCCGGCGCCCTCGCGCACCAGCAGGTTTGACGCCGGCACGCGCACATCGGTAAGCCTGACATGCATGTGGCCATGCGGCGCGTCGTCCTCACCGAAGACCTGCATGGCGCGCAGGATTTCGATGCCCGGCGTTTCGGCCGGCACCAGGATCATCGAATGCTGCTGATGTTTCGGACGGCTCTCGTCCGGGCTCGCCACCATGACGATGTAGATCTTGCAGCGCGGATCGCCCGCGCCCGACGACCACCATTTCTCGCCATTGAGCACATATTCGTCGCCGTCGCGTATGCAGGACATCGAGACATTCGTCGCATCGGACGAGGCGACATCGGGCTCCGTCATCAGGAAGGCCGAACGGATCTCGCCTTCCAGCAGTGGCGCCAGCCACTTCTTCTTGTGCTCTTCCGTGCCGTAGCGTTCCAGCACTTCCATGTTGCCGGTGTCGGGGGCGGAACAGTTGAACACCTCGGCGGCGAGATGCGATTTGCCCATCTCCTCGGCCAGATAGGCGTATTCGACCGTGGACAGCCCGTAGCCGCGTTCCGAATCGGTAAGCCAGAAATTCCACAGCCCGGCAGCCTTCGCCTTCTTCTTAAGGCTCTCGAGGATCTCGGTCTGGCGCGCCGTGTAGCCCCAGCGATCGTCCTTGCCCACTTCCGCAAGAAATTCCTCGTCGAGCGGCGCGATCTCGTCGCGCACCATGGCGGCGACCTTGTCGTGGATCGGCTTCAACCGCTCCGTCATGCCCAATGCCATGGGGTCGATTGCCGTATCCTTGCTCATGCGGATGATCCTCCCGTTCGAGACTTCATGTTCGTCGCAGGTCCGGCCTTCACGCAGGCGAGCGCGAAGCCGGCGAATTCGTCGATGATCTCCTCGCGTGCGGTCAGCGCGTCGCCCGGCCGCAGCCGATACCAGATCACCGGATTGTTCAAGATGGCAAGCACCGCCTTGGATGCAAAGGAAGCATTGCCGAAGTCGAAGACGCCAGCGTCCCGCCCCTCGACCAGCACCCGGCGGAACAGGCCCTCATAACGCTCGCGTTCCCGCATCAGCAGTGTCAGTTGTTCGCGCTGCGACGGTGTCGTCGCGCCGGCAAGATGCATCTCGACACCCTGCATGACAACGCGCTGGTAACTGATGTGATCGAGCATGTTGCGGATGTGCGCCCGGCACATCGCGGCGAGCTTGTCGCGCGGCGGCGTGTCCGCGCCGGCGATCGGCACGATCGTCTCCAGATTGATCGCCATGCCGCGCCGGTGCACCTCGAAGAACAGCTCCGCCTTGGAGCGATAATAGTGATAGACCCTTCCCTTGGTCGCGCCCAACCGGTCGGCAACCGCGTCGATGCTGGTCGCCCCGTAGCCGGCCTCCATGAAGCAGTCGGCTGCCGCGGCGATGATAACGTCGCGGCCGTTGTCGCCGGAGGATTGAACCCCCGCCGGATCGATGGACTGCGCTTCGCTCGACGTGCGGGACACTGGTGTCATCTCGCGGATTTTCCCCCTTTACGGGCTGGTCGATTCTGAGCATACTACCGAGTATGTTGTCAATTGCCATAGCCGGCGCAATCGGGCATGGCACAGCCGGGTCGACCTGATGCGGCGCGTTTCACGGATATTGTGACGGGGGAAGAGGACGGATGTCGATTTTCGAGGAACTTTTCTCGCTTGAGGGCAAGAAGGCGCTGGTGACCGGTGGTGCAACCGGCATCGGCCGGATGATCGCCACCGCCCTTTCGCGCGCCGGCGCTGAAGTCATGATCGCCTCGCGCAAGGCAGATGCATGCGTCGCCGTGGCCGAAGAGATCAACGCCCAGTTGAAGCAGGAAGGCGCAGGCGGTTCCGTCACCGGCTTTGCCGGCGATGTTGCCTCGAAGGACGGCGTCGAAGCGCTGGCAGCTGAAGTTGCCGCGCGGACCGACCGGCTCAATATCCTGTTCAACAATGCCGGCACGACCTGGGGCGCACCGATCGACGAATTTCCCTATGAGGGCTGGAGCCGCGTGCTCGACGTCAACGTCACCGGCCTGTTCCACCTGACGCGCACATTGCTGCCGCTCCTGGAAAAGGCGGCCACGCCTGACGATCCCGCAAGAGTGGTCAATCTGGGCTCGGTCATGGGTTCGGCGCCGATCGGCGACGGCGCCTATTCCTACGCCGTTTCCAAGGCCGCCGTGCATCACATGACACGCATTCTCGCCAAGGAACTGGCGGGCCGTCACATCACCTTCAACGCGTTCGCGCCCGGCCCCTTCCAGTCGAAAATGACGGCCTTCGCCACCACGACCGACGAGCAGGTCGCGAAAGTCTCGGCCGGCGTGCCGCTCGGCCGCATCGGCTCACCCGAGGACATCGCAGGCGCATCGCTTTACCTATGCGGGCGCGGCGGCGCCTATGTCACCGGCCTGATCCTGCCGCTCGATGGCGGCATCCACGTCAAGACCGGCAGCGAAACCCTGTTCAATCAGTAAGGCGCAACGACATGACGGCAAATCTCGAGACCTTGCCCGCGGCCGAGATCAAGGCGCTTGCCGGCACCTTTTCGGCGCAGTCGTCCTGGCATCTGGTGACGCAGGAGATGATCGACCATTTTGCCGAGGCGACGTCGGACCATCAGTTCATCCATGTCGATCCGGTTCGTGCGAAGGCCGAGACGCCGTTTGGCGGCACCATCGCGCACGGCTTCCTGACGCTCTCGCTCCTCTCGGCGATGGCCTATGAGGTGCTGCCCGCCCCGACCGAGGCGGTGATGGGCATCAATTACGGCTTCGACAAGATACGCTTCCTGACGCCGGTGCCGGCCGGTGCGAGGGTTCGCGGCAGCTTCCGCCTCGTCGAGTGCGGCGAGCGCAAGCCCGGCGAACTCCTGTCGCGCTACGAGGTCGCGGTCGAGATCGAGGGCGTTGACTCGCCCGCACTTGTGGCCGATTGGCTGGGCCTGGCCATCCTGGCGGCCAGCTAGGACAGGAACGCAACAGGGGGAATTTCAGGGCATGACAATCCGTTTCGACGGCAAGGTTGCAATCGTCACCGGCGCGGGCAACGGGCTCGGCCGCGCGCATGCGCTGGAACTGGCGCGGCGCGGCGCGAAGGTTGTCGTCAACGATTTCGGCGGCGCGCGCGACGGCACCGGCGGCTCGCTGTCGCCGGCCGAGACCGTGGTCGGGGAAATCCGAGCGATGAAGGGCGAGGCCTTCGCCGACGGCGCCAATGTTACCGATGCGCAGCAGTGCCGCGACATGGTCGCCGAGGCGGTCCGCAAATGGGGCCGCGTCGACATCCTGATCAACAATGCCGGCATCCTGCGCGACAGGAGCTTCGTGAAGATGTCGGATGCCGACTGGAACGCGGTCGTCGACGTCCACCTCAACGGCTCGGCAAACTGCACGCGCGCGGTCTGGCCGCACATGCGCGAGCACAATTACGGCCGCATCGTCATGACGACGTCGACCTCCGGCCTCTACGGCAATTTCGGCCAGGCCAATTACGGTGCCGCCAAGATGGGGGTCGTCGGCATGATGAACACACTGGTCATCGAGGGCGCCAAATACGGCATCAGGGTCAACTGCCTGGCGCCGACGGCCGCGACCCGCATGACCGAGGACATCCTGTCGCCCGAGATGCTCGACATGCTGAAACCCGAATATGTCACGCCGGCCGCGACCTTCCTGGTCAGCGAGGACGCGCCGACCGGCACGATCATGCTCGCCGGCGCCGGCCATTATGCGACAGCGAGGCTTTACGAGAGCAAGGGGCTGCATCTCGCCGAAAAGGACCGCGATGCCGACATTATCGCCGAGCGCTTTGGCGAAATCGGCGCGATGGATGAGCCCGACTTGTTCAACGATGGTGGCCAGCACGTCACCAAGATCATGACCGCCGAAACGGCGATGCGAAAAGCCAGTTCCTGATTGAAGCCCTCAAGGGAGGAAACCACCATGCGTTCCGCCGTTATCGTCTCGACCGCCCGCACCCCCATCGGCAAGGCCTATCGCGGCGCCTTCAACGACACGCAGGCCCAGGCGCTGGGCGGCCATGTCATCGCCGAGGCGGTGAAACGCGCCGGCGTCGCACCCGACGAGATCGACGATGTCGTCATGGGTGCGGCGATCCAGCAGGGCACGACCCACATGAACGTCGCGCGCCAGTGCGCCATGCGCGCCGGCCTGCCCACCTCGGTCGCCGGCATGAGCCTCGACCGCCAGTGCGCCTCCGGCCTGATGGGCATTGCCACCGCCGCCAAGCAGATCATGACCGACGGCATGACGGTGACGGTCGGCGGCGGGCTTGAATCGATCTCGCTGGAGCAGACCCCGGACATGAACTTGAAGCGCGCCGCCGACCCCTGGCTGGTCGAGCACCTGCCCGCGCTGTACATGACCATGCTGGAGACTGCCGAGATCGTCGCCGACCGCTACGGCATCTCGCGCGAGGCGCAGGACGAATATTCCTATCAGAGCCAGATGCGTACCGCCGCCGCGCAGGCAGCAGGCCGGTTCGACGACGAGATCGTTCCGCTCGCCTCGGTCATGAAGGTGCAGGACAGGGAGACGAAGGAGATCTCCGACGTCGCGGTCACGCTCGACAAGGACGAGGGCAACCGCCCGTCAACCACGCTCGAGGGCCTCTCCCAGCTCCAACCGGTCTTCAAGGGCGGCCAGCAGTTGAAGGAAGGCAGGTTCATCACCGCCGGCAATGCCAGCCAGCTTTCCGATGGCGCGTCGGCCTGCGTGCTGATGGAGGAAAAGGAAGCCGAGAAGCGCGGCCTTGCCCCGCTCGGCATCTATCGCGGCATGGCGGTCGCCGGCTGCGACCCCGACGAGATGGGCATCGGCCCGGTCTTCGCCGTGCCGAAACTGCTCGAGCGCAACGGCCTGAAGGTCGACGATATCGGCCTGTGGGAGCTCAACGAGGCCTTCGCTTGCCAGGCGCTCTACTGCCGCGACCGCCTCGGCATCGATCCCGAAAAGTACAACGTCGATGGCGGTGCTATATCGATCGGCCACCCCTATGGCATGTCGGGCGCGCGCATGACCGGCCACGCCCTGATCGAGGGTAAGCGCCGCGGCGCCAGATACGTCGTCGTCACCATGTGCGTCGGCGGCGGCATGGGCGCCGCAGGATTGTTTGAGGTTGTCTGACCCGGCGCGGTTCAGGGCTTGCCGGAAACCTTCGCTTCACAACGGTTGAAACCGGCTTCCCAGCAACGTGGGATTGCGCAATGATGGCGCATGCTGAGAAGACTCGTCCGGGGCGCGTGCCGAGCATTCAAGGGAATTCCGAGAACCTACGAAAAGGTGTTTGACCGGCTTCGCCGGCACGCCTTTTTCGTGACCATCGGACTCGTCCTGCTTGTCGGTGTTGTCGATCCGCTGGGCATCACCTCCGGCACGAACGCCATTTCCGAACGCCTGATCTATCGTATCGTCGCGCCGCACTACCAGAAGGCCGACCCGGCAAGCATCACGGTCGTACTGCTTGACGATGAGAGTGTGGCGAAACTCAATTCGGGGCGCGGCTATCCGATCGGCATGGGCGATCACGGCCTGATACTAGAGCAGATCCTGTGCGAGCGCCCGAAAGCGGTGTTCATGGACATTGCCTTTCGCAACGCTCGCGACGATGACAATTCGGCCGAACTCGCGGAAGCCGCGCGAATGCGCAAAAGGGGTGACAGCTGCGATTTGCTGGAACCCGGCGATCCCGATCTCCAAGCCATCTCGCCCGTACTTGTCGGCCGTGTCGAGGCGCCGGGCTCCGGCTGCGACATCGCCTTCGGCGAAGTGTCGGAGACCTGCGGCAATGCCAGCCTGCTCGACTTCCTCCAGGCGACCCGGCCCGTAACGCTGTCCGGCATGCCAGACGATACCCGCTACCCGATGGTGGCTGCGACTCGGGAAGCCAGTGGCGGGGAAAACAGCCCCACGCTCACGCCCGCGCCGCAGCTCTTCGAAATCGCCTGCCGCGACATGCGATACGCACCCGGATGCGACGATCGAAACACGCTGACTGCAAAACTGGAAGGCCGCGACACTGTCGAGGAAGCCCGCACGACACTTCCAGCGCTTTCGATCCAGTGGGGGCTGACGACTTCGCCGGAGCAGACCGAATGCCCGGAATTCCAGCGCGAGACGTCGAGCCTTGGCCGCATCCTGCTGTCGGCCGAGATTTTTCTCAACGAATTGCTCGGCAATTTCAGCCTCTGGCAGAAGGCGTTGGGTCAGGGCGGATTGTGCACCACCTTCGATACGCTCAATGTCAACGCCCTGTTCGACCTTTCGACGTCGGATGCGCAACGGCTCTCATCTCTCATCCAGGACCGCATCGTGCTCTACGGGGTGAGCGTTACCGCGATCCCCGACCAGATCATCACCGATCTCCACGGAACCTTGCCGGGGGTATATTCCCATGCCGGTGCGCTGGACAATCTGTTCCGCTTTGGCGCGCGCTACTGGCACGACCCGCCGGAGGCTAAGGGCGTGTCAACGGACAACATGCTCGAACTGTTCGTCACGCTCATTCTGATCGGGTTCGGAGAATTGCTCCGGGCGGCGCATGCGGGCACACGGCCTGCCCTGCTCGCACGTCTGCCGCGCATCCCCTTCCCCGGTCCGGTCGTCGGCAAACTCGCCGCCACGCCCAACTTCACCTACACGCTGGTCTCACTTGCCGTCATCGTGGCAACGCTCATCGTTACCATGGCCGGCTTCAGCTGGGCGCCGATCAACGTGCTCGGCATGCTGGGACTGGTCACCCTGGCCAACCCGGCTATGCGGTAGTTTTCCCGGACCAATACAACGTATGATTGACACGCCCTTCCTGACTGCTAATCTGATTTCAGGGACTGATGGCGTTCAAACAATCAGTCGTTCGAAGAATTCAACAAGAAGAACAATGCCAGCGGAAAAATTCCTCGAACGATAACAAGAATCTTGCGCCACGATTACTCCGGCAATGCCAAACGGGGACAGGCGGCAGGATGGGCATGGGGATTTTTCCGGGTAGCGCCGTACGGCGCATGCTCGCGACGGCGGCAATGGCGGCCACGCTGATCACCGGCAGCCTGCCGGTCGGCGCTGCCGAAATCGTTGCCTATACCGGCAACCGGCTGAAGGTCTATTCCGCACCGGGCGAGCGGATACGCGACTTTCCCGCATCATTGCTTCCCGATCCCGGCAAGGGTCCGATCCCGATCCTGCAGATCAATTCCCCCTATCTCCAGATCGAAGCGACAAACGGCCAGAAGGTCTGGCTGACCACGGCAACCGTGAAGATCGTCGGGCCGAAGACGGCGGTGTCGACCGGATACAAGAGCGCCGATCCCTGTGTGGGAAGGGTCAAGGCAGTTGCCAATTTCGGCAATGGCTGCTGAGGGAGACGGGGCATGATACGCCACCAGCAAGGCTCGGCATCTCCCTCTCCAACCTCAAGATCGCACACATTCCGACGCGGGCCGGTCGCCGGCATGGTCGGCGCCGGCATGCTGGCCACGATGCTTGCCCTGGCGGGTTGCCAGTCGAGCGGATCGAATGGCGGCGGTGGCACATTGACCGCAAGGCTGCTTCCCGCCGAAAAGACCATCGAGAAGGCGCTGCGCAGAGCTTCGAAACCCGACAACGGCTTCATCGTATTCGGCGACCAGAAGATCGCACCAGCAACGAGCGAACTTGCCTTTTCAGGCGTGCCGCGCGCCGGCTCGATGATCGAGATGGCCAATGTCGGCCGCGTCCCCTCGTCGGGTATGGAAGACTATTTCGCCAGGATCGTCACACGCCTGCTGGACCAGTGGCAGGGTCCCTTGCCGAGTCTCGGCTTTTTTCTGGTGCCGGAGGCCAGTTTCGGCGCCAGCGCAACGGGCAGCGGCGACATCTTCGTCAACATCGGCACATTCGAATACGTCAAGTCGGAAGACGAACTGGCCGCGCTCCTGGCCCATGAGCTGTCGCACGTTCTCTTGAACCACTCGGTGCGCGAAGCGCGCGCCAAGCAGACCCTCGACGTGATCAACAGGGCGGCGGGTTTCGCGATCATGGGGCTCTACGCCTCCAACGCGAAGGCGTCGCGGCAGGGCAACACCACGACCATCTATGTCGCCGATGAAGAGCGTCTGGATCAGCAATACAAACAGGCCAGCCTCTACTGGATGGCGGCGCGGACCATTTCCGACGACATCCTGAACAGTCTCTGGTCGCGCCTGCAGGAAGACGAGGCCGATCAGCTGGGCGTCGATCTGCTGCAGCGGGCCGGCTACGACATCGAGGCGATGCTGCAGATCCTGGACTATCAGAGCCAGTCAAACGGCAAGCAGCAGATCCTGCGCAGCCAGCTCAGCCCGATACTGGCGAAAGCCGGAGCGCTGGAAGCAGTCGCCGGGCTGATCGGCGGTGACCAGCAGACCGCTCAGAAGGGCCTGTTCAAGCTGGGTGCCGCCGTCGTCACGGAAGTCGCCACGAATGTCGGCAGAAAGGTGCTGCATCAGCATCAGAGCCCGGAAAAGCGAAGCGAACTCGTACGCGCCTACATCGAAAAGCACTATTTCGATGTCGACCCGCCGGTGCGTGACGATGAATCCTTCGCCAAGGTTACGAACGGCAAGACCTTCACCGCGATACGCGGCAATTACGGCTACATGTTCGAGGCCAATCGTCAGTTCGTCGCCGCGCACAAGGAGGACAATTCCGCAAAGATGGCGCAGGCGCGCGAACTGCTGAACCGGGGCCTGCAGGGACCGACCCGGCACGACCCGTTCGGCGTCATGCTGGCTTATCAGATGGAAGAGCAATCCAATAATGGCCGGCGATCGCTGGAAATCCTGAAGACCGCGCGCAACATCGAATACGCACCGCTTCAATATCATCAGGCCCTTGCCCAGAAATACACCGACCGCGGAGAAATCCTGCAGGCGGAACGCGCGATCGATAGGGGCGAGACCTACGTCAAGAACCGCGACCTGCTGTTCCCGTCCCGGATCGTGACGGCGATGATGGCAAACGATGAGGAGAGGCTTGCGCGCTATCGCGCCGAATGCGCCAGTTCCAGATACGAGGAAATGCGTGAAGCCTGCGTCAAGGCGCAGGAGACCAGAAACGGCATCATCCAGGCGCCCGAGGGCCGCAAGCAGGCCGGCGTATTCGCCATACTCAACGAAATCACCTCACCGGTACCCGCCGGCACGCCCCAGCCCGTGGCCCAACCCACGGCTCAGGCCACGGCTGACAGCACCAATGCCCCGACCAGTTCATCGCCTGCCCCGTAGACGGGAAAGGCTACCGAAGCCGCATGCGGGTCCGTGGCCCCCATCGAGAAAAACGGCTTCTGCATGGTGATGCCGCTGGCAAACGGTGTACGCAAGGCCTGGGCGCCGGCAGCATCGTCCATCGGACGCATATCGCCAGGTTGAACGTGCATGCGTAGGCGATGGGGGGAGTTCACCCGGTACTGACACATGCGGTAGGCGCCGTGGCGCACGTAGAACGACGCTGTTTCACCCGTACGCTCGGCCAGAAGGTGCAGCCTGGGCATCACGTGCCGCTCCAGATCGATACCCTCTTCGTACACGGCGTTAAGCCGCATCACTTCACTGGCCAGCTGGTAGCGACCGTCGGCCATGCGGTTGACATAGCCGTGATT